>DASPGR010000030.1:0-31203 GCA_035620515.1 Burkholderiales bacterium | reverse complement strand
CGATCTCGACTACCGCGTGCTCGAGTTCGCCGGCGACATCGGTCAGTTCGACTTGGCCGCGCGCACTGCGCTCTGCTCGAGCCCGACCGAAATGCGCGCCTATGGCGTCTTCTTTCCGCCTTCCGATAAGGTCATCGCGCTTGCCACGGCACGTGCGCAGCGTCCATTCACGCCCATCTACCCCGACGCCGACGCAAGCTACGAGGCGGATCTCATGCTCGAGGTCGGCGCGCTGGAGCCGCAGGTTGCACTGCCGGGCGGGATTGAAAGAGCGGTGAATCTTTCCGAGGTGGCCGGCACCGCGGTGAGCCATGCTTTCATCGGCTCCTGCGGATCGTCGATGTACGAAGACCTCGTGCTTGCGGCAAGCGTTTTGAGCGGCCGGCGCATTCACCCCGGCATGCGCCTTTTCATCGCGCCCGGCTCGGAACGCTCGACCAGGCGCATGATCGACGACGGCATCATGAAGATCTTCATCGAGGCCGGCGCCGTCCTGCTGCCGGCGGGCTGCGGCCCGTGCAATGACGCGGTGATCGGGCCCGTGCATTCGGGCGAGGCATCGATTTCAACGGCTGCCAACAACAACACCGGGCGCTTCGGAGCGAGGGACGCGAAGCTCTATCTTGGGAGCCCCGCGACAGTGGCCGCATCGGCGATCGCCGGGAAAATCACGGACCCGCGCAGCCTCGCCGCTTCCCAGGAAGTCCTGCGCCTTGCCCGGGAGGCCGCATGAGCGAGTTCGACTGGGTGCTCAAGGGACGCTGCTACAGGCTCGGCGATGACGTTCCGCACGCCGGCGGAGTCATTCCGAACCGGTACATCGTCGCGCGGCAGTTCGATCCCGCCGAGCTCATCCCGCATCTCTTCGAGGAGACGGACCCGGGGTTCCACCAGCGCTGCCGCCCCGGCGACATTATCGTCACCGGCCGCAACTTCGGCATGGGGCCAAAAATGAACGGCTACATCGCCATGCGCGCCCTGGAGCTCGGGCTCGTGTGCGAATCGATGCCCTTTCTCGCCTACCGCGCAGCGATTGGGGAGGGCTTGCGCGTTCTCACCGACTGTCCCGCCGTGACCGAGATCTGCGAGAGCGGCGATGAGCTCGAAGTCGACTTCCGCAACGGGCTCTTCGTCAACCGAACACGGGGCGTCTCGCGCGAGTACCCCCCGATGCCGGAGGCGCTGATGGACATCGTCGCGGTCGGCGGCAACTCGGGTTGGCTCAAGCGCTGGTGGCAGCAACGACAGAATGCCTGAATTTCAAAACGCGCTGGGACAGCCCGTCGGTCCGCCGCTTCCCGACTGGAAACCGCCACCGCGGCCGCCGCGCACGGCCATGGCCGGGCGTTATTGCCGGGTCGAGCCACTCGATCCCGCGCGTCACGCGACGGAGCTCTACGATGCGAATGCGCGCGACCCGAGCGGGCGCAATTTCACCTACAGCTCGGCCGGCCCCTTCGATTCATTCGACGCCTACCGGCGCTGGATGGAAACGTCATGCCTCGGCGACGATCCCCTGTATCACGCGATCGTGGACAACGGGATTGGCAAGGCGACCGGTGTCGCGAGCTACCTCCGGATTGATCCGGCCAACGGAGTGATCGAGGTCGGCCACATCAACTACTCGCCGCTGCTGCAGCGCAAGCGCGCGGCGACCGAGGCAATGTATCTCATGATGAAGCGCGCCTTCGAGCTCGGCTACCGGCGCTACGAGTGGAAATGTGACGCGCTCAACGCGCCCTCGCGTGCCGCGGCGCAGCGCCTTGGCTTCTCGTACGAGGGGGTGTTCCGCCAGGCCGTCGTCTACAAGGGACGCGGCCGCGATACCGCCTGGTATGCGGCCATAGACAGCGAATGGCCCGAGCTCGAGCGCGCTTTCCTGCGCTGGCTCGATCCGGAGAACTTCGACAGCGGGGGCAATCAGCGAGTGCGTCTCTCGGAGCTCACCGCTCCGATTCTCAAGCAGCGCGGCTGACGCCGCTCGCGGCCTCAGCGATTGCGCGCCGACTCTACGATCGTCTTGACGAGCTTCGCATACGGGACGCCTGCAAAGCAGCCGCTGCGATTGAGCGCGTGCGGGTCGAGGTCGGGATTCGGATTCGCCTCGATGAAGTAGATCGCGCCTTCCGGGGTGATCCTGAAGTCGAGCCGCGCATAATCGCGCAGCTTCAGCGCCTCGAAGATGCGCCGGCTCACCGAGCGCACCTGGCGCATCTGCGCGCGCGATAGTCTCGCGCGCCGGTAATGCGCGCCCCAGCGTGCGCGATAGCGCGGATCGTTCTTGAGACGGTAGGTCGCAAACTGCGGCGCCGCGCGGTGGTGGCTCCGCACGACGAGCTCGACCGGCGTCAGCACGCGCGGCTCGTTGCCGAGCAGCCCGACGTAGAGATCGTTCCCGGGAATGAACTCTTCGCACACAGCAGGCTCGCCGAGGCGCCTGCGAAGCACCTGCACCCGCGCGCGCAGCTGCTTCTCGTTGCGCACCACGGAATGCTTGTTGACCTCGTCCGAGCCGTCACCGAAGAGCGGCTTGACGATGAGGGGAAATCCGAGATCGTGACCCCGCAGGTCGCGCGGGCCGTCCGCGACGTAGTAGCGCGGCACGGGCACGCCAAACTCCGCCACGATCTGCTTGGAGAGCGCCTTGTCGCGCGCGAGCCGCAAGCCGTCCGGACCCGTGCCCGTGTAGCGCACCTTCAGCACGTCGAGGAGCCCGGTGATGGCGGCGTCGAGCCTGCGGTCGCCCTCCACCCATTCGGTCAGGTTGAAGATGATTTTCGGGCGCAGGCGGTGCAGCCACCGTATCGTCTCGACCACTTTCGGCGAGAACGGCACGACCTCGACGCGGTTGTAGTGCCTGCGCAGCGCGCGCAGCACTTTCTCCTCGACATCGTCCGATTCCGGAATGAAGCGCCCGGACTCCGCGTACTCACCCGTCTCCTCGTCGACGAGCAGCGCGACATCGCATCGATCTTTCCGGCGGGATCCCATGCCGCGATTCTAGCCTTTCCGCACAAACGAAGAGGGCGGGGTCTTGCGCCCCGCCCTCTTCTGCGCTTCTTCTGGCGCGGCTTCTGTCTCGTCCTCCCTGGACGCGAGCGAGGCGCGCCGGCGCTCCCCTTTACACTACTTGAATCCCGCGATTGCCAAATGCGCTCTGCGTCGCACCGTCTCCTGTTCTGGAATCGTCGGCGCTTTCGAGAAAATGGCGCTGCCGGCACAAGCCGGCAGCGCCCCAAAAAACCCGCGCCCCTCCCTAGGCAGCGCGGGTTGCAAAACGTAGTGCCAAGCGTTGCCGCCGTCGCGCTGCCTGCATGGCGACGATCGGGCAGATGCGGGAGAAAAGACGGCCACGCGGCGGCGCCCGCCGCAAGCGGTAATCAAGGCCGTGAACTTGTAATGCATGGTCCCCTCCCGGGCACAACACGCAGCCAAGCGTCGCGCAGGGGCGCGTGCGCCCGCTGGCGTGCTCGTTGTTGTTATCGCTCCTCGGAAGGCCGGCTGCGCGGACGCGCAACCGGGGAAGGTATTCTAGCCCAACCCCGGGCCAGCGCGTCCAGTATTTGCGGGTCCCGCATTCCGGAATCCGGCAACGGCCCGGATTTCGGCTTTTCTCGCGACGTGCGACGATACGCACATCGCATCCGTCCGGGGGTCGAAAGGGAGACACCATGGGGCCGACACGAATCGCACAGCTCGTCCTGGCGCTCGCCGTCACCGTCACCTTGTCGGGGCCGCACGCCCAGGCAATGGCGGCGGACTACCCGCGCAAGCCGATCCGCATCATCGTTGGAATCGCGCCCGGAGGGGGGCTCGACACCGTGACCCGGGTCGGGGCGCGGAAAATCAACGAACGCTGGGGGCAGTCGGTGATCGTGGACAACCGCCCCGGGGGCGGAACCGTGATCGCCTCGGATCTTGCTTCACAGGCCACGCCGGATGGCTACACGCTGCTCAGCGCGACGGACACCCTGATTCTGAATTCCGTGCTGAAGCGCGTTAAGTACGACGTCCGCAAGACGTTCGTGCCGGTGGTGCAGATGAGCGGGCAGATGTACATGCTGCTCGTGGTGCCGTCGCTGCCGATCAGGTCGGTGCAGGAGCTCGTCGCCTATGCAAAAAGCAAGCCCGGCGCGCTCAACTACGGCTCGGCGGGGCTCGCGACAACGTCGCATCTCGGCATGGAGCGCCTGAGCTCGATGGCCGGCATCCAGTTGACCCACGTTCCGTACCGCGGAAACGCGCCGGCGATGATGGATATGCTCGCCGGCCAGATCCAGCTCGGCTTCTCGAGCACGATTTCCAGCACGCCGCATGTCCGAGGCGGCAGGCTGCGGGCGATCGCCGTGACCGGGCCGCAGCGCGCGAAGTCTTTCCCGGACATACCGACCGTCGCCGAGTCGGGCTTGCCCGGTTATCAGGTGACCAACAAGTACGCTCTTTTCGCGCCGGCCGGAACGCCCGCGCCGATTATTCTCGCGATCAACGAAACGGTGAGCCGGGGAATGAATCAGCCTGAAACAGCGAAGTGGCTCGAAGCCGACGGAGCGGAAGCTGCGCCGCCCGCGACGCCCCGGCAGTTCAAGGCCACTTTCGACAGGACCTACGACGAGTTGGAGAAACAGGTCGCGCCGATGAAGATCCGGCTCAAGTGACCGGCGGCGCGCCCGCCCGCAACGCCTAGCCGACGCGGAAGAAACCGCGGCGCGCGCGGTGCAGGCGCTCGACGCCCGTGCGCGTGATGCGGATCAGCTCTCCGACCTGCACGCCCGCCGTGTGATCTCGCGTGATCACGTTGGGCTGCACCACCACCGTCATGTTCTCCTCCAGCGTCATGTCGGGAAGCGGGCCCGCCGGGCGGCTCTTCGAGCCGATGATGGGCTGAAAGTAGCCTCCGCCGAAGCCGTGCATCAGGTCGTCGCAGACGGTGAAGCCGCTCTTCTCGATGACGCCGGTCGCATCGACGATTTCTTGCATCGTCGTGCCGTGGCGCGCCACGCCTGTTACCGCGTCGAACGCGGCTTCCGCGGCGGCGTGCAGATCGCGGTAAAGCGGAGTGGGCTCCGCGCCAATGCTAAAGGTGCGCAGCACCTGGCCCGCGTAATCCCACCAGTAGGCGGAGAGCTCGCAGAACGCCATGTCGCCCTTCCGCACCTTGCGCGGCGAGTGGTGCTGCGGCGGCACGTAGATATGCGGTTTCGCCATGGAGGTCACGCCGATGTAGTGGATCATCGTCGTGCCGCCGTGCCGGATGTAGGCGCTCTCGACGATCGCGCCGAGTTCCCGCTCGGTCAAGCCGGGCCGCGTCCCGGCAAGAAGGGCCGCGAGCCCCGCGTCGGAGAGCGCAGCGCCGATGCGCAGCCAGTCGAGCTCCTCCTCCGACTTGATCATGCGCAGACGGATGTATTCGGCATCGAGCGCGACCAGCGGGAAGTGCTCCTCGACCTCGCGGTACTTCGACGCCGCCAGCGGCCCGATGACGCCGATGCGCTTGGCGCCGCGATGCCGCAGCTCGTGGATCATCTTGCGCAGCCCGCGGTGCTCGCCCCAATGGACATCCATGTGGCTGCACATCTTCTTCGCCAGCGGGTAGTGATTGACCCACTCGACCGACATCCACATCCGCTCGCCCGGCCGGAAAATCACGTAAGCCTCCACCGTGCCGGGCCAGCCCGTCACCCATTGCGGCGCGTTGCCCGAGCGATGGTCGGTGATCACCAGCAGGTGGTCGAGATTGTTCTTCTCCATCAGCGCCCCGAGCGCCCGGTGCCGGCGCGCGTACTCCGCATCCGAGAAGCGCGGGTACTCCTGCGCCATGATCGCCTTCAACCGCGGCTCAAGCTTTAAAGGCGTGACCGGTGACCCGTGACCGGTGACGGGTTTGCGTTTTGTCCGGCGTGATCGGCGCTTCACGGCGTTCATCGGCGGTTTCCTTTCAGGCTCTGTTCCTCAAACCAGGGATAGGCATTCGTCTGCGTGGCCGGGCGCACCGGTTGCGCCGGGCGGACCCAGGAAGGGTTGAGCTGCCCGAGCGAGGTCACCCCCATCAATCCGAGTGCCGTGCGGATCTCCACGTCGATCAGCTCGAGCATGCGCTTTAAACCCGCCTCGCCCGCGGCCGCGAGCGCCCACCCCAGGAGCTTGCCCACGCCGACCGCGCGCGCGCCGAGGGCGAGCGCCTTCACGACGTCGGTGCCGCGCAGGACCCCGCCATCGAACAGGATCTCGGCCCGGCCCGCCACCGCGTCGACGACCTCCGGCAGGACCTCGATCGTGCCCTGACCCTGGTCGAGCTGCCGGCCGCCGTGATTCGATACATAGACGACATCGGCACCGTGCTCGACCGCAAGGCGGCCATCCTCAGCCGTGGCGACGCCCTTTAGGATGAGCGGTGTGCCCATGCGCTCTTTCATCCACGTGACGTCTTCCCACTTGAGGCCCATCTGGTAGGTCGGGTCGCCGAAGCCCTCACGCACGTTGGCGCGGCTGATGATGTCGCGCTCGCGCCGCCCGTAGTAATTGCGGTCCACGCACACGCAAAGCGCGCGGTAGCCGGCCGCCTTCGCGCGATCGAGGATGTCCTCCACCCACTTGCGGTCGGCCCGCACGTAGAGCTGGAAGATGAGCGGCTCGCTGACCGCCTGCGCCGCTGCTTCGAGGCTCGGTTTAGCGGCGGTGCTGATGAAAGCGGTCGTGCCGTGCGCCACCGCGGCCCGCGCCACGTTGCAAGCGCCCTCGGGATGCGCAAAACCGACGAAACCGCCGACCGGCGCGAGAAACACCGGGCTCGCGAGCTTGCGGCCGAGGAGCGTCGTCGTCATGTCTATTTGCCGCACGTCGACCAGCACGCGCTGCCGCAGCGCGAGGCTGTCGAGCCCCTGGCGGTTGCGGCAGAGCGTCGTCTCGGAATCGGACCCGCCGGAGAGATGGTCCCACAGGTCCCGCGGAAGATTGCGTCGCGCCGTGTGCACGATCTCCTGCAACGAGACGAATTTTTCCGCGGCGCGCTCGTCGATGCGCGGGTATTTTCGTTCTGCGGGTTCTTGCTTGCTGCGTGCCTTTGCCATCTTCATTTCCCTGAACGAGTTCCGGGGCGCTGCTAAACGATCCGGTCAGACGCCACGGGTCACCGGAACCTTGAGGCTCGCGAGCTGCGGCGCCGCCGGCCTTCCGGCCTGCGCTCCGAGCAGCTCATAGTAACGCTGCCCCAGCGCCAGGTCCTGCAGGGCGGTGCCTACCGACTTGAAAAGGATCATGCCTTCACGCGGCACCGCCGCTTGCCCCGAGACGATCTGCGCCAGCGTGGCGCGATTCTTCGCGGGGATGAGGCCCGCCTTCTCCGCCTGTTGCAGGTCCCCGGCTTCATCCACCGCGCGCTCCGAATCCACCGCCACCAGCGCCGCGTCCCCGAAGCAGCCCGGATCGACTTCCACCGATTCGGGGCGGGTGCTGCCCACAGCGCAGAGCAGGCGGCAGCCGGACACCCACTCCCGCTTCAGAACAGGCTCGCGGCTGCGGGAGCTCGTTGCCGCCACAATGATCGCCCGCCCCCGTGCGGCCGCCTCGGCGGACTCGACCGCCGTCACGGCGATACCGTGCCGGGAAGACATCTCGCGCGCAAAGGCCTCCCGGTGCGCCGCCGTCGGGCTGAAAACCGCCGCCGACTCGATGCGGTAGACGCACGCCAGGCTCTCGAGCTGCATGCGCGCCTGGTGCCCCGAGCCGATGATGCCGATCGACACACCGTGCCCGATCGGAACCCTGCGCGCCACGACGCCGCTTGCGGCGCCGGTTCTGAGATCGGTGATGAGGCGCCCGTCGAGCACGGAGAGCAGCGCGCCGTCGCGGAGCCGATAGAGCGAGACCACGTAGCGAACGCCTGCGCCCTGGATCATGTGGTAGGCCTTGGTGGCGGCGTAGCCGGCCTCGTAATCGGCGGCGAACATCATGCGCATCCAGCCGCCGTCGAAGGCCGTGTTGAGGCGCGGCGAGACGAAAGTGCGGCCTGACGCCTCATGCTGGGAAGCGGCTTCCAGTAGATCGATCGCATCACGCATCCCGAGCGCGCCCTCGAGCGCGTCGGCGCCCAGCATCACCGTCACGCCGTATTCTCCAAATCGTGACGGGTGATGGGTGACGGATGATGGGACGCAAGAATCGGAGTCTTCGTGTCCAGCAAGCGGAACCTGTTACTCATCACTCATCACCCATCACACATCACGAATCATTTGAGCTGTTCGGCAAGCCAGTCTGCGATCAACGGCCGCACGATGTGGTGAAGGTTGTTGCAGACATGCACGCCGTTGTCGAAGACCATGGTCGTGGTCGGCCCCTTGACCTCCTTCTCGACGCGATACGCGTGCTCCGGGGGCGATGCCCGATCGAGCCCCCCGTAGATCTGCAGCAGAGGCACCTTGATGCGTTCCGCCGCGCCGGCCATCGTGATGCGGTTCTGGACCTCCTCGGCGTTCTCACCCATGTAGTGCTTGAGGCCCGACTGCGACAGCGGATCCATGGACCGGAAGCGGCCGGCTGGCGTGTACCAGCTGCTCGCTGAAAACACGGCCTTGAAGCGCGCATCGAAAGCGGCGGCGCGGCAGGCGAAGATTCCCCCGTAGGATATGCCTCCGACGGCGAGGCGCGCCGTGTCGACATCGGTACGCCGCAGGACGTGGTCGGTGACCACGCGGATCGGGACTTCCGCATCGGGCCGGAGCTTGAGCTTGAGGCTCACCAGCCCCTGCCCCGGGCCGTCGAAGGCGAAGGCGGCAAGGCCGCGCCCCACCATGTGCTCTCCGAAATCGTAGAGCTCCTCCTTCGTCGAGTCTCCTCCGGGTACCAGCATCACGAGCGGGGGCTTCGCGACGCCGGGGGGCTTGCGCAGATAACCCGGAAGCGCGACGCCCTCGAACGGGATTTCCATGAGCTCCATCGGCGGATCGACGAGCGGCGCAGCCTTCTTCCAGCACTCGCCCATCGCCTCCATTCCGGCCGTCCACTGCTTGAGATCGTGAACAAAGAGGAACGTCGCCCAATGATAGTAGAGTGCGGCACGCAAATACGCCGCGCCCGCCGTCGCGCGGTAGCCGCGGGTCGCCGCAACGTCGCCGATCTCCGCGTGCTTGCGCGCGGCCTTGGACCACTCCTCGCACCACTGATCCCATTTCTCGATCTTCTTCTTCAGCTGCTCGAACTCCCACACCGGCACCTGCTGCGAGAGCATTCGCCAGCTGAAGCGCTCGAGTGCGACCTGTACATTGCGGTCTGCCATTTTTTTCTCCCTGACCGGTGAGCGGTGATGTCACTACGGCGACATGCCCCATCTCTCCATCATCCGCGGATTGTAGCGCTCGCCGGCGCCCGCCCCGATTGCAAAGACCTCGGTCAAGCGCGCGAGGTCGGCCGGCGGCAGTTCGAGCTCCACGGCAGCCGCGTTCAACTCGAGGTTCTGCAGGTGATTCGTGCCCGGAATGGGTATGACATGCTCCCCGCGCGAGAGGAGCCATGCCAGGGCAACCTGCGCCGCGCTTGCCTTGTTGCGCGCAGCCACGCCCTCGAGCTCGCTCACCAAGGCCACGTTGCGTGCCAGGTTCTCCGGCTGAAAGCGCGGATGCCTCCTCCTGCGATCGTTTGGCGCCAGGTCGTCCACGGCCTTGATGCGCCCGGTGAGAAGCCCGCGCCCAAGAGGCGCGTACGCCATGAACGAGATGCCCAGCTTCACGCACGCGGGCAGTATTGATGGCTCCACGCCGCGCGCCCACAGCGAATACTCGGTCTGCAGCGCCGCCAGCGGATGCGTCCGGTGCGCGCGCTCGAGCGTCTCGGCCGAAGCCTCGCACAGGCCCAGCCAACGCACCTTGCCCTGCTCCACAAGGCGCGCCATCGCGCCGATGGTGTCCTCGATCGGCACGGAAAAATCCATCCGGTGCAGGAAATAAACGTCGATCGCATCGACGCCGAGGCGCTTCAAGCTCGCTTCGCAAGCGCCCGGAATGTAGTCGGGCCGCCCGTTGACCGCCTTCTTGCCGTCCGGCAGATCGATGTTGCCGAACTTGCTCGAGACCATGACCTCGCCGCGCCTGCCTTTCAGGGCACGGCCGAGCAGCACCTCGTGGCGGGATCCCCAATAGGAGTCCGACGAATCGAAGAAGTTGATGCCAAGATCGATCGCGCGGGCGATCGTCTCGTTGAACGTCTGCTCGAGCGGTTCGCCAAACCGAACGGCCTGGGCGCCGCGTCCCATGCCGATCGCGGAGACGCGTGGGCCGTTTTTCCCCAGTCGGCGGTATTTCATGTTTCCCGTTTCGCGTCAGCCGCGACGGGCCCAGGGCAGGAACCGGCGCATCACCCAGTTCATGCCGGCCTCGAAGAAAAGGCCGAATGCGGCGAGCGCCAGTACCCCGACGACGGCCTCGTTGTGCTGAAACGCCCGGGCGTGAGCGAGGATGTACATGCCCACGCCTTCGAGCGACACGAAGAACTCGGCGATCACGGCGCCCACCAGGGCGCGTCCCGCCGCGAGCCGGAACCCGGCGACAAGATAGGGCAGCGACGAGTGAAGCGTCACATCGAACCAGACATGGCGGCGCTTGGCTCGATACGCCTTGCACACCTCGAGGTACTCCATCGGCACGGAGCGGGCGCCGTCCCGGGCATTGATGGCGACCGAAAAAATGGCCGCGAATACGATCGTCGCGAGGCGAGCGTTGCTCTCATAGCCGAACCAGGTCGCCAACAGCGGCAGGACCGCGACCATGGGCAGCGCGTAAAGCCCGTTCACATAAAGGTTGAGCAGGCGGTCGAATACCTTCACGCGCCCCATGGCCACGCCAATGATCACGCCCGCGACCATGGCAATCGCGAGGCCCTGGAGCACGGCGCCCAGCGTGCTTCCGACGGCTGCCCGGAAAGCCGGGTCGGTGATGACCTTCGGAAACGCCTGCGCAATCTGGATCGGTTTGGCGACGAAGCGCGGCGCGAACGCGCCAACCCCGACCTGCCACACGAGGAGGATGATCGCGCCCGCGGCGACCTTCACCCAAAGGTCCGCGCTCTGGAGAACCCGCGGTAGCCGGTGCGCAAGCGGGATTCCGGAAACGGCATGGGTGGCCGGGGTATTCATTCGTCAATCCCCCGCCAGGCCGAGAATTTCCTCTCGCAGGCCTGGGCAAGCCGCATGAGGGTCACGCCCAGTATCGTTATGAATACGATGGCGGCCAGCATGTTCGCCATATCGGGCGTGCGCGCGGCGACCATGATGATCTCGCCAAGGCCGCTCGTGCTCAGGAAGAACTCGGCCGCAATCATGCCGACCAGGGCCCGCCCGGTCGCCTGGCGGATTCCCGTCAGCACGAACGGCAGCGTGTAGGGAATCAGGATATCGCGCCAGATCGGCCACTCGGGCGAACGGAACGAGCCCGCGACTTCGAGCAACTCGGGCTTGACGCTGCGCGCGCCCTCGAGCGTGTTGTACATCATCGGAAAGAATGCGAACAGGAAAACGACCAGGACCTTCGGCCAGAATCCGAAGCCGAGTATCGAAAGGACGAACGGGATCAGCGCCACCATGGGCGTCACGTACAACACCAGGATGTAGCTCTCGAGGGCGACTCGCAGCAGCACCAGGCGGGCGAGGACGATGCCCAGAGGCACTGCGACGACGAGAGCGAGCACGAACCCCGTCGAGAACAACAGCAACGAACTCAGGATCGCGTCCCGAAACTGGCTCTCGCCGAAGAAGTCGATCAGCCTGACGGCGGCGCCCGGGGTCTGGGCGTCGCCAATCAGCGGCGCCATGAACAGGGGATTGGCGTTGCGCCCCGCCATCTCCCAGATCGCCACACCCAGGAGAATGCTCGCGGCGAAGGTCAACCACCGTACCCAGCGCGCATCCGAATTGATCAGTTCGATCATGACTTGCGCTCTACGGAAGGGAGAGCCCGGACGGGCCACAGCCATCCCGTGAGAAAGAGACGGGGCGGGCGCGAATCGCTGTTCGTGCGATCAACACGCGGCCGCCCCGGATTCCGGCTTTCAACGGTACGCCTACTTCGACTTTTTGACGAGCGCCATCGCGTCGTTCCAGATCGAAAGATCGGCGAACCGATCATAGGCAACCGGCGTCGCGTCGGGCTTGATCCCGCCTTTGCCCTTGGTCTTCTTCCCGACCATGACCTGGATCTGGACCGTCTTGTCAAACCGCTTCCGGTCCAGGCCCGAATGCCCGTTGGGCCAGAACCCGAAGTCAGTGAACATCTTGACCGCGTTCGTGGCGTCCTGAAGATTGCGCCCGGTCGGCTTCGCGTAGCCGCCGACCTTCTCGAAGTTGGCCGGATCGTACATGAACTTGATGGCCTCGATGTGCGCGGCAACCAGGCGGACGAACTTGTCGCGATTTGCCTGGAGGTTCTTCTGGTTCGCGAACAACGCCGTGTAATGAGTGCCCGGCGAGGTTTTCTCGATCTCAAGAACGATCGTCAGCTTCTTTCCGCTTTCGCGCTCGATGACGGGAATATCGTCGAGATGCAGCACCCCGAACGTCAGCTGTCCGGCCACCATCGCGGCGCCGACGTTGGAGCTCAGGTTGACGGTCGGAACGTCCTTGTCCGGCAGGAGGCCGCAGGCCCGCACCATGTTCGACAGCGCGACCCAGCGCGCGCCCTGGGGAGAGTCGACACCGACCGCCTGCCCTTTGATGTGCTCGCACGTGTTCTTGGCCGGATCCATCGACCCGATAATCCAGTCCGGCTTCTCGAATCCCTGGATGGCCACCAGCGGCACGTTGCCGTTCGAAATCATCCTGGCCGCCGGAGCGGTCGGCGAAATCGACGCGTCGACGGATCCGCTGATCACTGCCTTGGACGCGGCCACGCCCGAATCGAACGGCTTAACGGTCACATCAAGCCTGTACTTCTTGTAAAACCCGGCGTCTTTGGCCGTATAGACCAACGCGGAGACGAAGACCGGGGGCACGCCCGGCACACCGACGGTCAATTTGTCCGCGGCCTGCACGCCCCCCGCCGCGATGGTCGCAAGCGCCATGAATCCAACTCCGGCCGCGACGGCCGGCCGCACCAGTTTGCTGATCAGAACCCTTAACGTTTTCATCGCCCCCTCCGGTAAAAGTTGAAACACTGGCCGGCTGGCCGCGCCAGCCGGTACCGCAAACGCTTCTCTCAAACCTTGAACTCGGCTTCCCGTGCCTCCTTCATCAAAGTGCCCCAAACGTGCTCGCGAAGCTCGGCGAACCGCGGATGGAGCAGCGTGCTGCGCTCACGCGGGCGCGGCAGATCGACCTTGATGATCTCATGCACCCCGCTGGGACGGCCCTTGAGCACCATGACGCGATCGCCCATCAGCACGGCCTCCTCGATCGCATGCGTGACGAACAACATCGTCGTGGGGCGCGACTCCCAGATGCGCAGCATCTCGAACTGCAGGATCTCGCGTGTCTGGGCGTCCACTGCACCGAATGGCTCGTCCATCAGCAGCACCCTCGGCTCGACTGCCAGCGCGCGCGCGACCCCGCAGCGCTGCTGCATGCCGCCCGAGATCTGGTAGGGATAGTAGTGCTCGAAGCCGGTCAACCCGACGAGATTGATGAAGGCGGGGATCTTCTCCTCGATTTCCGCCCGGGTTGCCCCGGCGAGCTTGAGGCCGTAAGCGACATTCTGAAAGACGGTCTTCCACGGAAAGAGCCCGAAGTGCTGAAACACCATGGCGACGCCCTCGCGCGGATGCGTGATGGGCTCGCCTTCCATCATGATCTTTCCCTCGGAGAGCGGGATCAGCCCGTCGATGCATCGCAGGAGCGTCGTCTTGCCGCACCCCGAGGGTCCGATGATGGTCAGCACGTCGCGCTCGCCGACCGAGAAATTGACGTCACGAAAGACCGGCAGCGTGCCGAAACGCTTTCCGGCGCCCGACACCGCTATCCGGGCAGTGCCCCTTGCCGATGCGTTCGTAGTCACTCGGTCAACCTCAAAGCTGTTGGATCCCCGGCGTTCGCCATCTTACCGCGAGGCGGGTCAGGAAAGGCCATCGCTGACTGGCACGTTCTCGGGCTTCAATTCCATCCCCGATGCCCGGGCCTCGAGCAAGAGCAGCGCCGCGAAGTCCTTGTCCGCATGGCCGTTCCCGATCAGCGCCTGCACCAGATCGCGCGTCGTCGAGGCAAGCGGCATGGGCACGCCGTGGCGCCGGCCCGCGGAGAGTCCCAGATCGATGTCCTTGCATAGCAGCTCCGGCGTAAAGGTCACGTGGAAGTCGAGATTGACCAGGGCCGGCGTTTTATAGCGCGTGAACATGCAGCCGAAGATGCTGTTGTTCATGAAGTCGAGGAAGGCATGGCGCCGCATGCCCGCCTTCTGCGCGAGCACGGTAATCTCGCACAGGGACTGTATGACCACGCTGAGATACACGTTGTGGCAGATCTTTGCGATGCGCGCGAGCTCTCCTTCGCCGACGTAGCTCGATCCGCGCCCCATGAGGTCGAGGTAGGGACGGGCGGCGGCGTAGCCGGCCTCGGACCCCGACACGACGAACATCAGCTTTCCGGCCTTGACGACCTTGTCGTTGCCCGACACCGGGGCGGCGAGGAACTTCGCGCCGAGATTTTCCAGCTTCTCCCGGATTTCGGCCGACTCCTCGAGCGAGATGGATGTGCTGTCCACGACGACGCCGGGCGCCTTTCCCTTGGAGGTAACACCGTTCGGGCCGAAGAGCACCTCCTTCACGTCCTTGCCCGTCGCGACCATCGTGAAGAGAACATCGCATGCCGCGAGATCGGTGAGCGAGCCCGCGATCTTTGCACCGCTCTTTGCGAGCGGCTCGGCCTTCTCTCGCGTGCGGTTCCAGACCGTGATGTCGCAGCCGGCTTTTGCGAGCCGCTCCGCCATCGCGTATCCCATCCGCCCGATGCCGATCCAGCCCAGACGATGCGCCTTCATGTTTGCTGTCGCCATTCTTTACATCTCCATTGTTGTTTCATCCATCCCTAGCGTTCGACGGGAACGCCGACGAGGTTGCCCCATTCCGTCCACGATCCGTCGTAGATCTTCACGTTCTTCAGGCCCAGGAGCTGCGTCAACGCAAAATACAGCACCGTCGCGCGATGGCTCATGCGGCAATACGCAATGATGTCGCGATCCTCCGCTGTGCCACGGGTCTCAAAGAGGCCCTTCAGCTCCGGAATCGGCTTGAAAGCCTTGTTGGAGTCGAGCAGGTCCTCGAAATAAAGATGCTTCGCGCCCGGGATGCGGCCGTAGCGGAGCGCCCCCACGTCGGGGCCGCCCGGACCGCCGACGCGATCACCGCTGTACTCCTCGGGTGAGCGGCCATCGAGAAGCAGCGTCGCGTCCTTGCGCAGGGCCGCGAGGACCTTGTCTCGAAGAATGCGCATGCGCTCGACGCGCTTCACGGGCGCATACGTCACCGGCGGCGCAGGCGGCGGCACCTCGGTCACGAGCGGCCGCTGCTCCGCGGCCCAGCGATAGCGCGCGCCGTCGAGCATCTTGACGTTGCGGTGCCCGCAATAGCGGTATGTCCACCACGCGTAGAAGCCGAACTGCACGCCCTCGCCGTAGAAGACGACCGTCGTGTCATTGCCGATGCCGGCGGCGCCGCAGCGCCGAGCGAATTCCGCGGGCGACGGGAAATCCCGCCGGTGCGAGTCCCATAGCATGTCCTTCCACAGCCAGCACACCGCGCCCGGGATATGGCCCGCCCGGTAGGCCTGCATGTCTTCCTGGCCCATGCCGGCGATCTCGATCAGCCTCACCTTGGGATCATTCCGCCTGCGGTGCAGCCACGCAGGATCGACCAGCGCGCTCGATTTGCCTGTCGCCATCGTCACCCTCCTCCTTGCCCGCGATTCGCGTTATGCCTGCAGCGCCTGTGCCCAGTCGCGCGTCTCGATCAACATCCTCACCTCCCGCAGGAACGCCGCCGCGTAAGCGCCGTCGACCGCGCGGTGATCGAAGCACTGCGCAAGCATCCCAACGGGCCGGATCACGATCTCCTCGCCGCCTGCGGACTCGACCACGATGGGCCTTTTCCGGATGCTGTCGGTCGAGAGGATCGCCACCTGCGGCTGGTTGATGATCGGCGCCGTGATCACGGTGCCGAAGGCGCCGTTGTTGGTGATGGTGTACGTGCCTTCCGTCAGATCGTCCGGTTTCAGCCGATTGGAACGCGCGCGCTGAACGAGCTCGTTCCCTTCGCGCGCGATCTGCGGCAGCGACTTCGACGGCACGTCCTTCAGCACCGGCACCACCAGGCCTTCGAAGTTGAGGTCGACCGCGATGCCGATGTTGATGCGCCGGTGCAGCTCCAGGCGGTCGCCCGCGAAGCTCGCGTTGAGACGCGGGAACTTGCCCAGCGCGATCGACACGGCCCGCACGATGAAGGGAAGATACGTGAGCCCGAAACCCTCGCGCCGTTTCCAGCTCTCGCCTTCCTCGCGGCGCGCCTGCTCGACCCTGTGGAAGTCGGCCTCGACGACCTGCAGCACGTGGGGCACCGCGCTCCAGGACTTCGCCATGTGCTCCGCCGTGCGCCGGCGCACATTGTTGAGGAGAAGCGTCTCCGTTGCGGCTCCGGATGGAGCGGATGCCGCGGCAGCCCCGCTTGGGGCCACCGCACGCGCGCCCCCGCCCTGCGACAGATAGGTCAGCACGTCATCACGCGTGATGCGCCCATCGCGTCCCGTGCCGCTGATGGTGCCGGAATCGAGTCTGTGCTCGGCAATGAGCCTGCGCACGACGGGCGAGAGACGCTCGCCGGACACCGCCGGCGCGACCGGTGGACGATGCGCGGAAGGAGGCGCTGTCGTCGCTACTGCCTTCGTCGGCGCCTGCGTGCCTGCGCCAGCCTGGGCAGCCGCGCCGCTCTCGCGGATCACGGCGAGCTTCGCACCGACCTTTGCCGTCACACCCTCTGCGACCAGAATCTCGGCGAGCACGCCGGAGGCCGGCGCCGGAATCTCGGTGCTGACCTTGTCCGTCTCCACGTCGAAGAGCGGCTCGTCGGCCTTGACCGCATCGCCGGCCTTCTTGTACCAGCGCGTGACGGTGCCTTCGGCCACCGTCTCTCCAAGCTGCGGCATCACCACATCCATCGGCGGAGCTTCCTCTTCACCCGCTAGTCGATCTTTTCGCGGACCTCGCGCACGATGCGCGCGACCGAGGGAATCGTGTTGTCCTCGAGCTGGTCGGCCGAGGGCAGCGGCACGTGTGGCGTTGTAATGCGCAGGACGGGCCCGTCGAGGTCCCAGAAGCACTCGTCGGCGACGATCGAGGCGATCTCCGCGCCCCAGCCGCAAAGGCGCGGGTTTTCTTCCACCGTGACGAGGCGACCGGTCTTCGCGACTTCCGAGAGGATTGTCCGCGTGTCGAGCGGTACCAGCGATCGAACATCGACCACCGTGCAGGAAATGCCGTGCTCCTTCTCGAGCACCTCTGCCGCCGCGAGTGCGCGGTGCACCATCAGGGCAAGCGCCACGATCGTGCAATCCTTGCCCTGCCGCAGCACCTTTGCCTTTCCGAGCTCGTCCACATGCTCGCCGTCCGGCACCTCGCCTTTGGTCGCATAGAGCGACTTCTGCTCGAACACGACGACGGGGTCCGGATCGCGCACCGCTGCGGCAATGAGGCCCTTCACATCGGCCGGCGTTGCCGGCGCGACCACCTTGAGTCCGGGAACCGCCATCGCCCAGTTTTCCACCGCTTGCGAGTGCTGGGCGCCGAACCGCGAGCCCGCGCCATTGGCGGTGCGAATGACGAGCGGGAGCTGAAGCTGGCCGTTGGTCATATAGCGCGCCTTGGCGATCTCGTTCGCCACCATGTCCCAGCACACCGCGAGGAAGTCCGAGAACATGATCTCGGCGATCGGCCGCAAGCCCGTCATCGCTGCGCCCATCGCGGCGCCTACGATCGCCTGCTCGGAGATCGGGCAGTCGCGCACGCGCCGCGGACCGAATTTCTCGAGGAGCCCGACGGTCGCCTTGAAAACGCCGCCGGCCGCCGCCACGTCCTCACCGAAAAAGAGCACGCGCTCGTCGCGCTCCATCTCCTGCGCGATGCCCGCGGCGACCGCTTCGCGGTAGGTCAGTTCCGCCACGCCGCACCTCCGTCCGCCCACACGTCCTTCTCGATGAGATCGAGCGCCGGCGGCGGCGAGGCCTTCGCCTCGGCCGTCGCCTGCTCGACCTTGCGCATCGCCTGCGACTCGATGTCGGTGAGCGTGCCCTCGGTGACCCCCAGCTTGAGCAGCCGCTCGCGATAGAGCTTCAGCGGATCGCGCTCGAGCCACTTCTCGAGCTCTCCTTCGGGCCGGTACTTCGCCGGATCGGCGCGCGAGTGCCCGCTGTGACGGTAGGTCTTGGCCTCGATGAGGGCGGGACCCCCGCCCTTGCGTGCCCGCGTGATCTGCTTCATCGCCGTGAGATACACGGCATCCGCGTCATTGCCATCGACAAGGATCGATTCCAGGCCATAGGCCGCCGCGCGGTCGGCAGCAGGATGCTCGACCGCGGTCACCTGGTCGATCGGTGTGTATTCCATGTAGAGATTGTTCTCGCAAACAAAAATCACCGGCAGTTTCCACACCTTCGCGAAATTGAGCGCTTCGTGAAATGCTCCGATGTTGGTGGTGCCATCGCCAAAAAAGCACACGGATACCTGTTCCGTGCCGCGGTACTGGGCGCTCAGTGCCGCGCCCGCCGCCACCGGCAGGTGGGCCCCGATGATGGCGTAGGAGCCCATTACCCCGCGCTCGACGTCCGTCAAGTGCATCGACCCGCCCTTTCCCGCCAGCAGCCCGCAGCTCCTGCCCATCAACTCGCCCAGGACCCCAGTCATCGATGCGCCGCGCGCGAGTGTGTGCGCGTGGCCGCGGTAGGTGCAGAAAGTCCAGTCGTCCGGCCGCATCGCGACGCCGAACGCCGCGGCGATCGCCTCCTGCCCGAGCGAGAGGTGGCTCGTGCCCTTGACGAGATTCTGGAGAAAGAGATCGTAGGCGCGCTTCTCGCAATAACGGAGCTCCACCTGCAGGCGGTAGAGCTCGAGCCGCGTCTCCCGCCCGATCTCGTCCGCTGCAGTCGTTGCCTTCTTCTTGCGTTTCGCAGGCGTATCCATAGTCAATATTTGTTCGCGATCGGAAGTTCCTGCGCCGGGAAGAGCGTGATCACCTTCGCGCCGTCAGGCGTGAGCACGACTTCCTCCTCGATGCGCGCCGCGGAGATGCCATCGGTGGCCGGGCAAAAGGTCTCGACCGCGAACACCATCCCCGCCTTGAGCTCGTACGGATCCTTGAACGAGTTCAGCCGGGAGATGAGCGGGCGCTCGTGCAGGCCCATGCCCAGGCCGTGGCAGAAGTTGAGCCCGAATGCCTGCATTTCCGTGTCGAAGCCGATTTCCTGCGCCTTGGGGAATGCCTGCACCACGCGGTCGGTCGAGACGCCGGGCTTCAGGACCTCGATGGCGTTGTCCATCCACTCGCGGGCCTTGCGATACGCGTCATGCTGCGCCGGCGTCGCCGAGCCGACGGTAAAGGTCCGGTAGTAGCACGTCTTGTAGCCCATGTAGGTCTGGATGATGTCGAAGTAGGCCTGGTCCCCGGGGCGGATCATGCGGTCGGTGAAATTGTGAGGATGCGGGCTGCAGCGCTCGCCGGCGATCGCGTTGATCGCCTCGACGCAGTCGGAGCCCATCTCATAGAGGCGTTTCGTCGCCATGGCCACGATCTCGTTCTCGCGAATGCCCGGCTTCAGCGCCTCGAAGATGTCCTGATAGACCCCGTCGCCCATGGCCGCGGCGATGTTGAGCAGCGTGATCTCGTCGTGGCTCTTGATCTCGCGCGCATCGAGCATCGTCTGCTGGCAGTCGCGCACCTCGAGCCCGAGGGCTTGCAGCGCGAAGAGGAACGGGGGTTCCACGATGTCGACGCCGAGCGGCATCCTGGCGACGCCCTCCTCCTCGAGGATGCCCTTGATCTCCTTTGCCGCCTGCTCGAACAGGCCCACTCTTGGCGAGACCGCCCCACGCAGTCCGGCGAGGCCCGCGAGGCAGTGATTCTTGGGCAGCCACGGCGCGTAGAGCTTGTGGTGGCGCGCAGCCGACCCGAAGTCCCAGACCCATGGCTCGCCGTTGCCGGTCAGCAGGCACCAGCGGGTCGCCTTGTCGCGCGCCCATTCGCCGATGACCGTGCTCGAGATGTAGCGGATGTTGTATTGATCGAAGACCAGCAGCGCGCCAAGGCCGGACGTGGCGAGCGCGTTGCGCGTGCGCGCGAGACGGTACTCGTGCAAACGCCGGAAATCGACGCGCTCCTCGAAATCGACCTGCATGCGCCCCGGCGCCTGCAACGGACGGTCCCAGCGATGGCCCGGGTTGGCGGGATCGTAGAGGCCGTCCGGGCCCTCGGGGGCACGGCGCTTCGGATGGATGCTCGAAGCCTTGACGGCCTTCGGTTCAACACGCTTACGCTTGCGGGCCATTGCATTCTCCAACAGTGATGGCGGCGGTCTCGGGATCAGGGGATGTCGATGATGACGTGCCCCGTCTTGGCCCCTGACTCGACCAACTCGTGTGCGGCGACGATTTCCTCCAAGGGAAAGCACGCGGCGATCGCAAATTTCGGGCGACCGGTCGAGATCCAGCGTGCGATATCGGCGAGCGCGCGCGCCTTGGCGGCAGGCAGCATGGTGTAGACGAAAACCATCCGCAGCGTGAAGTTTAAACGCATCAGCTCATAGAAGGGGAATGTCGGCGCCGGGACCTTCATCGACGCATAGGTGGCCACCACTGCGTCGGGCCTCAGCGCCTTGACGTATTCAGGCAGGTTGGCCCCGAATTCGACGTCGACGACGCGGTCAACGCCTGCGCCGCCGGTCAATTCGCGGAGCCGCGCACCCACGTTCTCGCTACGGTAGTCGATCACGGCGTGCGCGCCTGCCTTGCGCGCATGTGACGCCTTCTCCTGCGAACTGACGGTCGCGATGACCTTCGCGCCGGCCCAGCGCGCAAGCTGGACTGCATAGTGCCCGACGACCCCCGCGCCCCCGGTGACGAGTACGTTCATGCCGCGTATCGGCCCGTCCGCGAAGAGACAGCGGTGCGCCGTCATGACCGGGATGCCGAGACAGGCTCCCTGCTGGTACGAGAGCTTGCGCGGAAGAGGAACGGCGAGCGCGGCAGGCAGGGCAATGTACTGGGCCGAGGTGCCCGACGGGCGCTGCCACTGTCCGTTATAAACCCATACACGTTGCCCGATACGGCGCCGCGAAACACCCGCGCCGACCCGGTCGATCGTCCCGGCGCCATCGCTGTTCGGAATCACCCGCGGTGGCATCACGGGCCGGCTGCCGCCGCGCGCCTTGACGTCGGACGGGTTCAATCCCGAGGCACGGAGCCGGACCCGAACGTCTCCCTTGCCGGGCAACGGGTCGGGCTGCTCGCCAACCCGCAGCACATCGCGCGCCGCGCCGTTTTGCTCGTACCAGGCTGCCAGCATTCCCCGCCCGCTTCCGATTCGCCCGGCCGTCAACCCCGATGCGCGCCCAGCTGGACGGCCATCCAGTCCGCGGTCTGGTCGCGATAGCGATACCACAGGTTATTGACGACGTGATTGCCGCCTTCGATTACATCGACCACGCACGGGCCGGATACTTCGGCGGCGAGCTTGCGGGCCTCATCCGGCGAGGTCAGGCGGTCGCGAGTGCCGGCCACAATATAGATCGGGCAGGTGATGTTCTTTGCGCAGCCACGCAGCGACATGCGCGCCGAGACCTTTCCCGCCTCCTCGAGGTTGGCACTCTTCGAGCGCACGCGGAAGGCTTCGACATTGACGAGGGGTCGCCCCTCGAAGCTTGCCGATCGCTCGTAGGCACCCGACAGGGCAACGCACGCCTTCACGCGTTTCTCGAATGCCGCGGCGCGGGGCGCATAGTAGCCGCCAAGCGAGACGCCCCAGATCCCGATCCGGCCGAGATCGACGTCCTTGCGCGTCTCGAGATAATCGATCACCGCTTTCACCGGTCTCTCGTACTCCGGACAGATGGCGAAGTCGTACTCCGCCTCGCCCTGGCCGGGGCCGTCGAAAGCAAGCGTCGCCAGCCCGCGCTGCAGGAACCGGTTTTCATAGTCTTCCATCTCTTCCTTGGCCGAGTCGAGGCCCATGCACATCACGACGATTGGAGGCTTCGCCGCCCCGCGCGGCCTGCGCAGGTTCCCGTAGAGGGTCTTGCCCTCGTACGGAATCGCGACGCGCTCGCCCGGCGGATCGATGAGCGGCAAGGCCTTGTTGCGGCACTCGACGGATTTCCTGTGCGCGGCCCGCATTTGCTCGAGGTCGTTCACAAAAAGGAACTTCCCGAAGTGGTAGCAGACGGCGGCGCGCGTGTAGTGCTCACCGGCCGAGCGCTTGAATCCTTGGGCCAGCGCCTTGTTTCCCAACTCCTCGTGGATCGCAGCGCGCGCGCTCCAGGCGGCGCACCAGTCTTCCCAACGGTCGACCGATGCGGTCACCTCCTGGAAATCGACGAGCGGCACGCCGTTGATCACGAAACGCGGCGCCCAGTGCGAGATGGCCGATTCGACGCGTGAATCCTTCTTGGCAGCTGCGGTGTCCATGGTGTCCCTCCTCCGTCCTCACTCATCGGCGCGCCAGGCTGCCGCGCCATCCAGTTCCCAAACCTTACGCGCCGCGGCGTGCGGCCGCATAGTAGCCGAGATCCAGGTACTTATCGGGCACCCCTTTGGGCCCCCGGAATCCCTCGGAATCCCAGACGATGTCAATCACCTGGCGCAAGCCCTCCGGCCGGATCTCGGGAGGTGGCTGCAGCACATAGGCCTCGTAGGCCTCCTCCGCCTTGGCCGTATCGCTCTTCAGGCGCTCGGCCAGGATCCTCGCCGCCTCCGCCTTGTTCGACCGGTCGACAAGCCAATCATAGGCGCCGCGCAGCGCCCGGATGAACGCAACGAGGCGGTCAGCATTATCCTTCGCCCACGCGCGGCGCGTCGCCACCACGGGCCCGGGATAGGTGGGGAAGTAGTCGCGTGAGCTTCCGAGCCTCCTGAATCCGAGCCGGAAGAGCGCCTCATCAAACGGGGAATTGAGGAAGCTCGCGACCGCGGCACCGTCGCGCAGCGCCTCGAAACGCTCCCGCGAACCCCCGAATTCCCTCAAGGTGTAGTCACCGTCAGCGAGGCCGTTGTCCGCGAGCAATTTTCTCAGCAGCAACGCGTACCCCGATCGCGCCCCATCCACGGCCAGGGTCTTTCCCCCGAGATCCCGCAGCGAGCGCACCCCGGGCGCTGCGACCAGCGAGAGCTCCGGCGCGTGCGCGTGCGCCATGAAGATGAAGAGATCGGCCCCGCGCTCGACGCCGCGCACGATGTGGTCCGACTGCTGGAAACCGATATCGTAGCCGCCCGCGCACAGTTCCTCGAGTTGTTTTGCCGATGAGCCGGTGAGCGTTACCTCGACCTCCAGACCCTCGCGTTTGAAGAAACCCCTCGCCTGCGCCACGTAAAGCGGCCAGGTGTTGGCTCCTTCTGAGATGATCGCTACCTTTAGCACTTGCAGATGGTATGCGTGGACGAGCTTGCACGGAGACAAGGGCGGCCAGCATTATCGCTCATCTCCGGCACGGTCGGCACAAACTATTCGGTTTCGATCACGCAGTTTAGAATCTCACCACCGACAAGCGCCGATCAACGCTCAAGCGAAACCGGGATCGGCAGTCAACATCCGGCCCATATGGACATCTCGTTCATTTCCGCAGTCGTCATCCTCCTCTTGGTCGTCGACCCGGTCGGCAATATCCCGCTCTTCCTGTCGGTGTTGCGGGGCGTCGATGCCGCCCGGCGCACCCGCGTCATCTTCCGGGAATGCATGATCGCATTCGGCGTGCTCCTCGGGTTTGTGATATTCGGACGCTGGATCCTGGCGCTGCTCGGGCTCTCGGAGCCGTCCCTCACTATCGCCGGCGGCGTCATTCTTTTCCTGATTGCCCTGCGCATGATCTTTCGCGGCCCCGAGGGCGTCTTCGGAGACGTCTCCGATGGCGAACCCTTCATCGTGCCGCTGGCGATCCCGGGGATTGCCGGTCCTGCGGCAATCGCAACGGTCGTGCTGTTTGTTTCCCGTGCGCCGGAGCGCCTGCCTGAGTGGATCGGCGCCGTTTTCGTCGCAATGCTCGTGACGCTTGCCTGCCTCGTCTTCGCCGAGCGTGTCGCGAAGCTCGTGGGAGAGCGGGGACTCATTGCCTTCGAGCGCCTGATGGGCCTCATCCTCACCGCGATCGCGGTCGAGATGCTGCTGCGCGGCACGGCGGCGTTCGTCCGCCAGCTCTAGAGGTGCCCCGGCCGCAGGCGGTCAGTTGGGAAAATACGAGGGGGGAATGGGCCGCTTCCAGTAAGGCGTGAAATCAACCCGGTCGGGCGGGATGACGTCCAACGGCTGCGCCGCCAGCGTCTCCCGCACTTCCGTACGAAGCGCGGCGTCGGCGATGGTGAGCAGGCCTTGCGCTTCGTAGTCGCGCAGCAGCGCGGCGCGGGCGCCGTGGGGATCCGGGCCAAACCGCGTCCGGGCAACGACCCCACCGTATTCTTCGTAAATCGCCTTGTTCATCTTCCACATCTCGATCCACGCCGCATAGGCGGTAGCCTGCTGCTCGGCATCCGCGGGAGGCTCCTTGTCGCGCTCAGCATCGTAGCGCGCCAGGCGCTGGAGCGTTGCCCGGAACTGCTGCATGTAGGCGCGCTCGTCGGCGTCCAACGCTTCGTCGCGCAGCCGCTGATCGAGCTCCTCGAGCTTACGCGCCCGTTGCGAGCGGTCCTTTGTCTCGAAGCGCTTGTCGTATGCTGCGAGGTCGGCGATCTCCGCATCGGTTGCCCTGAGACCCCGGCTTGCGACGTAGTGGGGTGCGACATGGTCCCAGATCACGGCCAGGAGCTTGCGGGCCCGGGGCCGGTCGTCGGTGATCGCCGTGAGATCGCTGCGGGTAATACTTGCGTCGAGGACGGTTGCCACGATCTCGGGTTGCTGGGCGGGCGCGGCGGCGCACAAGAGGCCTGCTGTCGCCGCCCCGAAAAGCAACTTCAGAATCCTGGTTCGATGTTTCGCCATCGCTCGCTGATAGCGTCACCGGCGGCTCTCGCTCACCGCACGACACTAGGCTGTTGATATCCCGCAGCGATCCGCGGCTCCAACGGCTCGCCCGACGATCGTGCACCTGGTCGGGACGCCGCTGCGGGCCGATACTGCCGCCAAATGCCCGCTCTCCCGGGCGAGAATATCAGGGGTGACTCGCGAGCGCCCGGGCATAACGCACTTTAATTCCTTGAATCAAGGCAGGTAAGGGCCAGCCGGCAGCGTCGTCGCGCCGGGCAGAAAAAGAGTGACGTCTCATAACCCGTGCGCGCGCCCCATGGTCCGGCCGACGTTCCGATCGCGCTTGGCTCCACGGAGCGTTGCTGCTTTCACGAATAATTCACAGTTTCTGTGGATAACCATGTGCATAAGGTCGTAGCGCTCGCGCGAATGCGGCGCAATGCCGTGGTGGCGGTTGGACTGCACATTTTTTGATCATCAGAGCCGACGCGCGAGTTCCCGGAAGTCGGCATTGCCTCCGGACAGAATCACCCCGACGCGCGCGCCGCGAATGTCCACCTTGTGCTCGAGAATGGCGGCCGCGGCCAGCGCGCCGGTCGGCTCGACGATGAGCTTGAGGCGCTCCCACAGGTAAAACATCGAGCGAAGGAGCTCGGCATCCGTGACCGTGACCATGTCGCTCACATACTCGAGCACGAGGGGAAACGTGATCACGCCGAGGGAAGGTGTGCGCGCCCCGTCGGCGATGGTGTCGGGCTCAGTGACCGTCTGAAGCGTGCGTGTCCGGAACGACCGCGTGGCGTCATCGCCGGCGGCGGGTTCGACGCCGATCACCTTGGCCCCGGGGGCGAGATGGCGCGCGGCGATGGCGCTTCCGGAGAGCAGGCCGCCTCCTCCGCAGGGGACAAGCAGGAAATCGAGCGCGCCGGCCTCCTCGATCAGCTCTTTCGCCGCCGTTCCCTGTCCCGCCACGATGTGAGGGTGATCGAATGACGGCACGACCGTGAGGCCGCGCTCTGTCGCCATGCGGCCGGCAATGGCTTCGCGCGACTCGCCGCGATCGTAGAAAACGATCTCGGCACCGTAGCCGCGCGTCGCGTCGGCCTTGACCTGCGGCGCGTTGCGCGGCATCACGATCAGTGCCGGAATCTGCAGGAGCTTCCCGGCCAGCGCGACCGCCTGCGCGTGGTTGCCCGAAGAATAGGCCACCACTCCCTTTCGCTTTTGTTCGGGTGTCAGGCGCGTCAGCGCGTTGTAGGCGCCGCGGAACTTGAAGGCGCCCGCACGCTGCAGGTTCTCGCACTTGAAAAACACGCGGGCGCCGACCCGCTCGTCGACGGTATGCGAGTGCACGACGGGCGTGCGGTGGCAGTGGCCCGCAAGCCGCTGCGCCGCCGACTCGACATCGTCGTAGCTGACTGCAAGCGCCGGGCGTGCGTCAGGCGTGTTCAAGATCGTGGACTCCATTGGCTGGCGCTACGTCCGCCGGTGGGCCTCGGGCTGGTTTCGGGCCTGCCGCAAGGCCATCTCCCCGACGGTGTGGATAAGTGTGCAGTTTGACCGCTTTCCAGGGCATGGGGTGGCTCTCCATGCCGGCGTCCGGGCCTGTCGAAAATTCGATAGTTAAATCCACCTAGCGACGAAAAAAGGAGACCCCGAGCGCCGGGCAAAGAGGAACCAGGACACAGTCCAAATACCACGTCAAAAATTATCGTCATTGATACAGGTGGTTATAAAGTTGCCCTGGCGGGCGGGCATCCCTGGCATGGAATCTGCAGAAAGGATTAGCGAGGAAATCAGGAGCACGTGGAGAAAACCATGGTCATCTACATGGACGACTACAGAAAGGCGAAAGCCGCAAAGCGCACGGAGCGCAGCCGCTACGACGAGGAGCTGCTTTGCGTGAACTGGAACCCTGCCATAGGAGTGATTGCGATGTCCTGCTACCAGACTGAACAGGAATTGAGCCCGCAGCTTCCCGACGATTTCACGGCCGTAGACGTCAAGTCCTTCCTCGAACGCGTCTACGCTCTCGCGAGCCAGGTTTAATCAAAAGTCTCCCCCCGGAGGCGGGCCGCGCCCTAGTGGCCGGTCCGCTTTTTTTTACCAGTCACCGGTCACGGGTCACTGGTCACGCTATCTAGGCAAGCGCCGAAATCACCTTATCGCGGGTAAACGGCAGATCGCGCAGCCGCGCACCGATGGCGTTGTGGACGGCGTTCGCGACCGCCGCGGCAGTCGGACCCTGGGTGCCCTCCCCGGCCCCAAGAGGCGGCAGCTCGGGCCGGTTGATGACGGTGACCTCGACTGGGGGAACCTCGTCGAAGGTCAAGATCGGGTAATCGAGCCAGGTCTGCGTGAGCACCCGTTCCCGGTCGAACTGCACGGCTTCCTTGAGCACCCAGCTCACCGTCTGGATGAGACCGCCTTCCGTCTGATTGATGAGTCCGTCCGGATTGATCACGAGACCGGCATCGATCGCGACCCAGGCGCGCTTGACACCGATCTCGTTGCCGATCTCCACTTCAACAATGGCCGCGACGTAGGCCGCTCCGTTCTTGTAGCGCGCGAAGCCGACTCCGCGCCCTCGCGCGCCGTCACCTTTCTCGCCCTTTTTCCAACCCGCCTTTGCGGCAACGGCCTCCAGGACCGCCCGGGCGCGCGGGTCCTTCAGGTGCCGCAGGCGGAACTCGATCGGGTCCGCGCCGGCTGCCGCCGCAAGCTCGTCCATGAACGACTCGATCGCGAAGACATTCGCCGTCGCACCGAGCGCGCGCAGTGCGGAGACCCGCAGCGGCATGCGCTTCACGAGGTGATTAGTGACGCGCTGATTGGGAAACTCGTAGATCGGGATCGCATTGCGATGGCTGCCGCCGCCCGGCAGCGGGGGATTGCGCGGCGGCGAGGGCTCGTGCGGCTTCGCGAGATGCCAGGCGGCGATGAGGTTGACGCCTTTCGCCGCGCCCGGGCGCGTGCTGTGCGAGTTGCTCCAGATGTCCTCGACCCAGTCGACGATGTTCCCATCGGCGTCGAGCGACGCCTTGAGCTTCACCACCATCGTCGGGCCATAGGGCTCCCATGTGAACTCGTCCTCGCGCATCCACTGCACGCGCACGGGCTGCCCGGGTACCGCGCGGGCAAGCAGCGCTGCATCGAGCGCGGCATCGTCCGCACCGTTGTGCCCGTAGCAGCCCGCGCCATCGCTGTGAATGATCGTGATCCGCTCCGGCTCGACCTTGAGCACCTTGGAGAGATCATGCCGCAGCGGATAGACGCCCTGGCTGTGCGTCCAGATCGTGTATCGCCCGTCATCGCAGATCGCTACCGCGCACGAAGGTCCGATCGTCGCGTGCGCGATATAGGGCCGCGTGTACTCGGCCTCCAGCGTCTTGGCTTTGCGCGCAGCGGCGGGCTGGTCGCTCTTCTCGCTGATGACCTCGTCCTCGGTCGTCTCCTTGAGAAGAAAACGGGGATCGGTGCTCTCGGGGAGCCCACCCCGCTCTTCCCAGCGCGCAATGCGCTTGATCCTGTTGAGCGCCCGGATCGCCTGGTCCTCGCGCTGCGCGACGACCCCCACGAAACTGCCGTCGCGCACCACCGCCACCACACCGGGCATGGCGCGCACGTCCGCTTCATCGAGAGCCGCGAGCTTCGCCCCATAGCTGGGCGGCCGGGCAATGCGTCCATGCAGCATGCCGGGCAGGTCGAGATCGTGAACGTAGCTCGGCGCCCCGCTCACCTTTGCAGGAATGTCCCGGCGCGGAATCGCCGCGCCGATCACGCTGTGCTGCCCCGCTGGTTTGGGCGGGACATCCCCGGTGGCTTCGCGCTTGAGGAGATCTTCCGTGGCGATGTCCCAGTAGGTGACGCTCCCGCCGCCGCGCGCCTTGATCGTGCCGTCGGTGACGGTGAGCTGCTCGAGCGAGACGCCAAGCTGTGATGCGGCCTTCTGCATGAGGAGGTCTCGCGCCTCCGCAGCCGCGTAACGCAGGGCGGCCCCGCCGTCCGTGATCGACTGGCTGCCGGAAGTCATGCCCTCGTCCGGGCTGTAGCTCGTATCGGTCGGCGCCAGGCGAACGCGCTGGAGCCCGACGTCGAGCTCCTCGGCAACGATCTGCGAGAGCGCCGTGAGTATGCCCTGGCCGATCTCAACCTTGCCGGGGAAAACGGACACCGTGCCGTCGCGATTGATGCGCAGCCAGCGATCGAGCCGTCGATTCGTGTTGAGGCTGCCGGGCAGCTTGCGCGGCGTATTCTCTGCGGCGCTCATGATCTCCACTCCTTTGCGGCGCGCTGGATCGCGCGCAGGATACGCTGGTGCGTGCCGCAGCGGCACAGGTTGCCCTTGAGCGCACTGCGGATCTCGCCCTCGGACGCCTTGGGGTTGGCGTCGAGGAGTGCCTTGGCGGACATGATGATGCCGGTCGCGCAATAGCCGCATTGCGCCGCCTGCTCTGCGATGAAGGCCTCCTGCAAGGGATGCAGCTTTCCGTTGCGGGCAATGCCCTCGACCGTAGTGATCTGCTTGCCGGTCGCGCCCGAGACGGGCACGTCGCAGGACTGGACTGCCTTGCCGTCGATGATCACGGTACAAGCCCCGCATTGGCCGATCCCGCACCCGTAGCGCGCGCCCTTCAACTTGAGGTCGTTGCGCAACACGTAGAGCAGCGGCGTTTCCGGATCCGCAGCAACCTCATGCTGCTTGCCGTTGACGATCAGAGTGATGGCCACAAGCGCTTCCTCCATTCAGGCGATTGCTCCGTTCCCGGTCATAAGCTTCGAGGGCGGGAAGCAGCACCGCGGGTCTTGTCAAAGAAAAACAGCAGGTTATTTACACTTGTTCGGCCGGGCGCGTATCGCTCGCGCACGGCCACGGGCTCGTTTTTTGAAATTATTGGGTCTATACTGGTTTCGTATCGTTAGCGTTGGTATGGAGGATTCCGCCCATGATACATACCACCGACGTCGAATCGGTGAAGGTGAAGATCAATCAGCTGCAGGTTGAACACCGAGACCTCGATGATGTGATCTTACAACTATCGCAAAGCCCCGCCCAAGACCAGATCCAGTTGCAACGCCTCAAGAAGCGAAAACTTTTCCTGAAGGACCAGATCGCGCTGCTCGAGCGCCAGCTCGAGCCTGATATTCCCGCGTAGTCGCGATCGCCGGATTTTTTGACGGGCACCCGCCCGCGCCTTTTAGCGTCCCGTGCCGAATCCGCGATATTCCCGCGCGCTCAGAGTAAAGGCTTAATGCAGCCCTAGCGCGATCGTGCGCGCCTCCATGCCATGAGCGTCAGGAAAGCGGCAAACGCCCCGATCAGAATCAGCCACACGAGCGACCAGCCCGCGATCGACAGGCCGAGGAGCGCCCACCCGCTTTCCGCGCATTCCCCGGTGCCGGAGAGCACGCGCCGCAGCGTTTCCGAAAGCGGGAACTGGCGCAACATGTAGTCGAGGTCCGGCCCGCAAGCGGGAACCTGGTCGCGCGGCAGGTTCTGTAGCCAGACATGTCGCCCGGCGATAGCCGCTCCGACACCGGCGATGAGGACGAGGAGAACTCCGTAAACTGTCGCGGCGATCCGGGCCGGCCCGTGAATCGCGGCAACGAGAAAAACCGTGCCCAGAGCGATCCATGCGATTCGCTGCAGTATGCAAAGCGGACACGGCTCCTGGCCCTGAAAGTGCTGCAGATAAAGCGCGAAGCCGATCATCCCCGCACAAACGAGGAAGCCCAGCAAGTAACCAAGGCGCGGCTGCAATCCGGAAGGCATGATCGAGAAACAATCTACGAAGAACGAGTCAGCGTGGAACGGTTGATTCTAGCAAATAAGAACGAGGGCTTTGGCGGTCCCGACGCATTGAATGACCCAGAGCGCGTGAGTGACGGTAGAAAACTGTCCAACAGTCGTCAGCAGTTGTAGGACACTAACGAGCTACGTACACTCCACCCATGATACGGATTACACCAACGATTGCGCTCGACGACGGGGAAATCGAACTCAGCTTCATTCGCGCATCGGGTCCAGGCGGCCAGAACGTCAACAAGGTCTCGACCGCTGTCCAGTTGCGCTTCGATATCCGGCGCTCC
>DASPGR010000029.1:0-9669 GCA_035620515.1 Burkholderiales bacterium | reverse complement strand
GATCAGCGGCAGGAGGAGATAAAAGGTCGCGGTGTACCAGTGCGTGAGGCCGTGGCCCGCCGAGATCAGCCACACGTCCTTGAAGGAGCGCGGAGCGGCGGCGGTCGTCGTTGCGGCAGTGTTCACAATGCGGGCTTGCGTGTGCGCGAGGTACGCGCATCATAGCACCGGTGCGAAGTCGCTCACAGAGCGAAGCGTATAATTCCTGACGCTCCACGATAAGAACTTCCCGCCCGTCTGCAATGCGATTCGACCTCGAACGCTTCTTCAGTCCCCGCGCCATCGCAATCATCGGCGCGTCGCAGGACCTCAATACGATCAGCGGGCAGCCGTTGAGATTTCTGAAGAGCCATGGCTATCAGGGCAAGCTCTACCCGGTGAATCCCCGCTACCAGGACGTGGCGGGCCTCGCCTGCTACCCCGCGCTCGCTGAGTTACCGGAGACGCCTGATCTCGCGCTGATCCTGGTGAACGCGTCGCGCGTTTCCGACATGCTGCGCCAGTGCGGGCAGAAGGGCGTGCCCTTCGTCATCATTTTCAGCTCCGGATTCTCCGAGATGGGAGGAAAAGGCGTGGCCTTGCAACAGGAGCTCATGGCGATCGCGCGCGAGTTCGGGATCGGCGTCATCGGGCCGAACTGCCAGGGCATGATCAACGTTGCTGACCAGGTCTACGCCGGATTCGGATCGGTGTTCAACGCGCACTACGAGGTGGGCCCGGTCAGCATGGTTTCGCAAAGCGGCGGGTTCGGATTCTCGGTGATGAACCTCTCCTCGCTCGAGGGCGGGCTGCCCTTCCGGCAGATGGTGACAACAGGAAACGAGATCGGGGTTTCGAGCCTTGATTTCGTCGACTACTACATCTGCGACCCGAAGACGGAAATCATCGTGGGCTACATCGAGGGGCTGAAGGACGCGCGCCGCCTGATCGAGGTAGGCGAGAGGGCCATGGCCGCGCGCAAGCCCATTCTCATGTGGAAGGTCGGCAACACGGAGCAGGGGCAGAAGGCGGCCGCGTCTCATACGGCCAATCTCGGCGGGGCGATGACGCTCTACAAGGCGGCGTTCCGTCAGGCCGGCATCATCCAGGTGGATGACATCGAGGACGTCGTCGACTACGGGCGGGGATTCCGCTGCGGGCGGCTGCCCGAGGGCAACCGGCTTGCCATCATCACCATCTCGGGCGGCGCGGGAATACTGATGACCGACGAGTGCATCGGCCGCGGCATGCAGGTGCCGCCGCTCTCCGCGCATACTGCTGCCAAGCTGAAAGAATTCGTGCCGAGCTTCGGCTCGCTCCTCAACCCGGTCGACGTCACGGCCGCGATCTTCAACGACACGAGCCTCATCAACCGCACGCTCCAGGTCATCGTGGATGATCCCAATGTGGACTGTGTGGCGATGATCAACGCGTCGCTGCAGGGCGAGCTTGCCGAGAAAATCGCCAGCGAGATCGTCTCGGTGGCGAGCAACACCACGAAGCCGATCTTTATCGCCTGGAGCGCTCGGCCGAGCGTCGCGCCCGAAGCCTACGCCGCGCTCGACGCGGCCCGCATTCCGCACTACCGCTCGCCGGTGCGCTGCGGGCGCGCGCTCGCGGCGCTCTCGGGCTATGCCGAGTCGCTGCGGCGCTTCGAGCGGACGCGCAGCGAGGCGCCGCTCAAGCTCAGGGTCGAGGCAGCGCGCGCGGCGATGTCGAAGGTGACCGAAGACGTAAGCGAGCACGCGGCGAAGCAGCTTCTTGCCCAGTACGGCATTCCGGTCACGCGCGAGGAACTTGCGACGAGCGGGACGAGCGCGCAGACCGCAGCCAAGCGGATGGGCTTCCCGGTTGCGCTCAAGGTCCAGTCGCCCGACATTCCCCACAAGACCGAAGCGCGCGCGATACGGTTGGGTGTGGCGTCCGCGCGCGAGGTTGCGCCCGCGTTTGACGAAGTGATTGCGAACGCGCGCGCGTACCGGAAGGATGCCCGGATAGAGGGCGTTTTGGTGCAGGAAATGGCTGGCGAGGGCGTTGAGGCGATCCTCGGCGCCGTGAACGATCCCCTGTTCGGGCCGGCGGTGATGTTCGGGCTGGGCGGAATTTTCGCGGAGGTCATGAAGGATGTCGCGTTCCGCCTTGCGCCCATCACCCCTTCGGAAGCGCGCAGGATGATCGAGGAGATCAAGGCCTACCCGGTCCTGGCGGGCGCGCGGGGGCGCGCGCCGGCCGACGTCGATGCGCTCGTGGATGCGCTCGTTCGCCTCTCGGCTGCGGCGGTCGACCTGGGAGAGAATTTTTCGGAGCTCGACGTGAATCCGCTCTTCGTGTACGAAAAGGGCAGGGGTGTGAAGGCGGTCGATGCCCTGATCAAGCCCCGTCCCAGGCAGAAATCGTGACCGGCGACCGGTCACGGGTCACCCGTCTTAAGATAGGGAGGATGGCGATAGAGATCTCACCCGAAGCCAGGGCCTTTTGCGAGGCGCTGCGGCGTTTCGTCGAGCACGAGGTCGAGCCGCGCTCGCGCTGGATCGAGGAGCACGATGCGATCCCCGACGAGCTGATGGGGAAGGCACGCGAGCTGGGGCTCTTCGGCATCACCATTCCCGAGGAATACGGGGGAGCCGGCTTCGACCTTGCGGGCAAGTGCGCGGTCGAAGAGGAGCTGGGGAAATCGAACTACGGCTTCGCCAGCGTGATTGCCAATCACACCGGGATCGCAACCACCGGCATCGTCGCCCTGGGGAGTGACGCGCAGAAGCGCAAGTACCTCCCGCGCATGGCAACGGGCGAGCTGATCGGCTGCTTTGCGCTCACGGAGCCCGAGGCGGGTTCCGATCCCGGATCGATGCGAACTGCGGCGGTGAAGAAGGGCGACCGCTACGTGCTCGAGGGCGAGAAAATCTACATCACCAATGCGGGCATCGCGGGCCTCTTCACGGTCATGGCCGTCACGGACAAGGCGAAGGGCACGAAGGGCATCTCCGCCTTCCTCGTCGAGCGCGGCTTCCCGGGGCTCAAGATCGGGCGCAACGAGCTCAAGATGGGCATGCACGGCGTGAGCACTGCGCCCGTCGCCTTCGACCGCTGCGAAGTGCCGGCCGAAAACCTGCTCGGGGCCGAAGGCATGGGCTACGTGCAGGCGATGAAGACGCTCACCTGGGGCCGCGTGACGATTGCGGCGCGCTGCGTGGGCATGATGGACAAGCTGATCGATCGCAGCGCCGCCTACATGAAAGCGCGCACCCAGGGCGGGCGCCCGATCGCGGAGTACCAGGGGCTGCAGTGGATGCTCGCCGACATGGGCGTCGCGCGGGACGCTTCGCGGCTGCTCGTCGAGCGCGCGTTGCAGACCTTTGCGCGCGGCGAGCGCGGCACACTCGAAGCCTCGGTCGCGAAGCTTTTTGCAACCGAGGCGCTGGCCAAGGTGGTCGACAGCGCCGTGCAGATCCACGGCGGCATGGGCTACATGCGCGAGGCGGGCATCGAGACCGTATACCGCGATGCACGCATCACCCGGATCTATGAAGGCACCTCCGAGATCCAGCGCAACATCATCGCGCGCGAGCTGCTCAAGGACCGGTAAGGAAATGGCGGTGACCATCAGACCGGCGACCTCACGGGATGCGAAGGAAATCGCGCGCATGGTCAAGGCGCTGACGGACGAGATCATCGAATTGATCGGGCATGAACACTTCGACGTCGACGAGAACGCCAGCACGGCGCTCGCCCGGGAATGGCTCGGGAGCGGCGCCTACGCGGTCTATCTCGCGCTTGACGATGAGGGAGGACAGCCGATCGGCATCGCCACGCTGTGCGAGAGCCGCTCGGTCTACGCGCAGGGCGTGTTCGGGATCATCCAGGAGTTCTACGTTGCGCCGCCCTGGCGGTCGCGGGAGGTCGGCGCGCGCCTCGTCGATGCGTGCGTGCGGCACGGGCGCGCCGCCGGATGGAAGCGCCTCGAGCTCGCGACGCCGCCTTTGCCCGAGTTTGCGCGCACGGTGAGTTTCTACAAGGACAACGGCTTCGAGCCCACGGGCGGGCGAAAAATGAAGCGCGATCTGTAGTTGACCGGTTCTGGAGGTGCGATGGCGACGGTGAAGGATCTGATGAATCTGGACGGCCGCGTGAGCGTCGTGACCGGGGGCGCGACCGGGCTCGGGCTGCAGATGGCGAGGGGCCTTGCCGAGGCGGGATCGCGCATCGTCGTGTGCTCGCGCAAGCTCGAGAACTGCGAGCAGGCCGCGCACGAGCTTGAGAAACTCGGCGTGGAAGCATTGGGGCTCGCGGCCGACGTCACGAAGCCGGAGCAGGTCGAGGCGGTCAAGGCCGGGACGATGAAGAAATTCGGGCGGGTCGACGTGCTCGTCAACAACGCCGGGCGCGCCTGGGTCGCGCCGCCCGAGGAGATGCCGCTCGACCGCTGGCAGCAGGTGATGGACCTCAACATCACGGCGCCTTTCATTTGCTCGCAGGTCTTCGGGCGCGAGATGATCAAGGCGAAGAAGGGAAGCATCATCAACATCGCCTCGATCTCCGGCCTGAGAGGCCGCGACCCGAAGGCCTACAACTCCGTCGTCTACTCGACGAGCAAGGGAGCGCTCGTCAACTTCACGCGCGACCTCGCCGTGAAGTGGGCGCAGCACGGGATCCGCGTGAACTGCATCTGCCCCGGCTTCTTCGTGACCCCGCTCAACCAGAAGCTCTATGAACGCAACCGGGAGGTGATCGACAGCCGGATCCCCCTCGGCCACACCGGCGGGCCGGATGACCTGAAGGGTATCGCTGTCCTGCTCGCGTCCGACGCCTCCGCCTTCATCACGGGGGCCATCATCCCGGTCGATGGCGGGACCATCGCCTGGTGATGGCGGATGGCGGATGGCGGATGGCGGATGGCAAAACCCTAGGAGGAATCCGATGGAAAGCAAAGGCCGGCAGCTCAGGCGACTCATCAACGCACCCGAGATACTCGTCACGCCGGGCGTCTACGACGGCTACAGCGCGCGCCTCGTCGAGCGCATGGGATTCAAGTCGGGCTCGATCACGGGCGCGGGGACGTCCGAAAGCCGCCTGGGCTGGGCCGACCGCGGCGTGATGGGGCTCGATGAGAATGTCGCGAATGCGCGCCGGCTTGCCGACTGCACCAATCTCCTGCTGCGGGCCGATGCCGACACGGGCTACGGCAACGCGATGAGCGTCTATTTCGCGACACGCGCGTTCGAGAAGGCGGGCGTCGCCGCCGTCATGTTCGAGGACCAGGTGTGGCCCAAGCGCTGCGGGCACATGGCGGGGAAAAGCGTCATCGGCTCGGCGGAGATGGTGCAGAAGGTGAAGGCGGCAGTCGACGCGCGCGTCGACGCGGACTTCATCATCATCGCGCGCACGGATGCCGCGGGTCCGATTGGTGTCGACGAGGCGATCGACCGTCTCAATCGTTATGCCGAGGCGGGGGCGGACTGCCTCTATGCCGATGCGCTGCTCTCGAAGGCGGACATCGCAAAGGTGGCGAAGGGCGTGCCGAAGCCGCTCATTGTCAACATGGGGCTCGGCATGCGCCCGCGCAAGACGACGCCCCTGATGACACCCAAGGAGCTCGAGGCGCTCGGCGTGGCAGTCGTGAGCTACCCGCGGCTGCTCACGACCGCCGCGGTGCGCGGCATGATGAACGCGATGACGGTGTTCAAGGGCGAAGTGATGGACAAGAACCGCCTCGTGGAGCGCGACGACCTGCAGGTCTCGTTCGAGGAGATCAACGACCTGATGGGCATGGCCGAGCTCGACAAGCTTGAAGAGCGCTACGCCGGCGGATAAAGGACGCTACCCATCACCCATCACCCATCACCCATCACTCATCACGAGGTTTAAGACATGGGAATGACGATTGCCGAAAAGATTCTGGCGAAGAAGAGCGGCCAGGCGAAGGTCGCGCCCGGCGATCTGGTGACGGTGGAGGTTGACACCGTCGTCATGATCGACAACAGCTTCACCGCGGGCCGCTGGCGCGAAATCCTAAAGTTAAAGGATCCGGGCCGGCTCGTCGTAGTGTTCGATCATCGAGTGCCGGCGTCGACGACAGACAGCGCCGAAGCGCACCAGACCGGGCGCCGGTTCGTCGAAAAGTTCGGCATCAAGCGCTTCCACGACGTGGGCTTCCACCAGGGCATCAGCCACCAGCTCGTGGCCGATCACGGCTACGCGCTTCCCGGCAGCGTGCTCGTGTGCAGCGACTCGCACACCTGCAGCGCGGGGGTGTTCAACTGCATCGCGCGCGGGGTGGGAGAGCCCGACGTCCTCTACGCGGCAATCAAGGGCGAGACCTGGTTTCGCGTGGGCGAGACGGTGCGCTACGAGCTCAACGGAAAGCTGCCGCGCGCGGTGACGGCGAAGGACGCATTTCTGCAAATCTCGGGGGAGCACGGCGATCACGCCACGCAGAACGTGGAGTTCGGCGGGCCCGGCATCGCGAGCCTTTCGATCCCGGCGCGAAAGACCTTGACGACGATGGGTGCCGAGCTCTCGGCCGAGTTCGCGACCTTCGAGGCGGACGAAGCGATGGAGGAGTGGATCCGCGCGCGCAATCCACAGCCCTTCGAGTGCGTCCGGCCCGATCGGGATGCGCGCTATGCCGAAGTACGCACGATCGACCTCTCGAGGCTCGAGCCGCTCGTCGCGTTTCCTGATTCCGTGATCAGGAACTCGAAGCCCGTCGCTGATGCCGCGGGCATACGGATCGACCAGGCATTCATCGGCTCGTGCGCGAACGGCACGCTCGACGATCTGGCGCTGGCCGCCGCGGTGCTGAAGGGAAAGCAGGTGGCGCCTACGGTGCGGCTTATCGTCACGCCGGGATCGCAACTCATCTACCGCGAGGCGGCGCGCGCAGGGATCATCGCGGCGCTGGCCGAGGCAGGCGCCGTGGTGACGCCAGCGACCTGCGGCGCCTGCGGCGGCGGGCATCTCGGCATCCTGGGGCCGAACGAGACGTGCATCACGGCGAGCACGCGCAACTTCAAGGGGCGCATGGGCGACCCGAGCGCGCAAATCTACATGGCGTCTCCTGCCACGGTCGCTGCTTCCGCGATCCGCGGTACGATTGCCGATCCGCGCGAGTTCCTGAATTGAACCGCCGAGGCGCCTCGGCGGTTCAAGATGGTTTTTTAACGATCGCAACGTCTTGGCGGTTAATACATGATCTTCAAAGCTAGAGTCTGGAAAGTCGGGGACAATATCAACACCGACCTGATCCTCCCGGCGGTTGCGTTCTATCTCGCGCCCGAAGAGCAGCCGCGCTACGTCTTCCACGCCAATCGCCCGGGCTGGGCGGACGAGGTCAAGCCAGGAGACATCCTGATCGGGGGCAAGAACTTCGGCATGGGCTCAAGCCGTCCCGCGGCGCGTTCGCTGAAAAATCTGGGGATTGCCTGCCTCGTCGCGCCTTACATCAACGGGCTTTTCTTCCGCAACTGCGTCAACTTCGCGTTCCCTGCGGTCGAGTGCCCGGGCGTCGACGAGGCGTTCGAGGAGGGCGACATCGCGGAGGTCGACGTCGAGCGCGCCACGGTCAGGAACGTCACGCGCGGAACGGCGCTCACCGGCAAGCCGATGCCGCCGAAGCTCCTCGCGCTCGTCAAGGCCGGCGGCATCTATCCGCTCCTCGAAAAGGAAGGGCTCATCGCCCCGCAAAGCGGCTAGAACGCTAGCGGCCGCCGCAGATCTCCGTGGTGCGCAGCATCGCGTACTGAAGGTGGTCGAACGTGCGGACGTTCATCGTCATGTCCGCGTCGCGGAAAATGAAGGGATGCTCGCCGCGTTCCTGGTAGATCGAGAAGAGCTCGCTCGGCAACATTCCCGCCTTGTGCTCGCCGCGCAGGAATTCGTCCACCAGCGCCTTGGCGGCGGCAACTGCTTCCTCGCGCGTTTCGTACTCGCCTATGCGCCGGACTTCGGAATCGGGATCGTCCTGCCTGAGCACGCCCTCGACGTAAAAGGTCATCCGCTCACACCGCCCTGCGCAGCCGCTCGCCCTCTCCGCGCAGCCCGTCGAGGATCGCCAGCGCGCGTTCCATGGAAAAATCGCGCGATTTCTCGTCGAACGCCTTGGGATTGCTCTGCATCATGTAGCCGTGCTTCACGCCCGGGAAGATGTGCACTTCCACGTTCTTCATGCGGGCGGGCACCCCGCGGTAGGCATCGAGAACCGGCGCAGGCGCCTGGTGGTCCTGGTCGCCCCAGAGGATGCACACGGGCTGTGTGACGCCTTCGAGCTCCACGATGAAATCGAGCATGTTCGTGCCGTGGCAGGAGACGCCCGCGGAGTAGCCGAGGCGCTTCGGCCCGAGGATCGCGTACGGGCCGCCATAGCAAAAGCCGATCACCGCCGCCTGCCCGTTGAATTGGGGGAGCTTCCGCACTTCCGCCAGGGTATCGACGAGATCGGTCTCGCCGGTCTTGATTTTCTCCATCCGCGGCTGGGAGCGCTCCTTGGTGCGATCGTCGTCGCGCCCGAGCGGGCCCGGGATCGTGCGCCAGAAGAGATCGGGGGCCGCGGCGATATAGCCGTGTGCGGCGAACTCATCGGCCATTGCGCGGATATCCTTGTCGACCCCGTGCACCGCCGAGGTGAGCACCATGGCCGGCACCTTTCCCTTCGCGTCGGGCGTGACGAGGTAGCAGTCGAAATCGCCGCCCTGACTCGAGCGGATCTTGATGTCCTTTTTAAGCATAACTCCTCCTGTCCAGATGGTCGGTGTGACAACAAGCCGCTAACGGTATAACAGGGCAGGGCGGGTTGTCCACGGACGCGCTCGACGCACGCTGTGGCGTTCTGCGATACTGGCCCCGGGGTAATTCGTGATCGGTGATGGGCGCCGTGTTCTGCTCGCAAAAAGGGGCACGTTAGGGGGAAATTGTCATGAATAGAAAGGCTTCGTCTTCGACCGCGCGGGCCACTTCGGCCTCGCGCCAGCAGCCGTACACCGGGTCCTATGATGGAATCGATAAGCACCCCGCCGTGAAAAAGCTCAAGGCCCACACGCGACTCCGCGGTTTCGGCTTCCAGATCCGGAAGATCGGCCACGTGGTGCTCAACTGCCGCGACCTCGAGCGCTCGATCAGGTTCTACACCGAGGTTCTGGGCTTCCAGGTCTCCGATGTGTACCCGGACGAGATGGTGCCCGGCGGCATGGCGTTCCTGCGCTGCAATACGGACCATCACGGCATCGGCCTTGTCGGCAAGATGGACGGCGACGCGCCGAACGTCGAGCTGAACCATATTGCCTTCGAGGTCGGCACGCTGGACGAAGTGCTGCTTGCCGCAAGGCGCCTGCGCGAGAGCGGGGCCACGATCGATTTCGAGGGGCGCCGGCGCGCCGGAGTGCAGATCGCGGTCGAGTTCCGCGATCCGGACAATCACCGGCTGGAAATCTACTGGGGCATCGACCAGGTGGGCAGCACGGGCGAAGTCCGTCCCCCCGCCGAGTGGAAAGGCGCGCACAGCTTCCGCGAGGCGATCGAGAACCCGGTGCGCGGCCAGGACACGTCCTTGCGTGACCCTGACCTGCTCAAGAAGGTCGAGACGCGGAATTAGGTGTTTTCGCCTTCCCGCCGCTACGCAAGCGAGATCGAGCGGAACCGCCGCCCATCAGCGGAAGGTCGAGCGCGACCCGTTCGTATGCGACTGTGGGCGCGATG
>DASPGR010000028.1:0-24817 GCA_035620515.1 Burkholderiales bacterium | reverse complement strand
ATCAGGCGGCCCATGGATCCTGCCAGGCAACACCGTGCCGCCAGGCAGCGGCCCGATCATAGGCCTCAATTCCTGGGGCCTGGCGATTGGCGGCAATAGCCTTCCGGGAATGGCGGGGTCGAAGCTCTACGGCACATCGGCATCCTGCGTCTTCGACAACGCGAAAATCACAACGGCCGCCTCTCTCGCCGACGGGCAAGCGGGCGTCAAGGTTCCCACCTGTCCGTAACCTTCGAGCTTCAGTCCGTCGGGGTCCAGGAAGTAGACCGCGTAGTAGTGGTCGTAGTACTCGCCGGCGGGATCGATGATCTTCGTGCCGAGTAGAAGCGCTTCGAGCGTTTGAGATTGCTCACGGCCACGACGAGGTGGTCTACATTTCGGATGCGGCTCCTTGCCGACATAGTCCCTCCCGAAGTCTGGAATGGGGGCAAGACCGGCGATCTCCCGCCATGTTGCTTCGGCAGCCATTATCATATGCCGGACCCGCATCGTTCCTGCCGCAAGGGGAGTGGCATGGATGTTGACGTTCTCGTCGTCGGCGCCGGGCCGACCGGGCTGATGCTTGCGAACCAGCTCGGGCGCAGCGGCGTCAGGACCTTGATCATCGACCGGCACTCGGGCCCGGCGCAGGAGACCCGCGCGGTCGCCGTGCAGGCGCGCACGCTGGAGATCTACTCCAAGCTCGGGGTTGCCGAGCGTGCGCTCGAGCTCGGCCAGCGCGGCACTGGCGCCAATATGTGGGCCAATGGGCGGCACACGGCACGCATTCCGGTCGGAGACATCGGGAAGAGCCTGAGCCCGTTTCCGTTCGTGCTCATGCTGGGACAGGACGACAACGAGCTGATCCTGGGTGAGCACCTGCGGAAGTGGGGCCTCGCCGTGCAGTGGAATACCGAGCTCGTCTCCTTCACGCAGCAACCGGATCGGGTCACTGCTGCGCTCCGCCAGCCGGATGGCACGACACGCGAGGTCACGGCCGCGTATCTTGCGGGCTGCGACGGCGCGCGCGGCACCGTGCGTGAGCGATGCGGCATCGGGTTTCCGGGGGCGCCGTATGAGCACGTATTCTTCGTCGCAGACACCGAGGCCACCGGGCCCATGGTGCCGAGCGAGGTCAACGTCTACCTGTGGCGCGACGGCTTTCACCTGCTCTTCCCCCTGCGCGGGACCGACCACTGGCGGGTCGTGGGAATCCTGCCGGAGAGCCTGCGGGGCCGGGACGATCTCAACTTCGAGGACGTCATTCCCTCGCTCCGCCACGAGGCGGGAGCCGCGCTGGATTTCAGGAAGTCCAGCTGGTTCTCGACCTACCGCATCCATCACCGTTGCGCGGAGCGCTTCCGCGACCGGCGCTGCTTCCTGCTGGGTGACGCCGCGCACATCCACAGCCCGGCGGGCGGACAGGGAATGAATACCGGCCTGCAGGATGCCTACAACCTGGCGTGGAAGCTCGCGCTGGTCATTCGCAGCCGCGCGGACGCCGGGCTCCTCGATACCTATGAAATGGAGCGCCGGCCCGTCGCGCAGCGGCTCCTGCGCACCACGGATCGCCTCTTCATGCTGATCGTCTCCGACAACTGGCTTGCCGGGCTCGTTCGCACGCGCGTCCTCGCGCGGATCGCCGCTTTCGCGATGACGCGCGAACGCGTGCGCAGGCTCGCGTTCCGGACGATTTCCCAGATCGGCATCCGCTACCGGAGAAGCGCCCTGTCACAAACGCTGCCCGGGCTGCCCGAAAGCGCGCCGCGCGCAGGAGACCGTTTCCCGTGGCTGCAGCTCAGGATGCGGGAAGGCGGCCCGATCGAAGATTTGTCCGAGCAACTCGACGACACCTCTTTCAATCTCCTGGTGATGGGGCAGGCCGCGCCGCTCGACGCTGCGCCCGGCCTCGGTGGGCTGCTGCAAACCCACGAGCTCCCGGACGACGAGCACAATGCGCGCGAGCTATCCCGTGCCGGGATTCCGGTGCCGGCCTATTTTCTGTTGCGCCCGGACGGGCACATCGGGCTTGCCGGAACGCGGGTCGATGTTGAAGCAATGCGACGATATCTGGCGCAGCGCTGCATTCGCGCGGCGCCCGGACGCTGAGGCGGATTTGCCGCTCAGCCCTTCCCCTTCATTTCGATGAACTCGAGCTGAACGCCGTCCGGTCCCTCGAAAAAACACACGCGCCGGCCGCCCGACACCACGGTCTGCTCGAGGATCCTGATGCCCTGGGACTCGAGCTTCTCCACGAGCGCATCAAGCTCGTCGGTATCGATCGCGATATGCTCCATGCCGTATTTCTGATCGCGCGTCTGCTTCTCGAGAAAGTTGCTCACATTGAGCGACAGCCCGTGCAGATCGAGCCGGTAGCCGCCGCTCGGCGACTGGCTCACGATCTTCGCGCCCAGATTGTCGACGTAGAATTTCGCCGTCTTTTCCGGATCCTTCGTCTTCAGATGAAGATGGTTCAACTTCAGCGTCATGCGCTCTCCTCCCGATCGAGATGTGCAGCGAACGGCCACTTTACTCCAATCCCCCGGCCCCGTGGCTCATCTTGGCGTGATGGCGACGAGGCTTTAGACTCCCCACACAGGGGTTTTACCGTCAAAGGAAGAAGAACATGTCCGCCGCCAACCCGCTTCCCGACGTCCTTGACACGACCGAGGCCGAACGCCTCGCCACCGGTTTCATCTTCACCGAAGGCCCGCTGTGGCATCCGGAAGGTTTCTGGTACTTCGTCGATATCCGCCAGAACAGGCTCTATAGCCTCACGCCCGGGCAGGCGCCGGAAGTCGTGAGGGATACGGCCGGCGGAAACGGCACGACTTTCGATCTGCAGGGGCATCTCATCCTGTGCGAAGGCGACGGGCGTCGCGTCGTGCGCATCCGCCAGGACGGCAGGGCCGAGCCGATCGCCGAGCGCTACCAGGGCGGGCGCCTCAACCGGCCCAACGATATCGTGTGCCGTTCGGACGGCAGCCTTTTCTTCACCGATCCCGACAAGCGCGTGCCGTATAACCGCCGCGAGATACCCGGCCCGGCCGGGATCGACAATCTCTGGGATGGTGCGTGCGTCTATCGCATTGCGCCGGACGGCCGGATCAGCGTGGTGGCGCACTGCGAATATCCCAACGGTCTCGCGTTCTCGCCTGACGAGAAAACGCTCTACGTCGCCAACACGCGTTCAACCAGATATATCCACGCGATCGCGGTCGGCGCCAACGGAAATATGACCGGCCGGCGCATCTTTGCAGACATGAGCGAAGGCAGCCTGCCCGGCGCTCCGGATGGGCTCAAAGTCGATGCCCAGGGCCGCGTCTACTGCACCGGACCGGGCGGGATCTGGGTCTTCACGCCGGATGGGAAGCGCATCGGCATCATCAGCTTTCCCGAGCAGGCCGTGAATTTTGCGTTCGGCGGTGCGGACCTCTGCACCCTCTTCTGCTGCGCGCACACCTCCGTCTACACCGTGCGCGTCAAGGTGCCGGGGAACCCGCATCCCTGGGACAAGACACTTGCCTGACATGATCCTGCGCAACGCGCGGCTCGCGAACGGGAGTGCCACCGGCGCCACAGTCGATATCGCCGTCACGGCCGGGCGTATTTCGGCGATCGAGCCGCGAATTGCCGGTGGGGCCGAGAGCGTGGACGCCGGCGGGCGCTTTGTCTCGCCTGGCCTCGTGGAAAGCCATTTCCATCTGGATAAATCGCGGATACTCGACCGCGTCGCGCCGCTCCCGGACCGTCTCGCGACGGACTATATGAAGCGGACTTCCTCGGTAAAGCATTCCTTCACGGTCGAGGACGTGTACGCTCGCGCGAGCGGCACGCTCGAGCAGTGCCTGCTGAACGGCGTCGGACACATGCGGACGCACGTCGAGGTCGATCCGAACGTGGGCATGCGCGGCTACGACGCCGTTGAGCGCCTCGCGAAGGGTTACGCCTGGGGGATCGACCTGCAGCTTTGCGTCTTTCTCCAGGAAGGCTGGACCAACGTTCCCGGCGCCGAGGCGAATGTCGTCGCGGCTCTCAAGCGGGGGGCGCCAGTTGTCGGAGGTGCCCCGCGCTATGACGCCGATGGCCCTGCGCAGATCCGCCGCATCTTCGCGCTCGCGAAGGAGTTCGACGTCGACGTCGACATCCACCTCGACGGCGGTTATACGACTCACGACATGGCGATCCACCAGGTCTGCGACCTCACCGACGAGATCGGCTGGGGTGGACGTGTGGCTATTGGCCACGGCAACAAGTACTCGTGCCTGCCGCCGGCGGAGCTCGCGGCGCTCGGCCGGCGCCTCGCCGATTCCGGCGTTGCCGTGGCTGTGCTTCCCGCAACCGATCTTTTCACCAGCGGGCGCCATCTCGAGCACAGCGTCATTCGCGGTGTTGCCGATGCGAACGCGCTCGTCGCCGAGGGCGCAAACTGCTCCATCGCGACCAACAACGTGCTCAACCCGTTTACCCCTTACGGAGACTGCTCTCTCGTGCGGATCGCGAACCTGTACGCGAATGTCGTCCAGCGCGGCACGGAGCAGGACCTCGCCGAGTGCTTCTCGATGCTGACGGACCGCCCGGCCCGGATCATGCGGCGAAGCGATTACGGCATTGCCGTCGGGAACCCCGCCGACTTCATCATCTGGAACGCCAGGACGCCCGCCGAGGTCGTCGCGACGGTGGCCCAGCCGGTGATGGGCTTCAAGCGCGGCCGGCGCGTCTTCACGCGCGAGTTGCCGACGCTCCACCGGCCCTGACGGGCCTTCGCCTAAGGCGGCGGGTCGCGTGATTCGTCGCTTGATTCACTCGCGGGCTCTTCGCTGCTGCCCTCGTCCTCCCAGTCGTAGCGTTTTCGCGGCGGGATATCGTAGTGCCGCAGCGCGATTGCCATGGCGAGCCCGATCAACGCGGCAGCCAGGTGCGTTTCCCAGGAAACGCCCGGCTTGATCGGGAACACGCCCCAGACCAGCGTCCCGTACAGGAAAAAGACGAGCATCGAGGCGGCGATCGCGCGCCGGTCCTGCCGGATGACGCCGGCCGTGAAAACATAGGCCACGAGCCCGTAGACGAGCCCGCTCGCGCCGATGTGGACGGAAGACGAGCTGCCGAACAGCCACACCGCAATGCCCGGCCCGAGATAGATCGCCGGCAGCACCTTGAGCGCCGAGTTGGGATAGAGATAGAGCATCCCCGTTCCGAGCACGAGGAGCGGTACCGAATTGGACACCAGGTGCGACAGCCCGCCGTGCAGCAGCGGTGCGAGGAGGATGCCGGGCAGGCCTGCGAGCGCGCGGGGCCGGACCCCAAAGCGCTGAAGGTTGAGATCGAGCACCACATTCAGGAAGTCGATCGCCCAGAGCAGCGCAACAAGGCCTGTTGCAATCTTCGCGGCGAGCCAGAAGTTGGCGCGCGAGCGCTCCGAGGTGGTGAAGTCCGGATCGGGAATGTGGATCTGCATTCGCGCACCATACCCTTGAACCCGGTGAATGGTGAATATTGAAGGGTCCACGGGGAGTGCGGAGGAACTGACTCCGAGCCTCAGCTTTTCAGCCGGTAGCCCGTCTTGAAGATCCACGCCACCGCCGCCAGGCAGACGAAAAAGAATCCCAGCGTCGCCGCGAGGCTCGCAGCCACGGGAACGTCTGAAGTGCCATAAAAACTCCAGCGAAAGCCGCTGATCAGATAAACGATCGGGTTGAACAGGCTGAACGTGCGCCAGGCGGGCGGAAGCATGTCGATCGAGTAGAAGGCGCCGCCGAGGAAGGTGAGCGGCGTGATGACCAGCATGGGAATGAACTGCAGCTGCTCGAAACCGCCTGCCCAGACGCCGAGAATGAAGCCGAACAGGCAGAAGGTGGTCGCGGTCAGCACGAGGAAGGCGATCATCCAGAGCGGGTGGCTGATGGTGACCGGCACGAACAGGTTGGCGGTCGCCAGAATGACCACGCCGAGAAGGATCGACTTGGTCGCCGCCGCTCCGACGTAAGCGAGCACCATCTCGAAGGCAGATACCGGCGCTGACAGTACTTCGTAGATCGTGCCGGTGAACCGCGGGAGATAGATGCCAAACGAGGCATTGGAGAGACTCTCGGTGAACATCGCGAGCATGATCAACCCCGGCACGATGAAGGAGCCGTAGGGCACGCCTTCGACCTCGCTCATGCGCGAGCCGATGGCGGCGCCGAACACGACGAAATAGAGCGAGGTGGTGATCACCGGCGTCGCCAGGCTCTGCCACAGCGTGCGCCGGAAGCGCGCCATCTCGAACCTGTAAATTGCGGCAACGCCGTAGCGGTTGAACTTCACGCGCGGTCGCTCACCAGGGTGACGAAGATCTCCTCGAGCGAGCTCTGGCGGGTGTTGAGATCCTTGAACCCGATCCCGAGCTCACCCAGGCGCCGCAGCAGCGCCGGGATGCCGGTGCGCTCCTCGCTCGCATCGAAGGTGTACTCCAGCTCGGTTCCGCCGGCGTTCAGCTGCAAGCGCCAGTCCGCGAGGCCCGCGGGAATCTCCGCCATCGGCTCCTGCAGATGGAGCGTGAGCTGCTTTTTGCCGAGCTTCTTCATCAGCGCGGTCTTCTCCTCGACCACGATCAGCTGCCCCTTGCTGATCACGCCGATGCGGTCGGCCATCTCCTCCGCCTCGTCGATGTAGTGCGTGGTCAGGATGATCGTGACGCCGCTCGCGCGCAGGGCGCGCACCAGGTTCCACATGTCGCGGCGCAGCTCCACGTCCACGCCCGCCGTCGGCTCGTCGAGGAACAGGATCTCGGGCTCGTGCGCCAGCGCCTTGGCGATCAGCACGCGCCGCTTCATGCCGCCCGACAGCGTCATGATCTTGTCGTGGCGCTTCTCCCACAGCGACAGGCTCCGCAGCACCTTCTCGAGGTGAGCGGCGCTCGGCGGGCGCCCGAACAATCCCCGGCTGAAGCTGACCGTCCCCCACGGGGTCTCGAACATGTCGGTGTGCAGCTCCTGTGGCACGAGGCCAATCTTCGAACGGGTCACGCGGTAGTCGCGCTGGATGTCGCGGCCGTCGACCAGCACCGTCCCCGAGGTCGGCGTGACGATCCCGCACACGATGCTGATGAGCGTGGTCTTGCCCGCGCCGTTGGGTCCGAGCAGCGCGAAGATCTCGCCTTTCCGGATCTCGAGGTCGACGTCTACCAGCGCCCGCAGGCCGGAGGCGTAGGTCTTGTTGAGTCTTGAGATGGAAATGGTCGGCACGATCGACCGGCTCTCTCGCGACGTCACGAATTCATCACGGGCGGGAGAAACCGTGCCCCGCGTCATCCCGGCTCGGCGACGATCGAGTCGACCTTGTTGGGGTAGAACGCGAGCAGCTCCTTGATGACGCCCATCTCGTCATACGGCGTCTCGTAGCTCCAGACCGCGTTATCCGCGCTACGGCCGCCGGACGAAAGCGTGTAATAGGACGCGTGGCCCTTAAAGGGGCAATAGGTGGTATGCGTTGTGCGCACAAACCGCTCCATCTTCGCGTCCTTGCGCGGAAAGTAGTAGACGGCGGCGTACTTGCCTTCGTCCATCCGGACAGCTTCCCGGCTTTCGGCGATAACCTCGCCGTTGAAGGTCACGCGCACCCGCCCGCCGGCCGGCTTCGTCGTGATGCGATGCTCCGGGTTGCTCTTGTACCCGGGTCCGCTGTTGCCGCTCATGGGTACTTCCTTTCTCAAAGGTGCCGGGTCTCGGCCGGCGGCGTCTTGAAGTCGTCGTGCCGCATGTTGAAGTAACTCACCGGCGCGTCGTCGAGCAATTGCACTTGAGCGTGCCCGCGGCGAGATCGATATCGGCTTCGAAGCGGACGGCGCCGCAGTGGCAGCTGCCTTTGTATGTTCTCTTCATAGTCAACGTCCTGTTCAAATTTCATTGCTTTCCACGCTGCCGTTCGCTGTCGTGGATCATTCCGGAAAGATCCGCGGCCGGGCGGATCTCGAACGGGCCCGCGCGCACGCCGGGGTGCTTCGACATGATCTGGATGGCGTGGTTGAGATCATTCGCCTCCAGGATCAGGATCCCGCCGATCTGCTCCTTGGTCTCGGCATACGGGCCGTCGGTGACTGTCACCTTGCCGCCCCGCGCGCGGAGGGTTACGGCGCTGCCTGGGGGCTGGAGCCCTTCGCCGCCGGTGAAATGGCCGTTCTTGCGCAGCACGTCGTCGTAAGCGAAGCAGGCGTCCACGAGGGCGTTGCGCTCGCCCTCGTCCATGCCCTCCAGCTTGCCCGGCTCGATGTACCCGAGACACACGTATTTCATGGTGACTCCTCTAGGTTTCGAGCGCGCGCACCTCGACCGCGCCGCCGAAGGGAAGTGTCGGGAATCGCTTCGCGATGGAGATCGCCTCGTCGAGATCCCTGCACTCGATCAAGTGATAGCCGCCGAGCTGCTCCTTGGTCTCGGCGAATGGCCCGTCGCTGACGACCGCCTTGCCGCTCCCGCTGCGAACCGTGGCGGCGGTCGCCGTCGGCTGCAGCTTGCCAGTAGCCAGGTGCTGACCGCTCCTGTCGAGGCTCTGCAGCAGCGTGCCGTAGTCGCGCATGATCGCGTCGCGCTGCGGCTCGGGAATTGCGTTCCACTGCTTCTCGTTGAAGCAGCACAACAGCAGGTATTTCACCGTGTCTCCCAACGCCTGAACTTCATCCTTCACCCCTCATCCTTTAAAGGTCCACGAGGACCTTGAATCCGCCCCAGATCATGCGCTTCGCATCGAAGGGCAGCGCTTTCATGTCCATCATCGGCGCGAGGCGTTTGTCTTTCATCACCTTGGCGTTCACGCGATCGCGCTGGGCCCGCGACTTGTACACGATGTAGGCGAATACCACCGTTTCGCCCTTCTTCATCTTCACGCTTCGGGGGAAGGACGTCCGCTTGCCCCACTTTACGTCGTCGGCGAGGCATTCGATATACTCCAGCGCGCCGTGCTCGCGCCAGACCTTTCCCGCGGTCTGCGCCATGCGGCGATAGGCCGGCAGATTCTTCTTCGGAACGGGAACCACGAATCCATCTACATAGCGGCTCATAGTGAATCTCCTTGAAAGTCAGCCCCCGGAAAGCGCCTGTACGATGATCACCTCGTCTGTGCCGTTCAGCGGCCGCGCGAGGTCGCGCACCTGCTCGCCGTTGACGAAGACGCGGATGTGACGCCGTATCCGGTCCTGCTCGTCGATCATGCGAAAGCGGATGCCGGGGTACTGCTGCTCCAGGTCAACCAGTAGCGCCGCAAGCGTGGCGCCACTCGCTTCGGCTTCGCCCGCCTCCGTGTACGAACGCAATGCACTGGGAATCAGCACCTTCATTGCGCTGGCCGTTTAGGCAATGCAATTCGCTGTTGACCGGTCACAACTGGTCACGAGGTCTAGGGAAGTGTCGCGGTTTCGACGGCGTAGATTTCCGGCAGGTGCCGCGCGATGCACGACCAGCGCTTGCCCTCGTCGCGCCCCATCCACAGCTCTCCACCGCTGTGGCCGACGTAGAGCGCGAGGGGGTCGCATGCGTCCGCCGCCATGCACTGGCGCTTCACCGTCCACCATGCCTGGCTCCTCGGGAATCCGGCGTCGAGCCGCTGCCAGGACTTGCCGGCGTTGCGCGTGACGTAGGCCGCGGGTTTGCCGCCCGGGCTCGTGCGCGGCCAGACCTGCGTGCCGTCCATCGGGAACACCCACGCGGTGTCCGCATCGCGAGGGTGCACCACCAGAGGGAATCCGATGTCGCCGACCTCCTTCGGCATGCTCCTGCCGACGCGCACCCAGGTATCCGAGGGGCGGTCGAGCCGGTAGATGCCGCAGTGATTCTGCTGGTAGAGCCGGTCCGGGTTGGTCGCGCACAACCGGATGCAGTGCGGGTCGTGGAACGTGGGTTTGGCGGGATCGAACCCGAATCCCTCCACCACGTCCATTCCCTTGATGAGTGTCTTCCAGGAGCGCCCCCCGTTGGTTGATTCGTGCACGCCGCCGCCCGACATCGCGACGTACAGATGACTGGCGTTGCGCGGATCGATGATGATCGAATGCAGCTTCGGCCCGTCCGGCGTGCCGTCCTGCTGGGTGCCCATCCACTCGCGGAACTGCGGGTCGTCATTGACGATCGAGTACGGCTCCCACGTGACGCCGCCGTCGCTCGAGCGGAACAGACCCTGCGGTGAGGTGCCCGCATACCAGACATCGCGATCCTGCTCGCGTCCCGGCGTGAGCCAGAAGGTATGGTCGACCGAACGGCCGCTGCCGTCCGCGGCCTTCGCGAAGGCGGGCGGACGCGCGGCTTCCTTCCAGCTCTTCCCCAGGTCGGTTGAGCGGAATATCGTGGGTCCGAGATGCCCGGTCTTCGCCGCGGCGAGCAGCGTTTTGCCGTCGCGCCGGTCGAGCACGACGTGGCTCACGTTGTGCCCGAGAAAATGCGGCCCGTCGGTGCGCCAGGACTTGCGCGCCGTGTCACCGTGATAGAACCACGCACCCTTGCGCGTCGCGACCAGAACCAGAACGCGCTGTCTTCCAGTCTTCACGCCCCGCTTCCGGGCCGCCGGCTTTTTCGATTTCCGTGCCATCGTTGCTCCCTCTCAGAATCTGCATCTATCGGCGTTGATCGACCGCTTCACCACCACGCACTGCCGCTACGGTCTCCCGGATCGGCCGCACCGGCCGAACCTCGATGCTCCCGACCCGTGCTGGTGGAATCTTCGAGGCGATGCGGATCGCTTCGTTCAGGTCCTTTGCCTCGATCATGTAGAAGCCGGCAAGCTGCTCCTTGGTTTCGGCGAAAGGCCCGTCGGTAACCGAGGTCTTGCCGTCCCGCACTCGAACGGTTGTCGCTGTCGAAACGGACTCGAGCGCCTCCGAGGCGATGCAATGGCCGCTCTTGCGGATCGCCGTATCGTATTCAACGCAGTCCTCATCGGGCAGCTCGTCGAGCCGCTTCTCGTCGAGATACACAAGGCAGAGGTATTTCATCGCTTGCTCCCTTCCCGGTAATGCCGGTTGTCACTTCTCGGCAGCAGCCTTCATGGCGGCTAGGCCCGCTTCGAAGTCGCTGCCGACCATCTTGTCCATATCGATGAATACGTGGATGATCTTCGCGAAGTAGGGGGTGGGGCCCTGCATGGTCCATTTGACGTCGGTCGCGCCACCTCTGGGCACCAGCGTGAACTCGACCGTATTGTGCGCCTCGAACGGTTTCAAGAAGTCGAGCTTGATCACGATTCTGGAAGGGGGAACGGATTCCGCGATCTCCATGCTGCCCTGTCCGACGTCCTTGTTGCCGTCCCACGCGTAGATGGCGCCCTTTCCGCTCGTGCTGGCGCCGAAGGTGCGCTTCATGGCGGGGTCCTTTTTCTCCCAGGGCGACCATGCGCCCCACTGCTTGAAATCATTGATGAGGGGAAAAACCTTCTCCGGAGGCGCTTTGATGCTCGCCGAGCGCTCGACACGGAAGGTGTCGGGCTTCATGGCGGCGAGGATCAGAACGCCGGCGATGAGAACCGCTGCGATGATACCGATGATCTTGAGCATGGCTTCTCCCCATCCCTGTTCGTAGGCCTGCTGGAGCTTCGCGATGTCGAGCTTATTCATCTGCAGCGGCGCCTGCATGACACTCATACGCTCACGCCGCCCTTCTCGAACATGCTGAGGGTTCGCGCGTCCTCCGCGACCGGGCGCACTTCGACGCAGCCAATCCGCGCGCCGGGTATGCGCGCGGCGATCCGGATCGCCTCGTTGAGATCGCGCGCCTCGATCAGGAAATAGCCGCCCAGCTGCTCCTTGGTCTCCACCCACGGACCGTCAGTGGTCGAGATCTTGCCGTTGCGCACTCTGACCGTCGTGGCGGCATTAGGCGGCAAAAGGCGGTTGCAGCCGAGATAATGACCGCTCGTGCGGATCTCCTCGAGGTAGGTTTCGTATTCGCGGTAGTGCCGCTCGGCGTCCTCGGCGGTCATCTGCTCCATCACCTTCTCGGCGCAGATCAGGCACAGGTACTTCATTTCGCGCGCTCCCCCGGGCAGCCGGCCATCTTCTGCATGGCCTGCTGCATTTCTGCCGGGGTGACATCGCGGATGTGGGTGCCAACCGACCAGTGGTGTCCGAACGGGTCCTCGAGCCGGCCGTAGCGGTCGCCCCAGAACTGGTCCGCGACCGGCATCGTGATTTTCGCGCCGGCGGCGACGGCACGCGCGGCGAACCCGTCCACGTCCTTGACGTAAAGGTGAATGGTGACCGGCGAGCCCCTGAGCGCTTTCGGTCCCAGTGCGCCCCATTCGGGCATTTCATCGACGAGCATCACCGCGGACCCTTCGATACGGATCATCGCGTGCATGAGCTTGCCGTTCGGGCCCGGCAAACGTCCCTCTTCGACCGCGCCGAACGCCTTCTTGTAGAAATCGATCGCATCGGCCGCGCCAGCGCAGACCAGATGCGGCGTTACCGTGTGCATTCCATCCGGGACTGGTTTTACTGTCGCCATGACGTGTTTCTCCCGTGGGTTACCTTTTTGATCCGATACCGATCTCGCGGAAGCGCTCGACCGCTTCCGACTTCATCCCGAGGGCAGGCTCGAAGTCCTCCAGTTCGAATAGTTGGCGAACCTCGATCTCTCCGTCCTTGCCGCCGATTGCGGGATTGGGAAAGCGCTTCGTCCACTCGAGCGCCTCTTCGCGCGACTTCGCCTGGATCAAGGTGTAGCCGGCGACGAGCTCCTTGGTCTCGGCAAATGGACCGTCCATTACGGTGCGCTTTCCCTTCGAGTATTTGATACGCCAGCCTTTCGAGCTCGGCTGGAGTCCCGAGCCATCGAGCAGCATGCCGGCTTTCTGCAGTTCCTCGTGATAGGTCGCCATGTCCGTTACCAGCTTCTCGTCCGCCATGGCGCCGGCCTCTGAGTTCTTCGTCGCCTTCACGATGATCATGAATCTCATGCTCGCGTCTCCTTCAGGTCTCTGGGTCCACGCCCGGATTGAGACAGCCTTCAACCGGCGGGATGCTCACTACCTTGTCGATCCGCACTGCGCGGAATCGACAAACCGGGCGAAGTTCGAGAGCATTTTCCGCAACCTGTTGACACTGAATGGAATTCACGCGGCCTTGTCGGTTGCCCATCCCTCGCACGATGCGCAGGGGGCGTCAGCGCACCTGCGCATCATCGACCCGCCTCGAGCGCGGCGCGGCGTTCGAGGCTTTGCTTCGGCCAGAGCTCCGAGAACCGTGGCGTGGGCGTGACCACTTTGCGATCTTGCCCGCGTCGAACACCATGCCCGAGCGGGCTTGCTGGACGTTGATGAAAATGTTCGCGGGAGGAACATTTGCGCGCTTCGCGATGCTCGCAGCCACCGCGCCGAGCATCCTCCTGACCCTTGCGCCCGAATTGAAATCAGGGACCAGGAGATCGACCAGTAGCGGGTGTGACCCTCGCGGCTGGCGACTGACCGCCTTTCCGGCAACGGCGTAATGGCCCGGAGGAAGAAACTCCCAGGTCGCCGTTACGTGTTCGAGGCTAATGCCCGTCGCCTTCGCAAAATCCCTGGTGACACCCTCCAGCGCTGCAGAGGTGTCGAAGAAAGTGCTGAAAGGAAGCGACTTGACGTGGATGAAGGGCATGCTTGTTCCCCGTGCAACGCGTGTAAGCCCCGGTTGCCGGGACGAGCGCAGAGGAGACGGTTACAGGTCGAGCATCACACCGAGGCCGTAGAGCATGCCAGTCCAGCGCGCCTCGACGCGATGGGCGCGGTCGGGTGGCACGTTCTCGTGACAGAGAGTGAGCTCGGACCCGTTGCCGTCGTGCGGAGCGATCCCGACTTCTACCCGCGTCACGTCCCGCGAGCGCTTTCCGTCGGAAAGCGTGAAAACCAGGCGCCGGGGGCGGTCGATTTCAACGTACACGCCAGCGTGCTCGAAAGTCTCTCCGCCATGCCGCTCCACGAAACGGAATGCCCCGCCTACGCGCGCGTCGATCGCCACCCGCGCGCACGGTCGCGACGCCGTCGCAAACAGCCATTTGCCCGCGATGCCCGGATCGATCCAGCCGTCAAATATATGCTCCGGTGACGCCTCGAACCCGGCAGTGACACGCACGGTGGTGCCACGTTTAGCGGGCAGTGGAGTGCCGGGTCCGCGGGAGTGGGCTTGCAGGGGCTCGTCAGTCAACATACCGCATTCCACCTCTTCGCCTCATGGTTATGCCGTCGCTCGATTGCGACGGGCTGTCTGGATATAGTGACCGGGAGATGCTGGACCGACCGTATAAATTAGTCCAATTAATTGTTATCATGAATTTGATAAGTCGGTCTTTGTCTTGTCCGTGCGTAGCCTCAACCTCGACCAGCTTCAAGCCCTGCGGGAAATCGTCGCGCTCGGCAGCTTCTCCGCCGCCGCGCAAAAGCTTCGACTCACCCAGCCCGCGGTGAGCCTGCAAATCCGTGAGCTCGAAAAACGAATCGGCGTGCGGCTCATTGAGCGCATGGGCAAGCGTGCCTACGCAACCGCGGCCGGCGAGGAGCTGGTCGAGCACGCGCGGCGCCTCGCGCAGGACGCAGAGCAGGCGCTCGCCGCGATGCGGCGCCACCGCGACGGCTGGCTGGGACGGGTGCGCCTCGGCACGTCAGTAGCCGTCTGCACCTATCTCCTGCCCCCGATGCTTGTGAAACTGCGCCGCGACTATCCGGATCTGGAGGTCGTGATCACCCTTGGCACGACCGAGAATGTCGTCTCGCGGATTCTTGCGAACGAGCTCGACATCGGCGTCGTTACCATGCCCGTCAAGGAGAATCCTGCGATCGAGGTCGAGCCGCTGCGCGAAGATCCGATGATGGCCTTTTTCCCCGGCGGGGAGCGCAACCTTCCGAAATACGCCATCCCGCAGTACCTGGCCGGGCGCAACCTCATCCTCAACACGCGGCTCAGCCAGACCTACCGCATCATTGCCGGCTGGTTCGAGGCCGCGGGAGTCGAGATGAGGCCCATCATGGAGCTTGGCAACACCGAGGCGATCAAGACGCTCGTAGCCGCTGGCATCGGGGTCGGCATCCTGCCGCTCGAGCGCAAGCAGGGCATTCTCGTGTACGGCAGGACACATGTGCGGCCCCTGCGGCCCGCGCTCACGCGCCAGCTCGCCATCGTCAGGCGCCAGGACAAGCCGCTGGAGACAGGATTGAAGATCGTCTACGAGGCTTTGCTCACGCTTGCGAAGCGCCCGGTAGTGCCCCCGGTGCATCCCGCCAAATTCTGACTCCTCACTACGCCGTCCACCGATCCGCGCGCCAGCGTAACCGGGGCGAGGATGGCGCCGTCCGTAGTTTGGTTTGAGCACACCCAGCAGATTCGCGAGACCTTTGTCGTAGACCACGCCTATCCCGTTGCGGCTGTTGGCCGGTCCCTTCCACACTGCGGCTAGGTGCCAAAGATGCGTACAGTACGAATCCAGTTGCGCTTTCGACGCTCAAGACGCTCCCCGGTCCCTTCGCCGTCAAAGTTGGTCGCCGTCCGGACCAATGAGGACGGGTTCATGCCCTCGAACGTGTTCACGTTGACGACTGCATATAAGTGATCTTCGATCACGCTGGTCACCAAAGGTACTACGCCGCAACGAGTACAAACGTAGAAGTCAGCGGTTCCCGTCCCAAACCTGTACTTCGAAACGAAAGACGCGTCACGAACGTCCGCGACAAGCTCCGAGTCACGATGAGAGGTCCAGCTTCCCCCGTGCTTGGTGCAGAAAGCGCAACCGCAGGCCCTGATTTTGATATTGGTTCCGTCGCCTGGCCAATCCAACACGTAGCGAATGTTTCCACAGTGACACTTGCCTTCGATTCGCATGAATGCACGCTCCGCGACGGTTGGCGCTTAACCTTTGAGCTCACCCGCGTGCGGAATCACCTGCACTTGGCGCGCAAAGATCACTGTGTGGTTGAGACTGCGAAACGGCAGCTTCGGATCCATGGCTTGATCTCTCCTGATCTTGCTGTGCCCTAACGTCCGCCCATTCACGTGGACGGGATGCCGAATTGCTCACGCAGCGCCTTCTCCCCGTGAGCGGAAAAGCTCACTACGCGTGAGGCACTTTCCCGCCGGGCCCAATGAAGCTCCAGGCATTGCCGCAATACCGCGGCCCCGAGCGCACCGGCGAGATGGTATCTGCGCATGCCCCAGTCGAGGCAGGCTCGGCACAAAGGGCGTCGTTCGCGGGCAAGCGCCTGCACGTCGATCCCGAACTCCTCATAGTACCGCTGCCCTTGCCGGGTGAGTTTCGGCGTGTCCCCGACGAGCATCAGTAGCCGCCTTTTTTTGAGGCTGTCGAAGATCAGTACACCAAGCTCACCCGCGAGATGGTCGTAGCACACGCGGGCCTTTCTCAGCGCCGGCTCCCGCGGACTGGAGCGAACCCTTACCGCACCGGTCCGGTACGCCACCCCCATGAGGCTTTCAAGAAGATGGGCCACGTCGTCGTCAGCGAGGCGGAAGTACCGGTGTCGCCCCTGACTTGCCACGCTGACCAATCCCGCTTGGAGCAGTCTCGCAACGTGCGAACTGATCGTCTGCTTCGTTACTCCCGCCACCTCGGCGAGCTCGGTTGCGGTGAGCGCTTGGCCAGCCATCAAGGCCGTGAGGATCTCCGCTCGGGCGTGGTCGCCGATTAGCGCGGCAATACCAACGATGTTGGGGCCCTCTTTCATAGTTCGATGTTACCCGAACCATTGTCGTCCCGCAACGCGCTATGGTATCAAGATCGCATAGCCGGAAGCTCGTCAATGTCGACTACCGGAAACGGACAGGAGAACCTCCTCTATGAACTGCCACTGCTGGGGCTGCTCGCAGCCCTTTGGGGATCGTCGTACCTGCTGATCAAGATCGCGGTGGCTACCATCCCCCCCATTACGTTGATTGCGATGCGGGTCAGCCTCGCTGCAGTGTTCCTTCTGGCTGTCATGTGGTTCCAGGGGGCACGATTCCCGAGGGACTGGAGTACGTGGCGCATGCTGCTCGTCCAGGCATTCTTCAACAGCATTGCGTCATGGACGGTGCTGGCCTGGGGACAACAGCATGTCGACAGCGGACTCGCGGGCGTATTGAACTCGACCTCGCCGATCTTTGTATTGTTCATCACCTTGCTGTTTACTCGGCACGAGCCGGTAACCGCGTGGAAACTGACCGGCGCATTGCTGGGTGTAGTCGGGGTGGTGTTGATTGTGGGGCTGGACGCGTTGCGCGGGCTGGGGCAACAGATCGCGGGTCAACTGGCCGTCCTGTTGGGCGCGCTTCTCTACGCGTTCGCAGCGATCTACGGAAAGCGGTTCTCCTCGATTTCCCCGACCGTCACCGCAGCTGGCACCATGATCTGGGCGACGGCTTGTCTCGGGCCGTTGTGCCTGGTTGCTGATAAACCTTGGACGCTGAACCCGTCGGCACACTCGGTCGTCGCGGCCGTGGTTCTGGGGCTACTATCTACGGGCGTCGCGCTGCTTCTTTACTTCCGCTTGGTCAGAACCATTGGATCAATGGGCGTGGCCAGTCAGAGCTACCTTCGAGCGGGTGTGAGCATCTTGCTCGGGATCTTCGTGCTTGGCGAACAAATCACCTTCGCGATCGGTATCGGGCTAACCGCGATCATTCTCGGCGTCGCGGCGATCAACATCCCCCCGCGCGCTTTCAATGCACAATACCGGTCAAGCGAGAGTGGCACGCGCCACTCGGAATTGTGACAGGTGTGAATTGCTTCCCGGACGCCCAACGCCGACGCTCAGCCGCGCCCTTTGGCGCGCGGCTGCAGCGCCTTGTCAGGGTGCATTCATTCACTCATGTTGCATGATGTTGATGAGCTTTCCGAAAGGGTCGCGGACGTAGAATCTCCGTGCACCCCAGGGCTCGCTTACAGGCCCATACTCAATAGGCACGTTCGCCTCTTTGAACCGTGCTAATGCAGCTTGGATATCATCGACTTCGATGGATAAATCGGGCACGGGAGTTCCTGAGCCACCCTCGAACCCAAAACTCACCTGAACCGTCATCTTTGCATCTGAGCCGTACGTTTGAAACCAACCGTGATCCATGAGCAGTTCAAGGCCCAATATGTCCCCGTAGAAGGCTTTCGCCCTGTTGAGGTCTGATGTCGCCGTGTTGGACATGATGCGTTTGACTTTCATATTTCAAGCTGATTTTTCTTTGTGCACCCTAACGTGTCGCGCTCACCTGCGCGCGAGACGGCGACGCGCCTCGCGCGTCAGTGTGGAGCGCGGGGATAGGTGTCACGTGCGCGATTCGGTCGCATGGCCACAGACGATTTTCTCTGGCCAGACGAGTTCTTCGCGCGAGCCTGCAACCTCTCGAAATGTTGACCAGAGAATCCAGATTGCGATGAGCGAGGCAATAAGAGGGTCAAAAATGGCGTTGCCTGAGATGGTCACGAGCACACCTGCGGCCACCGGGACAAGAGAGACGTATACATCGCCGAGGTTGTGCATGTAGGCGAGGCGTACGGCGGGGTTGACCTTACTCGGTTGCACTAGCAGGCGTGCCACTCCCCAGTTCGCCCCGGCGGCAGCAAGGCCGACGACTGCAGGAACCCAACCCAATACAGGTTGCGGCTCAAAGACTCGGAATGCCGCGTGCCAAAGCAGCAGCCCGCTCATTGCGATCAAGCCCACCGAATTCAGAAAGTTGGCCGACCTTTGCATGTTGCGCGAAAGCCCCGTCGATGCAATGTAGGCAAGGTATAGAAAGATTAAAGCCAGTTCGTCGGCGAAGTTATGGACGCTGTCCATGACTAAACTGAGGCTGTTGGCCTGAAACCCTGCGCCGGCCTCAACAACAACGATCCCGGTGTTAATCGCTATTGCACCGGCTATGAATTTCTGGTGATGCGCCATGAAAGTCTCTCTCGGCCCGCCGCCCCGTGACACCTAACGTGCCCGGTAACCGGCGCGCGCGCCACCGCCACCCGCATGCGCCGGCACGTCGCGCGCGTCCGCGTTGACCGAGGGGTTAGACGACATCCTTGCGATCGCCTCGGCTCGTCGGCGACGAAATTACGAGGAATTCAACCGCTGTATCGCCAGCGTTCCGGAACTTGTGCGTCCTTCCGGGAGCGACGTGCAAACCTTCGCCGGGTGTGAGATGAATGAGCCGACCGTCGAGTTCCACGCTGGCGCGCCCAGAGATAATGAAGAAGAACTGCTGCGCTACGCTGTGATAGTGCGAGACCTCGCCCTTCCCGACAGGGACCCGCTCGTGGATCACGCTCAATCGGGGATCCTGGAGAAGGTGCCAACCATCACAGCCGTCGCCCCACCCGTAGTGTTCGGCATTTGCGATTGAAATGGCGTCGGTCATATCTGATGTCGTCTGACTTCCAATGGTTGGCAGAAGTGCCGGATATTATCGGGCCGCCTGAAGCGACAAGACAACCGGGCCCACTTCAAAGCAAGTCAAGCCTGTCCCTATCGGGGAAATGTCCGCCCTTGGCCGAAATCGGACCTTACCGCTCGCGCCGACGCTCAATAGATAATCCTGAGCTCATTATGGCAGCGGGAACAAACGACGCCGTCGTGTCGTCATAGTGCTGACACGTTCTGCTATCACTGTAATGGTCTGTGTCAATCTGCTTTCGGGTCGAATCGGTCATGCGGTGTCTTCTCAAACATCAATGGGTCATGGGGGAAGCGTTTGATGTGCAGTCGTTTTCGCCCTGGAGAAGATGTAAGCGCTGCGCGATGTTGCAGCGCGGTGTTTATGATGAGCTCCGCGAAAGCATTACGTGGCAGACAATGAGAGAGCGCACCTACGATAGGTCAATGCACTCCCATATTGTCCGGCGGTCTATGTCTGGTTTCGACGAATTAGCCCATACATTGGGATTGCGGCGCACCAGAACGAGCGACGAGACGACGTCGCGAACTAGTCGGCGCTGACATGTAAGCCATTGTCCAATCGCGATCGCGAGTCACCGACCGCACGCTCGCTTCGGTGGGGGTTTCATTATTCCTCAGGACATCCGCGTGTGGCCGAAACGTCCGCGTCCGACCCGTCTCGGACGTTCGGAAAGGCGGGTCATGCGGCCTTTGCGCATTCCGTAGATTAGCTTCGGGCTCTAGACTTGTTCAGGGTCACGGCGGCGCGAACGAGAGTCTTCAGCGCTTCCTCGTCTACCTTCTCGCCCTCGCGGAAGTCGATAGCACGCCTTGTGTTCCCGTCAAGACTGGAGTTGAAGAGGCCCGAAGGATCCTTCAGAGCCGCTCCTTTGGCGAAGGTCATCTTCACGACGTTTTTGTAAGTCTCGCCTGTGCAGATCAATCCGTCGTGCGACCACACCGGAACCCCTCTCCACTTCCACTCCTCGACGACTGCGGGATCGGCTTCCTTGACCATGGTACGGAGCCGGCTGAGCATCTTGCCCCGCCAGTCGCCTAGCTCCTTGATTCTCGCGTCTATCAGCTGAGAGGGAGACTTGCTTTTCTGCGACCCGCTCTTCTTCATGCCCATTTCTCCTCTTTAGTCCCGAGGCCTTGATAAATGACGGTCATCGCCACCGTGCCGGTTCTACCTGGAGCTGCGGTTAACCCCAAGCTCTCATGCGTCCCACCTCCAAAGCAGGCGCCGCCGGCCTCTTCCCTGTCCGTCGTGAAGACGGCGCTGATTCGTCCCATGGGATATCGACGACCCGCTCCCGGCGGCAGAAAGATGGCGGCCCTTGCCGCTTGTTTGCGTTTACGCCGCATGCGATCCCCCGGAGTACGCCCCCCTCAATGTCGAATTCGCACCGCTCGACTCGACTATGTATCGAGCGCGGCGCGCCGGGCTAGGCGTCAGCAGGCGAAGATCTCACGGCGTAATGGGGCTACACTTGCCTGTACCGCATTGCCACGGGCGCCGCATTCGGGGGTGCGTTTTGCCCCTCAAATGGAAGGCCGCATGAAGAAGGCTCTCTTGCCATTGCTGCTCGTCCTCGCTGCCGCGGGCTGTGTCTCCGGCGCGGGCGCCGACACGGGCTCCCCGGTTCGCGCCTTCCCGGCGAAACCGGTGCGCCTGGTCGTGCCTTTTACTCCAGGCAGCTCGACCGATATCATCGCGCGCCTTATCGGGCCCAGGCTTGCGGAACGGTGGGGCCAGCCGGTCGTCATCGACAATCGTCCGGGCGCCGGTGGAATCGTAGCGGCCGATATCGTCGCCGCGGCTGAACCGGACGGCCACACGCTCATGGTCGTCAGTTCCAGCTTTTCGGGGAGCGCCGCGCTCAAGTCGAAGTTGCCCTATGACCCCGTCGAGAACTTTGCCGGCGTCAGCCTGATCCTGACCACACCGCTCGTCCTGGTGGTCTCCCCGAACCTTGGCGTGAGCTCGGTAAAGGAATTGATCGACCTCGCGAGGCACGAATCCCGGCAGATCAACTTTGCCTCTGCGGGCCTGGGCAGTGGCAGCCACTACAGCGCAGAACTGTTCAAGCTTACGGCCGGCATCAATGCCGTGCATGTGCCCTACCGGGGCTCGCCCCAGGCGCTCACGGACACCATGTCGGGTCGCGTCGAATTTTTCATGTCGCCGGTCCTTGCGGCCGTGCCCCTGATCGGAAGCGGAAAGCTGGTCGCATTGGCAGTGACCACCCGCGAACGCGCGCTGCCCCTGCCGAAGGTGCCTACGATCGACGAGGCGGCGTTGCCCGGTTTCGAGTACCGGGGCTGGGGCGGTTTGCTGGCACCGGGCAAGACGCCCCGCGTAATCGTCCATCGAGTCTCCAGGGATGTCGGCCAAATACTCGCGCTACCCGAGGTTGCGAGGGAGATCGTGAAACGGGGCGCCACGGCCAAGTCGAGCACCCCCGACGCTTTCAAAGAGCTGATCCAGGTAGAAATCGCAACGCGCCGCAAGGTGTGGAAGGCGGCCGGAGTCACAGTGCAATGAACATCGGACGGAGATCGTCCCGTCAGGCCCCAAAGTAGCCGACCCCGCGAGCCATTAGCGCCGCGCAGAGGATGATCACGGCAATACCGGCCAGCTCCAGGTGAACGATGGCGCGAATCGCGCGCAACCGGGAGGGTGCCAGGCTCGGCGCCTCTCCCCGCTTGAGACGCGCTCGCCACGAGAGGAACGTGAGCGTTGGGTAAGCGGAAAGCAGTGCGACGAGGCCGAAAGTCGCGAGCTTCGCGATGAAGGGTGCGCTGTGAAAGTAGTATGAAGCACCCTTCTCGAAGTAGAAGACGCGAAGCAGGCCGACAATCAATACGAGGGTTGCCGAGGCGCCATAGACCGTGTCGGCGATCAGCAATCTGCGCGCATTGCGCACGCTCAGTTCGTCCTTGATCGCGACGAGTTCCAGCACCAATGCGGCCACAAGCGCAAACGCGGCAATGTGATGCAGGAACGCGAAGAAGGATGTCATGCCCGGGCCCCTGCGGCCTAACACCGGGCAATCGCGGGTGCGCCGGGCAGAAACACCGGCATCTCCGCGAAGTTGCGGCAGCGTGTGTGGGAACTCAAGAGACGACGTGGATGCTAGTGGTTGAACGTCACGAATGCCGGACCGCCGCTCGCGCGCTCGAGCACCCGCATGCGCCGCTCCAGATCCGCGAGATCCACTGCTTCGGCGAGATACCGCGTATCGGCATCCCCCGATCGCCACCACCGCCGGAATCGCTGAACGAGGCCGCCCGCTCTGGCTTCGCCTGCAGCGCGGCGTGGAAATTCATGTTCACTCATATGCGTACAGATCGGTTAATCGCGGTCCGCACCAGTTTCAAGCGCGGGATTCTCGAACTCCGCAACTGATAAGTCCAATGAATTGTTGTCATCAATTTCATAAGCGGGACTTTGATCTCGTGCAGCAAGATCGAGCCGACAGCGGCTTTTCGTCACTGCGCTTCCGCTTGCACGTCTGTCGATTTGGCCGGGTCCTGGTCGACTAGGGGGTGATGCACCAACAAAAGGAGAGAGTCATGCCGAGCACCATCCGTCTTCATCGCGTTCTCAAAGCACCGCCCCAGCGCGTCTACAAGGCGTTTCTGGACTCAGACGCCATGGCCAAGTGGCTTCCGCCGTACGGCTTCACGTGCAAGGTTCATCACGTCGATGCCAAGGTCGGCGGCACGCACAAGGCGTCGTTTACCAACTTCACCACCGGGAAGAGCCACTCGTTCGGGGGGAAATATCTCGAGCTGAAGCCGAACGAGCTCATCCGCTACACCGACAAATTCGACGACCCGAATTTGCCCGACGAAATGAAGGTGACTGTGACCCTGAAGAAAGTATCGTGCGGGACGGAGTTAACCGTCGTGCAGGAAGGCGTGCCCGACGTCATTCCCGCTGAGGCCTGCTACCTCGGCTGGCAGGAGTCGCTCATGCAGCTCGCAAACCTGGTCGATCCCGAGATCCCGGACTAAATGGGGGCCGCATGAACATGCTCACCATCAACCTTGCGTTCAGCACGCTGATCTTCTGGATTGCGGCGCGGCTCTACCTCCTGCCCAACCTGGACAAGCTCCAGTCGCGGACCGTGCTGCTGCCGATACTGCTGCTGCACTCGTTTCGGCACCTCGGGCTGATGTTCCTGGCGGCTGGCGCCACCTACCCCGGGATGCCTGCGCAGTTTTCCTATCCGGCGGCGTTCGGCGACTTGCTTGCCGCGCTGCTCGCCCTGGCCGCCATCCCCGCGGTAGCCGGCAACTGGCGCGGCGCGCGGCTGCTCGTGTGGATCTTCAACGTGGAAGGCACCGTAGACCTGATCGCAGCCATAGGCCTGGCCACGATCTACGGGGCGTCTACGTTCATGGGGCCCGCCTACTGGATACCTGCGTTCTGGGTTCCGGCGCTGCTGATGACGCACTACATCATCTTTGTTGTCCTGATGAGACCTTGGCGGTAAAGGGGGGTCGGGTTCACTTTTCCCGAAAAGCGAACCCGGCCCCATTCAGGTATCAGTCCGGGCCGTCGCCGCTGATATGGGTGTCGTTCGGGTTGGGACTGCCTTTCCGGGTTTCCACAAGCGACTTCAAGCTCATCAGATAAATCGCCCACTTGGTGCTGCAATGGTGCATGAATTCGACCGACTCCCTCCAATCCTGGTGTTTAAAGAGGACGATGGCATGGTCACCAGATTGTTTGAGATCAAAGCTTATCTTGGTGCCGATCCATTCTTGTGGCCCGTCGACCACTTGCCATAGGACGCGCCTGGCGGGATGAAGCTCAAGAACCTTCATGTCGAAGCCGCCGATCTCGGAGCCGTTCGCGCTGAAGCGGAACTTGAGCGCTCCGCCGACTTTGCTTTCCCCTTGCGTGTTGTTCGTCCACCAGGCGGCCAGGCCGTCGCGCGTGGCTAATGCCTTATAGACTTCATCTGGGGACGACTTGATTCCGACTCTATGCAGAATATCCGCCATTTGCCTTCTCCTTCACTGGTTGTAAGAAACGACTGCGTTCATAGACCAGCGACAGGTTAGCCTTCAGCGACGGCGAACCGTGAGTAACAACTGTGGCGCGATTCTGAGCCCGAACGCGGCACAGGATGCGAGCTAGGTGCTGATTTTGCTCGAGCCGAACTCGGCCAAGCGCCGTTCGAGGAACCGTCGCTCCGGCTCGCCGCGCGTAAGTGCGAGCGCGCGCTCGTAGGAAGCCCTGGCCTCCGTGGTCTTTCCCAGCCGCCGGCAGAGGTCCGCGCGCGCTGCATGCGCAAAGCGGTAATCGGCGAGATCGCCGCGCGCAAGGATGGCGTCAACAAGGGCGAGCCCCGCCTCGGGCCCATCGCGCATGGCCACGGCCACGGCGCGGTTAAGTTCAACCACCGGTGAGGGCTCCACGCGCGCAAGAACGTCGTAGAGGCCGACGATCTGCGCCCAGTCCGTCGCCTTCGCCGTCGGCGCC
>DASPGR010000027.1:0-5273 GCA_035620515.1 Burkholderiales bacterium | reverse complement strand
CCCCATCGTGCAGGTCATATTCGTCGCCTTTCAGGCGCCGGCGACGGGCGCCTTCACGCTCGTCAATTTCCAGGATTTCTTCAACACGTCGCTCTTCCGGGAAGCCTTCTGGAACTCGCTTTATGTGGCCGCGATGTCGGTTGTTATCGCGACGATATTCGCAATGCCGCTCGCCTACTTCACGACGCGCTTCGAGTTCCGCGGCGCCATCATCGTGCAAACGCTGGGCATCATCCCGCTCATCATGCCGCCTTTCATCGGGGCGGTGGCGATGCAGCTCCTCTTCGGCACTAACGGCAGCGTCAACCTGCTGCTCGCGGACTGGTTCGGGATCAACGTGCCGTTCATGGAGGGGCTGAACGGCGTCATCTTCGTCGAGAGCATCCACTACTTTCCGTTCATCTTGATCAACCTCTCGGCGAGTTTGAACAACATCGACCGTGCCATGGAGGAGTCGGCGCAGAACCTCGGCGCATCGGGACTGCGCCTCTTCCGCCGCATTGTGTTTCCGCTCGCGATGCCCGGCTACGTCGCGGGCGCCTCGCTCGTCTTCATCAAGGTCTTCGACGATCTCGGCACGCCGCTTCTGCTCAACGTCAACACGCTCCTCGCACCGCAGGCCTATCTCCGGATATCCTCCATTGGCATCACTGACCCCATGGGCTACGTCATTTCCGTGATCCTGGTGGCATTTTCGCTGCTCGCGATGTGGGTGGCGGCATTGGCGCTGCGCGGCAAGGACTACGGAACCGAGCAGCGCGGCGGCGGCGGTCTGGCCAAAAGACGGATGAGACCGTGGGAGGCCGTCTTGTCCTACGGCGTGATCATCCTGATCCTGCTCCTCGTGCTCTCACCGCATATCGGGCTTACACTGCTTTCCTTTGGCACCATCTGGTCGTACAGCGTGCTGCCCGACGCCTTCACGACCCGCCATTACGTGGAGGTTTTCGAGAACTCCCGGCAATTCATCACCAACACCGTGCTCTACGCCTCCCTCGCGGCGCTCATCGATGTCGTCATCGGCACGGCCATCGCCTACCTCGTCCTGCGCACGAAGATCGTCGGGCGCCAATGGCTCGACTACACGGCGATGGCGGCGCTGGCGGTGCCCGGAGTCGTGCTTGGCATCGGCTATCTGCGGACGTTCTACGGAATGCAGCTGCCGTGGAGCGGGCAGCCGCTCGCCACCTGGTGGGTGATGCTGGTGATCGCGCTTTCGGTGCGGCGGCTGCCCTACGCGTTGCGCGCCTGCACGGCCGCGTTGCAGCAACTGAGTGTCGCGCTCGAGGAGGCAGCGGAGAACCTTGGTGCGGGGAAACTGCGAACCGTGCGCCGCATCGTCGTGCCGCTCATGGTGGGCGGCATCGTGGCGGGCTTCGTGACTAGCTTCGCCACCGCGGCGGTGGAGCTGTCGGCGACGATCATGCTCGTCTCGAGGGAATCGGACGCCCCCCTGGCGTACGGCCTCTACATATTCATGCAGACTGCCGCCGGCAGGGGTCCGGGCGCCGCGCTCGGCATCATCGCGGTCGTGATCGTGGGGGTTGCGACCTACCTGTCACACCGGATCATCGAGCGCGGTCAGAAAGCGCGCGGCATGGCAGATGAGTATTAGGGGTTCGGACATGACGCAACGGAACGGCAAGGCGCGCGAGCAGGCAGCGGGCGTCAGCATAAAGGATGTCAACGTCTCCTACGGCAAGAACCATGTGCTGAAGGACGTCTCGCTCGAGATCGAGCGAGGAGAGTTCTTCACCTTCCTCGGCCCGTCGGGCTGCGGCAAGACGACGCTCTTGCGCCTCATCGCCGGCTTCGGACGCGCCCAGTCGGGGCGCGTGCTGATCGGCGGCCACGACGTGACCGAGCTGCCGCCCTGGGAACGCGACGTCGGGATGGTATTCCAGAGCTACGCGCTGTGGCCGCACATGACCGTGCGCAGCAATGTCGCGTTCGGGCTCGAAGAGCGCCGCCTGCCGAAGGCGGAGATCCGGCGCCGCGTGGATGCGGTGCTTGAGCTGGTGGGCCTCCGGGAGCTGGCCGAGCGCCGCCCCTCGCAGCTCTCGGGCGGGCAGCAGCAGCGCGTGGCGCTCGCCCGCACGATCGTCGTCGAGCCGCAGGTACTGCTGCTCGATGAGCCGCTGTCAAACCTGGACGCCAAGTTGCGCGTCCAAATGCGCCAGGAGCTGCTGGAACTGCAGCGCAAGCTGGCGCTGACAACGATTTTCGTGACCCACGACCAGGAGGAAGCGAACACGACCGCAGATCGTATCGCCGTGATGAACGACGGTGTCGTGCAGCAGGTGGGCACTCCGGCCGAGCTCTACGACCGCCCCGCCAACCGGTTCGTGGCAGGTTTCCTGGGAATAGCGAACATTCTCGAAGGACGATTGGCCCACGACGACGGCAGGACGGTGTTTCAAACGAAAAGCGGAATTGCGGTTCCCCTGAGCGCGTCTCAGGTCCCTGATCGTCCAGGCAGCGGCTCTGCCAACATCATGTTCCGGCCCCAGAGCGTCACCATTCGGCTGGCCGAAACGGCTCACTCCGGGCCGGGCGTGAACATGCGCGGCGTCATTCGGCACCGGGAATTCCTCGGGAACCTGATCCGATATTCGGTGGCCGTTGATGAAAGCGTGATTCTCGTCGATGATGCGCACAAACCGAACCAGCCCTCGTTCTCGACCGACACGCAGGTCGTGCTGGGTCTCGCGGGCGAGCATGTTGTCGTCCTGACGGATTGAGGGATGCCTCTGCGCCTCTTTGGAGACACGCGACAGCAGTGAGCGCAGCGAACCGATTGCTGACGGTGGTCCTGCTTGCCCTCGGCTGCCTCGCGGTGACCGCCGACGTGTTGGCGCAGGCGCCGCGCGGCGTTGCTCTGACGCCGCGCAATTTCCCCAATCACACCATGGCGGACGTCGATGAGTCTTTTCGCCTCGCGCGCGAGCTGGGACGGCACGCGGTATTCATCTACCAGTGGGGCGAGCTCGATCGCGATGTCGTCAAGACGATGCTCGCCAAGGCCGCCAAGTCCCGGCTTGTGGCAATCGTGGGATTGAGCCCGACGACACTCGACCAGGGCCGCAAGGAGCTCGATCTGCCGGCAGCGCTGCGCAGGCAGGCGGGTGGCAACGTTTCGTTTTCCAACCCGGTCATCCGCTCGTCCTACATCAAGGCCGCAGCGAGTCTCGCCGAGCTTAAGCCGCCGTATCTGTGCCTTGCGACGGAAATCAATCTGCTGGGGATCCAAAGACTGGCCGAGTACCTGCACTTCGTCAGCCTGTACAAGGAGGCCTATCGCGCGGTCAAGAAAATCTCTCCGGCGACCACGGTTTTCGTCTCGTTCCAGTGGGAATGGATGCGCATCCTCGATGCGCGGGCGCCTGACCGGATCGCGGACCACTCGAAGCTGATCCATGTCTTCCGCCCGGAACTCGACCTGGTCGGCCTCACGACCTATCCGTCCCCTTTCCATGAGAACCCGGCCCGTCTCCCGCCCGACTACTACACCTGGATATTCCGCCACATCCAGCCGCGCGAACCGGTGATGATCATGGAGGCGGGCTGGCCCACGTCGGGCACCGGAAACGAAGCCGAGCAGGTTGCTTTCATCGAACGCCTTCCGGGTCTGCTCAAGGGTATCAACCTCGTGGGGCTCGAATGGGCGCTCCTGCACGACGTGCAGATCGGCTCATTCGATGCAAATCTCAACACGGTCGGGCTGCGCTACCGCGACGGCCGGCCCAAAGCGGGCTACGAGCGCTTCCGTACCTTGCGCCTGCGCTAGCCGGATGGGGCCGGGGTAAAGGAGACCGATGATTCCGGCACTGGACGCGCTCGAACGCCTGCGGGAGGGCAACCGCCGCTTCATGTCCGGCGTTCGCAGCATCGACACGCTCGTCAGCCAGACGCGCCGCGGCGAGCTCGTGGCCGGACAGAAACCGTTTGCCGTCGTACTGGGATGCTCCGATTCGCGGGTGCCGGCGGAGATCGTCTTTGACCAGGGCCTGGGCGACCTGTTCGTCATTCGGGTCGCGGGAAACATCGTCGCCCCTTCCCAGATCGGCAGCGTCGAGTTCGCGGCAGAGCAGTTCGGCACGCGCCTTGTCGTGGTCCTCGGCCACACCCGGTGCGGGGCCGTCGAAGCGACGCTGAACGAGCTTCAGCGGCCGACGGAAAACCAGTCGAGGAACCTGCGCTTCATTGTCCATTGCATACGGCCCGCTGTGGAAGCGCTGCTGGACACGGAGTTGAGGCGCGATGAGGTGGCCCTCGCCCGGCACGCCGTGCGGGCCAACATCCGCGTTTCCGCGAATCATCTGCGACATGGATCGAATGTCCTCGAGCGGCTGATCTTCGACGACGGCCTTCTCGTCGTCGGGGCCGAGTACTCGCTGGAGACAGGAGCCGTCGAGTTCTTCGACGGCGTGCCGGCACCGCGCGGAATATCCTGATGGCGGCCGACGAAATCGAGAGCGTGCTGGGCTTCTGGTTCGGAGACTGCGGGCCCGACGGCGCGATCGACCCCACCCGGCGCAAGATGTGGTTCAAGAGCGGCACGCAGCACGACGACGAGATTCGCAACCGATTCGGCGGGCTCCACGAGCGGGCGAGCCGCGGTGCTCTCGACGAATGGACCGCGACGGTGCGCGGGCGCCTTGCGCTGATCGTCATCCTCGACCAGTTCTCGCGTCACATCTACCGCGGAACGGCGCAGGCCTTTGCCCAGGATCCGCCAGCGCAGAAGCTGACGCTTGCCGGGATCGACGACGGCATCGATCGGGAACTTGCGCCCGTGCAACGCTCCTTTTTCTACCTGCCGCTCGAGCATGCCGAGGACCCGGCGCTGCAGGCGCTCTCGGTGGAATGCTACGAGCGGCTCGCGGCAGCGGTAGCCGACCGCTGGCGCACGGATTACGCGAGCTTCCTTGACTACGCGCGGCGCCACCGCGACGTGATCGAGCGCTTCGGGCGTTTTCCGCACCGCAACGCCGCGCTCGGACGCCCGTCGACCCCGGAGGAGATTGATTTTCTCAAGCAAGCGGGATCGTCGTTCTGAGAGCGGGCGAAAGCGTGCTATCCTGATTCGCCAGTGACCCGATCGCCGCGGAGCATCCCATGAAATATCGAAAGCATGAAGCCAAGGAATACGCAAAGACCGTCTTGAAGGGCGTGTGGACCGCGCTGCCCACCAATTTCATCGCCGAGGGCGGACTCGATGAGGCCGCCATTGCCGCCAATCTCGAGCATTGCATCACGAACCTGAGGATCGA
>DASPGR010000026.1:0-19867 GCA_035620515.1 Burkholderiales bacterium | reverse complement strand
GCCGGTGCTGATGATGGTGCGCGGCGACCATCAGCTGAACCTCGTCAAGGCCGGCAAGCTCGGGCCGGTCAAGGCGCCGGTTGCCTTCGCTGCGGCCGAGGCCATCCGGCAGGCGTTCGGCGCGGACCCCGGGTCGATCGGACCGATCGGTTTCCGCGGAACGGTCATCGCCGACCGCGCGGTGGGCGTCATGGCGGACTTCGTCGTGGGCGCGAACGTGGACGACCATCACTACACCGGCACCAACATCGGGCGGGACTTCCCGGAGCCGGTGTTCGCGGATATCCGCAACGTCGTGGCCGGCGATCCGGGTCCCGACGGCAAAGGCCGCCTCGAGATCTGCCGCGGCATCGAGGTCGGGCACATCTTCCAGCTGCGGTCGAAGTACTCGAGCGCGATGAAGCTCGAGTTTCTCGCCGAGGATGGCGCATCGAGGATCATGGAGATGGGCTGCTACGGGATCGGGGTGAGCCGCATCGCCGCCGCCGCCATCGAGCAGAACCACGATGCGCGCGGCATCATCTTTCCGCGCGCCATCGCGCCCTTCGAGCTCGCCGTGGCGCCGATCGGTTTCGGCAAGAGCACGCAGGTGCGCGAGACCGCCGAGCGGCTCTATCGCGAGCTGCGGGACGCGGGCATCGATGTCCTGCTCGATGACCGCGACGAGCGCCCCGGCGTGATGTTTGCCGATCTCGAGCTGATCGGCATCCCGCACCGGGTCGTCGTGGGCGAGCGCGGGCTGAAGAGCGGTGAGCTCGAGTACCAGGGGCGCCGTGATGCCAAAGCGACAACTATTGCCTTGCAAGACGCCGTAAATTACGTAAAATCAAGAGTGTGCGAGGCATAGTTCACGCGACGCTCTGGATTTGCGCTGCGCTGCTGGCGGGCGCCCCGGCCGGGATCCGTGCCGGCGGGCAGGAGTACGAGCCGCTCTCGGCGAGCGTGCAGGCGGTGCTCCACAAGTCCGTTGCCGACCACGCGGTCCCCTATCTCGCATTCGACACCGAAGCACAGGCGCGGCGCTGGCTCGCCGAAATGTCGAAGCGGCTCGAGGACCGCATGCCCGATCAGTACATGCGGGAGGCGTTCCTCGTCAGCGTGCACTACGAAGCCAAGCGCGCGGGCCTCGACCCGCAGCTCGTGCTGGGCGTGATACAGGTGGAGAGCAACTTCCGCAAGTACGCGATCTCGCGCGTCGGCGCCCGCGGCTTCATGCAGGTCATGCCGTTCTGGCGCAGACTGATCGGCAGCCCGGATCACAATCTCTTCCACCTGCGGACGAATCTCCGCTACGGCTGCGTGATCCTGCGCCACTACCTCGATATGGAGAAGGGCAACCTCTACCGCGCGCTCGGGCGCTACAACGGCAGCCTCGGGCAGTCCGGATATCCGAACCTGGTGGAGCGCGCCTGGCAGCGCGACTGGAACTATTCGACGCGGTCAGCCGACAGCACGCAGCCCAAGCCCCACGAAGGCTGATCAGGTTCTACACTCAGTCCGCCGCCGCCTTGCGGAAGAACTTCTCCAGCGGCATCTGCAGGTTCTCGTCGATTCCGCCCGCCAGCTCGAGGGCAAGCCGGTCGAGCTCCTGTCCCGATTGGCGCGCGGCGATGCGAGCGCCGGTGCGGAACACGAACAGGTGATAGACGTCGGCGACGGAAACCTCTCCCGCATCCCTTGTGAGCACCCAGCCGCGCGCGACACGCCCCACCCACCGCGCGCGGCTCATCGCATCGAGAGTCGCCTCGATTCGATCAATCGGCAGCTTGATGACGCGGTGCAGCTCGTGCACCGTGACGATCCCGCCGGCGTGGTGGGCTTCCCACAGCAGGCGCAGAATCTGCAGCGCGTCCAGAAACTGGGAGCCGGGCACCGGCTCGACCTGGGAGGCCCGCTCGCGCCACTCCGGCATCACCGCCGTGACGACCGCGCCCAGCAGGACCACCAGCCACGAGAGATAGACCCAGAGCAGAAAGATCGGAACGCTCGCGAACGCGCCGTAGACGATGGTGTAGGTCGGGAAACTGGTGACGTAGGTTGCGAAGCCCTGCTTCATCCCCTCGAACAGCAGGGCGGCCAGGAACCCGCCGGAGAGCGCATCGCGCAGCAGCACGCGCCGGTTGGGCAACGTGACATAGAGCAGGGCGAATGCCAGGCCCGTCAGCAGGATCGGCACCACCTTGAGCAGCACCAGCCCCGCGTAGGGCACGTCCCGCACGAGACCCAGCGAGAGCGTCACCACCCATGAGGTAAGCGAAAGGCTCGCGCCGATCAGCACGGGCCCCACGGTCAGCAGGGCCCAATAGATGAACACGCGCTGGGTGAGCGGCCGCGGCCGCGGGACGCCCCAGATCTGATTGAACGCCTTGTCGATCGTCAGGAGCACGATCATCGCAGTGACAAACAGGAAGAAGAGCCCCACCGCGGTCAACCGGCCGACGTTGCGCGTGAACTGCTCGGCATAGCCCGCGATCGCGCCCGCCGATTCGGGCAGCATGTTCTTCACCAGGAACTGGTGAACATGATCCATCAGCTCGCGAAACACGGGGAACGCGGAAATCAGGATGAGCGCCACCGTGACAATGGGCACGATGGCCAGGAGCGTCGTGTAGGTGAGGCTCGAGGCGATCTGCAGGCAACGCACCTCGATGAACCGCCGCGCAACGATGCGCACGAACTCGATGAGGGATGGTGCATTCCGGGCCAAGTCTCCCGCTCCGTGGTGGATCAACCGGGCTATATAATACCTGCCGGCGTCTCCGCCCGCGGCCATGCACGAGATCCTCGTTCTCTACTACAGCCACACCGGCGCCGTGAAGGAAATGGCGCAGTTGGTCGCGCGCGGTGTGGAACAGGTCGAGGGATGCGCAGCGCGTGTGCGTACCGTCCCCAAGGTCTCCAGCGTGTCGGAAGCAGTGGCTCCCGCCGTGCCCCCTGCGGGCGCGCCGTATGCCGAGCACAAGGACCTTTTCGAATGCGCCGGTATCGCGCTCGGCTCTCCCACCCGATTCGGCAACATGGCGGCGCCCATGAAGTACTTCTGGGACTCCACGGGCGAGCTGTGGCTGAAGGGCACGCTCTCCGGTAAACCTGCCGCGGTCTTCACCTCCACCGCAAGCCCGCACGGCGGGCAGGAAACGACGCTGATCTCAATGCTGCTGCCGCTTCTCCATCACGGCATGGTGATCGTGGGCCTGCCCTATACACAGCCCGAGCTCATGTCGACGACCGGCGGGGGCACCCCCTACGGCGCAAGCCACATCGCCGGCGCGGCAGGCGAGCATCCGGTGAGCGAGCATGAGCGCAGGCTCTGCATCGCGCTCGGCCGCAGGCTCGCGGAGGTCGCGCTGAAGCTTTGCCAGGGCTGAGCGCAGCGCTGCCAGGGGCGCGGTGCGCTTGCGCTGCGCGGCTGCTCTCAAGGAGTGTACCGGCCCGAAAGCCGGTTGAGTACTAGCGCCGGAAAATCCAGAGGATGAGCGTGATAACCAGCGATACGATGATGCTGGTCGTGATCGGGAAATAGAAAGTGAAACCCTTGCGCTCGATCTTGATGTCACCGGGGAGGCTGCCTAACCCGAGCTTCGCGAGCAGCGGCCAGAGCAGACCCAGCGCGATCAACAAGACGCCAATGATGATCAACCACTTTGCCATCGGCGCCCGTCACTCGTCACCCATCACTCATCACGCCCCTAGAGTTGGGGATTGATACGTTCGGTCTTGGAGTGCAGCTTGTTGAGCGCGTTGATGTAGGCCTTCGCGGAGGCCACCACGATATCGGTGTCGGCGCCCTGCCCGTTCACGATGCGCCCGTTCTTCGAGAGCCTCACTGTCACTTCGCCCTGAGAATCGGTGCCGGTCGTGATGTTGTTGACCGAGTAGAGCAGCAGCTCGGCGCCGGTTCCGGCAATGGATTCGATCGCCTTGAACGACGCATCGACAGGTCCGCTTCCTCGTGCCTCGGCGCGCCGCTCGCGGCCGTCTTCGGTCATGACGACCCTGGCAAACGGCTGCTCGCCGGTCTCCGAGTGTGCCGTCAGCGAAACGAGCCGATAGTGCTCGTTCTCGACCTGCTCCAGGTTCTCCTCGGTGATGAGCGCCTGGAGGTCCTCGTCGAAGATCTCGTGCTTCTTGTCGGCGAGCTCCTTGAAGCGCGTGAATGCGGTGTTCAACGCCTCCTCGGATTCGAGCACGATGCCGAGCTCCTGCAGGCGCTGCCGGAAGGCGTTGCGCCCGGAGTGCTTGCCAAGCACCAGGCGATTTGCGTTCCAGCCCACATCCTCGGCACGCATGATCTCGTAGGTGTCGCGGCTCTTGATCACCCCGTCCTGGTGTATGCCCGCCTCGTGCGCAAACGCGTTGGCGCCCACGATCGCCTTGTTGGGCTGGACGGGGAAACCCGTCACCCCGGCAACGAGCCGGCTCGCCGGAACGATCTGGGTCGCGTCGATGCGCGTCTCGCACGGAAAGATGTCCTGGCGCGTGCGAACGGCCATCACGATCTCCTCGAGCGCGGCGTTGCCCGCCCGCTCGCCGAGGCCGTTTATGGTGCACTCGACCTGGCGCGCCCCGTTCAACACGGCTGCGAGCGAGTTCGCGACCGCAAGCCCCAGGTCGTTGTGGCAGTGCACGGACCAGACCACCTTGTCCGAATTCGGGATGCGCTCGCGCAGCGTGCGTATGAGCCCGCCGAAATGCTCGGGAAAGGTGTAGCCGACGGTATCGGGAATGTTGATCGTGGTCGCGCCCGCCGCGATCACCCGCTCGAGGACGCGGCACAGGAAATCGGTGTCCGAGCGCCCGGCGTCCTCCGGGGAGAACTCGACGTTGTCGGTGTACTCACGCGCCCACTTCACCGCGCGCACGGCCTGCTCGATGACCTGCGAGGGCTCCATGCGCAGCTTCTTCGCCATGTGGATCGGCGAAGTCGCGATGAAGGTATGCAGCCTCGGGCTTTGCGCCGGGGCGATGGCCTCTCCGCAACGCCGCACGTCCTGCTCATTGGCGCGCGCGAGGCCGCACACGGTGCTGTCCTTGATGATGGAGGCAACCGCCTTGACCGCCTCGAAGTCGCCCTCGCTCGCCGCCGGAAACCCCGCTTCGATGACATCGACGCGCATGCGCTCCAGCTGGCGCGCGATGCGAAGCTTCTCCTCCCGGGTCATCGAGGCGCCCGGGCTCTGCTCGCCGTCGCGCATCGTCGTGTCGAATATGATGAGGTGTTCTCTGGCCATGTCCGTCTCCGGTTCCCGCTGCCCGCGGCGCAGGCCGCGGGAAAAATATCACTGTAAATCGCACCACGCCTGAACTGCGCGCGGGCCTGAAACTACAACTGCAAAAAGAGTTAGGGATTTATGCGCCGCGGCGGCGCAGCAGCAGGCCCGCCAGCAGAAGGCCGGCGAGGGCGGAAAGCAAGTTGGCCTGCGTCAACGGATTCATGCGCAAGGAATATAACGGCTTTCCGCGCGCCGCGCAACTTCAGGGCGGCGGCGCGCGCTCGGCGGCGCGCTTCTTGACCTGCTGGTAGACCCAGAGCACGTAACCCGAGCCGCCGTAACCGAGGAAAAGGAGGAACAGCATCTCCGGCAGCGTGCTCGACAGCATGACGATCGCCACCATGCCGAGCGCTATGCCCACCAGCACCGAGAACGGCACGCTCTTCCGCAGATTGATGTCCTTGCCGCTGTAGAACCTCAAATTGCTCACCATGGTGAGCCCCGCAAACACGGTGAGCACCCAGGCGAGCCACTTCACGTCGCGGCCCTCGATCTGGTATTCGTTGAGCGCCCACACCAGGCCCGCGACGAGGCATGCGGCCGCGGGGCTCGGCAGGCCCTGGAAGAAGCGCTTGTCGGCCACTTCGAGCGTGGTGTTGAAGCGCGCGAGCCGCAGCGCGGCGCACACGCAGTAGATGAACGCGGCGATCCATCCGAGCTTGCTGGTGAGCCAGGGCCCGAGCAGCGGTATGTTCTTCATCAGCGCGAAATCCTGGAGCGCCCAGACGTAGACGACGAGCGCCGGGGCGACGCCGAAGGAGACCATATCGGCCAGGCTGTCGTACTCGGCGCCGAAGGCGCTCTGCGTGCGCGTGAGACGCGCCACGCGCCCGTCGAGGCCGTCGAACACCATGGCGACAAAGATGGCGATCGCCGCCTGCTCGAATCGCCCGCCCATCGCCTGCACGATCGCGTAGAACCCGGCGAAGAGCGCAATCGTGGTGAAGAGGTTCGGCAGCCAGTAGATGCCGCGGCGCGCGAAGCGCGACTTGATGAAGAGCTTGCTCTCGCGTGGCTCGTAGATCACAGGGCCGCCTCGCCCGCCTGCCACCCGCCCCCGGCTGTCACGGCGTCAGGAAGGACGCCGATCGCGAGCTTCTCCGCCGCGGCGCACAGCGAGCGTTCACGGCAGCAGCGCGAGCACGGTCTCTGTGGCATAAACCTTGTCGCCCACGGCTGCGACGGGACGCGCACCCGCCGGGAGATAGACGTCCACGCGCGAGCCGAAGCGGATGAATCCGTAACGCTCGCCGCGGGCGACGCGGTCGCCGGCGCGGACGTAGCACAGGATCCGCCGGGCAATGAGTCCCGCGATCTGAACGCAGGTGACATCGGCTCCCGACGGGGTCCGGATCCAGAGCGCGGCGCGCTCGTTCTCGAGCGAGGACTTGGACAGCGCCGCATTGAAGAACCGGCCCGTGTGGTACCAAGCCTCGCGCACTTCGCCGTCGACGGGGCTTCTGTTCGAATGAACGTTGAAGACATTCATGAAGACGCTCATCTTGAGGGCGTCGCGCTCGAGGTACGGGTCGTGCGCGCGCTCGACGGTGACGACGCGCCCGTCCGCCGGGGAGAGCACCGCCTTCGGCTCGAGCGGAACTGCGCGCGCCGGATCGCGGAAGAACTGGATGATGAACGCGGCGACGAGCCACACCGGCGCCGCCCACCAGGCGCCCGCAAGCCAGTGGACGAGCGCCGCGCCCGCGATCGAGGCGGCGACAAACGCCCAGCCTTCCCTGGCGATAATGGGATGGGGATAGTTCGCCGCGCCCGAACTTCTCAGGTGCGCCGAATGCGCTCCTTGCGCAAGGCTTTTCGACTCGTCACTCATCACGCATCACCGATCACTAGTTCTTGGACTGGTCGACCAGGCGGTTCACCTTGATCCACGGCATCATGTCGCGCAGCTTCGCGCCCACGATCTCGACCGATTGCTCCGCTCCGTTGCGCCGCATGGCCTTCAACACCGGCGCCCCGGCGCGGTTCTCGAGGATGAACTCACGCGCGAACTGGCCGGTCTGGATCTCATGGAGTATGCGCTTCATCTCGGCGCGGACCTGCTCGTTTATGATCCTCGGGCCGCGCGTGAAATCACCGTACTCCGCCGTGTTCGACACCGAATAGCGCATGTTGGCAATGCCGCCCTCGTAGATGAGATCCACGATCAGCTTCACTTCGTGCAGGCACTCGAAATACGCCATCTCCGGAGCGTAACCCGCCTCGACCAGCGTGTCGTAGCCCGCCTGGATGAGCGCGGTGAGCCCCCCGCACAGCACCACCTGCTCGCCGAAGAGATCGGTCTCGCACTCTTCCCGGAACGTCGTCTCGATGACGCCCGCGCGGGCCGCCCCGATGGCCGCCGCATAGGAGAGTGCGACATCACGGGCGGTCTGACTCGGGTCCTGGTAGACCGCGATCAACGACGGGACGCCGCCACCCTGGGTGTAGGTCGAGCGCACCAGGTGGCCGGGTCCCTTGGGCGCGATCATGATGACGTCGAGATCCTTGCGCGGCTCGATCTGCTTGAAGTGTATGTTGAAACCGTGCGCGAAGGCGAGCGCCGCGCCCTTCTTGATATTCGGCGCGATCTCGGCCGCGTAGACGTCGGCGTGATGCTCATCCGGCAGCAGGATCATCACCACGTCGGCACCCGACACCGCGTCCGCCACTTCTTTCACCGTGATCCCGGCGTTTTTCGCCTTGGTCCAGGAGGCGCCGCCCTTTCGCACGCCGACGGTCACTTTCACGCCCGAGTCCTTCAGATTGTTGGCGTGCGCGTGTCCCTGCGAGCCGTAGCCGATGATGGCGACGTGCTTTCGCTTGATGAGAGAGAGATCGGCGTCCTTGTCGTAGTAGATCTTCATCATTTCCCCTTCGGTTTCAATGCGTCGGGCGAGATGCCGCGGACGAGCGGTGCCGTATCGAGCGGGCTCTCTAGACTCTGAGAACGCGGTCGCCGCGGCCGATGCCGGATGCGCCGGTGCGAACCGTCTCCAGTATCGCGCTGCGGTCGATGGCCTTGAGAAACGCGTCGAGCTTCGCGCCGGTGCCCGTCAGCTCGATCGTGTAGTCCTTGTCGGTCACGTCGATGATGCGCCCGCGGAAGATATCCGCCATGCGCTTCATCTCCTCGCGATCCTTTCCGACCGCGCGCACCTTGACGAGCATCAGCTCGCGCTCGATGTGGTCTCCGTCCGAAAGGTCGACCAGCTTCACCACTTCGATCAGCTTGTTCAACTGCTTCGTGATCTGCTCGATCACCTCGTCGGAGCCCGCAGTGACGATCGTCATGCGCGAGAGCGTGGCGTCCTCCGTGGGAGCGACCGTCAACGACTCGATGTTGTATCCGCGCGCGGAAAAAAGTCCGGCTACCCGAGAAAGCGCGCCCGCCTCGTTCTCGAGCAGGACGGAGATGATGTGCCTCATACCAGGATCATTTCCGACAGGCCCTTGCCGCCAGGCACCATCGGAAAGACGTTCTCCGTCTGGTCGGTCACGAAATCGAGGAAGACGAGCTCGCTCTTGCGCCCGAACGCCTCCTTCAGCGCGGGCTCCACGTCCTGGGGCTTTTCCACCTTCACGCCGACGTGGCCGTACGACTCGGCGAGCCTGCTGAAGTCGGGCAGCGCGTCCATGTAGGATTCCGCGTAGCGGTTGCCGTGGAAGAACTCCTGCCACTGGCGCACCATGCCCATGTACTTGTTGTTGAGGTTCACCACCTTGATCGGAAGCCGGTACTGCTTGCAGGTGGAGAGCTCCTGGATGCACATCTGGATCGAGGCCTCCCCCGTCACGCACGCGACGGTCGCCTCCGGGTGTGCGAGCTGCACTCCCATCGCCGCCGGCAGGCCGAAGCCCATCGTGCCGAGGCCCCCCGAGTTAATCCAGCGCCGCGGCTTCTGGAACTTGTAGAACTGGGCCGCCCACATCTGGTGCTGGCCCACGTCGGAGGTCACGTACGCGTCGCCCCCGGTGATCTCGTAGAGCTTCTCGATCACGTACTGGGGCTTGATGAGGGGACTCGAGCGGTCGTATTTCAGGCAATCGCGCGAGCGCCACAGCTCGATCTGGGTCCACCAGGTCTTGAGCGCTTCCGGATCGGGCTTGTCGTTGGCGGCCGCGAGCTGCTTGATCAGCTCGTGCAGCACCTCCCGCACGTTCCCGACGATCGGCACATCGACCTTGACGCGCTTGGAGATCGAGGAAGGGTCGATGTCGACATGGATGATGGTGCGCTGCTCCGCGAAGAAATGTTTCGGATTGCCGATCACGCGGTCATCGAAGCGCGCGCCGATGGCGAGCAGCACATCGCAATGCTGCATCGCCATGTTCGCCTCGTAGGTGCCGTGCATGCCGAGCATGCCGAGAAACTGGCGGTCGGTCGCCGGATACGCGCCGAGCCCCATCAGCGTATTGGTGCAGGGAAAGCCGAGCGCGCGCACGAGCTGCGCCAGCTCCTCGGCGGCGCCGCCGAGAATGACGCCGCCGCCCGTATAGATCATCGGGCGCTTGGCCCTGGTGAGGAGCTGTATCGCCTTCTTGATCTGCCCGGCATGGCCCTTGGTGACCGGGTTGTAGGAGCGCAGGGCGATTGTCTCGGGATACTGAAACTCGGCCTTCGCCGTCGTCACGTCCTTGGGCACGTCGACCACAACCGGCCCCGGGCGGCCGGTGGCTGCGATGTAGAAGGCCTTTTTCATGGTCGTGGCGAGTTCCCGCACGTCTTTCACCAGGAAGTTGTGCTTCACGCACGGCCGCGTGATCCCGACCGTGTCGCATTCCTGGAATGCATCCTGGCCGATCGCGTGCGTGGGGACCTGGCCCGTGACGATCACGAGGGGGATCGAATCCATGTAGGCCGTTGCGATGCCGGTGACGGCATTGGTCACCCCGGGCCCCGAAGTGACCAGCGCAACCCCGACCTTGTCGGTCGAGCGGGCATAGCCGTCGGCAGCGTGCACCGCGCCCTGCTCGTGCCGCACCAGGATGTGCTTCACCTTGTCCTGCTTGAAGATTTCGTCGTAGATGAAGAGCACGGCGCCCCCCGGGTAGCCGAACACGTGCTCGACCCCCTCCTCCTGCAGGCAGCGCACAACGATCTCAGCGCCAGTCAATTCCATGGCCCATCACGGCTCGCGAAGCGGAAACCTGCAACGTTACCGGTTGGCTGCACTTTGGTCAAGCAAAACGTCCCTTTAAACAGCAAGATAGAGCGTCAGCCCGAGAGATGGTGAGGCATCATTGCGCCCGGAATATTTGTTAAGATGCGCCGACCTGCGCGCAACGCGGTGCGGGGAAACCGCTTCGGCGGGCGTGCGTCACCGCGGGCATCCCTAAGAGTCCCTAACGGGCGGGGCGTCTGGCTACCTACCAAGAGCTTGCGGAGTTCCTCGCCGAGGTTGAGCGCCGCGCCTACAAGCACGCGCTGTACGCTGTGCGTGACGGCCATCTGGCGCTGGATATCGTCCAGGACGCGATGCTCAAGCTTACGGAACGATACTCGACGCGCCCGCCGCACGAGTTTCCACTGCTGTTTCAGCGAATCCTTCAGAACACGATCCTGGACTTCCATCGCCGTCGAAAGGTGCGCTCCACGTGGACGCTACCGCTCGCAGCCCTTTTTCCCGGAGCCGACGATGACGACACGGACCCCTTGGACACCGTGCAGGGAGTAGATGACCGCCGCGCTTCGGAGCTCCCTTCCGAGCAGGCCGAACGCTCCCAAGTTCTTGGATTTATTGAGAAAGCGCTTGTCAGGTTGCCGGCACGTCAACGCCAGGCGTTCCTGCTGCGTTATTGGGAGGAACTGGATGTCGCCGACGTGGCGAAAATAATGGGTTGCTCGGAGGGGAGTGTGAAGACACACTGCTCCAGGGCGACCCGCGCCCTTTCCGAGCTGCTCGGGAAGCAGGGACTCAAGCCATGACCCAACCCGAGGATACACTCGAGCGCCGCATCACCGGGCACCTCGATCGCGGTGCCGATCAAATCGATGCGGCGACTCGCGAGCGCCTGCTCGCCGCCCGCGAGCGCGCGCTGCTCACCTATCGGGCGACGGTGCCCGTCCCGGGCTTCGCCTGGGCCGGTCACGCCGTGTCGCGAGTGACCGGCCACCGCTTCCATAGCCTCCGCAATGCGGTGGCCCTTGCGGTCGTCCTGCTGGCGCTGACCGGGCTCGCCATCTGGATAAGCGCCGGTCCCGCGAACGAGCTCGCCGAGATCGACGCCGGCCTGCTCACCGACGAGCTGCCGATCAATGCCTATCTCGACAAGGGCTTCGATTCATGGCTAAAGCGTGGGTCGCGTTGATCGCGTTCGTCTTTCTTTCGCTTCCCGTGGCGGGGGCGCAAGGCGGTCCCGAACGCAGCCGCAACACCTCCCCCGCCTGGTCCGAACTGACGGCGCAGCAACGGGAAATCCTGGCTCCGCTCTCCAAGGAGTGGGGTGACCTCGATGCGACGCGCCGCAAGAAGTGGATCGCGATCGCGAAGCGCTATCCCAAGATGACGCCCGAGGCGCAGGAGCGCCTTCAGAAGCGCATGGTCGACTGGGCGAAACTCACACCCGAGCAGCGCCGTGCCGCGCGCGAGCGCTACCAGCAGATCAAGAGCCTTCCCCCGGAAAAACGCCGCCAGGTCAACCGTCAATGGCGCGCCTATCAGCGAGCCGTCGCCTCACAGCCGGATCTTTCCCCGTCCGATCCGCCCGTCCCGCCCGGGCAGGCGGCGACGCCGCGGACGCCGCCGTCCAAAGCGCAGTAAGCACGAGCGGCAGCCGAGGCGTCTTGTTCGCGTCACATGAAGGGGGCGTCCCGCCGGCAGGCCTTGCCCGTCGCCTCTTCAGCCTCGCCTACGAGGTGCCGCTCCTCTGCGTCGTCCTGGCACTCGCCGGACTGCCGTTCGTCGCCTTGACCCGCGGCATGGAACCCGTCGTGTCACGGCCCTTGTTTCAGCTCTATTTGCTCCTTATTGCGGGCCTTTACTTCGTCCCGCAATGGCGCCGGGGTGGCCAGACGCTGCCGATGAAAACCTGGCGTATCCGGCTGGTGCGCCGCGAAGGCGGCGGGGCGCCGTCCACCGGACAATCCGCGCGGCGCTATTGCCTCGCCCTCGCGGGAACGCTTGCTTTCGGGGCGGGCTTCCTGTGGGCACTCGTCGATCGTGACCGTCAGTTCCTCCACGACCGGCTGGCCGGCACCCGGATTGTCAGGGATGAGGGATGACGGCCTTACCGCCGCTCCTGCCACCACAGCATGCCCACCGCCAGGCAAAAGAAAGCCGCAGTAGGCACACTCGCGCTGGCAAATGCGGGCCAGTCATTGATGAGACCAAGGTGCGAGAAGAGGCGCCCCAGGAAATGAAACACCAGCCCCAGCATGATCCCGGCAAAGATTTTCGCGCCCACGCCGGCCTGCCGGCTCTGGATGTACGCGAACGGCAGCGCCAGCACGACCATCACCACCACGGCCAGGGGGTAAGTGAGCTTGTTCCAGAGCGCAATTTCGTAGGGCAGCGCCCGCTGGTGGTTCTCCTTCAGGTGCTGGGCGTACGAGTACAGATTCAGCGCCGACATCTTCTCCGGCTTCACGAGAAGCACGTTGATGAGATCGGGGTCGAGGGCCGACTGCCAGGTTGTCTGCGCGAGCCTCTGCACCGAAGTCTCGGCGTCGCTGAAGTTCGTGCGCACGACTTCATGCAGTAACCAGCGCCGGTCGCCCTGATAGGTCCCCCGCTGCGCGAAACTGATCGAGCGCAGGCGGTACTTCTCGTCGAAATCATAGACCCGCACGCCGCGCAGCGTCGTATCGGGACGGACCTCGACCACGTTGATGAAACTGCGGTCGTCCTTGATCCAGAGCCCGGAGCGGAACTCCTGGGCAATCAGGCCCGTTATGGCCTGGGAGCGCAGGCGCTGCGCGAACTGCTCGGCCGGCGGGCCGACGACCTCACCGAAGGCAAAGGTCACCACCGCGAGGACAAGGCCCGTGCCGGCCAGTGTGGCAACCATTGCCGCGCTCGACACGCCCGCGGTGCGCATGACCGTGTACTCGGACGCCGCCACGAGCTGCGCCAGCGCGAAGAGCGCTCCGATCAGGACGGCGATGGGAAAGAGCTCGTACATGTGCCCCGGTATGGAGAGCAGGACGTAGGTGATGATGAGTCCCAGCGTATAGCCGCCGCGCCCAAGGTCCTTCACCTGCTCCACCATGTCGAAGAACGAGAACAGCATCACCAGCGCGGCCATGACCAGCGCCGTGGCGAGGAAGATCTCTACGGCAATGTAGCGGCGCAGCGTTCTCATCGAATCAGGCGAAACACCGAGAAGACCATCAGGCGGCGATAGAAGAGAACCAGCAGGACCGCGAACATCAGCGTGTGTACGCCGAGCGTCCCGGCGACGAACGTGATGCGTGACTGCGCGATGGAAGCCTGCGCGATGGACAACATGTTCGCGTAGCACATGTAGATCAGCAGTGCGAGCAGCAGGTTCATGGATCGGCCCGCCCGCGGATTGACGAACGACAGGGGGATTGCGAGGAGCGCGAGGATCAGCGCTCCCAACGGGATGCCGAGACGAAACGACAACTCTCCCAGGTTGCGCCGCGTTGGATTACGAATGAGATCCGGCGTCGATACGCTCTTTTCGGTCGGCGCGCGCTCGGCGTCGCCCGCCTGCACGCGCATGGCGTAGCGCTCGAACTCGTAGATCCGGTATTCGGTCGTGCCCGGCTCGCCCTCGTAGCGCCGCCCGTTCTGCAGGACGAGGAAGCGATCGCCGTTCGGCGCGACTTCCGTGAAGCCGCTGGCCGCCACCATTACGCCGTGCCGGCTGTTCTGGACCGAGCTCACGAACACGTTCTTCACGAGATTCTCATTGTCCGAGACGGCTTCGACGAAGAAAACGCGCTCCCCACGGCTCGATTCCCGGAACACGCCGGGCGTTACCGCGGAGACATCGTCGCGGCTGTCCAGGCGGCGGCGCAGCTCCTCGCTGTTGGCGACGGCCCAGGGTCTCAGCACCAGGGACACCAGCGCGATCACGACCGCGACCGGCACCGCGAAGGTGAGCACGGGCCGGATCCACCGCGTGAGGCTCATCCCGCTTGCGAACCAGACGACCATCTCCGAGTCGCGATAGCTGCGCGTGAGCGTCATCAGCACCGCGACAAACAGCGTGAGCGAGAGCACGACGGACAGATAGCTCACCAGCGCAAAGCCGAGGAGCGCGGCGACCGAGGTCGAGGTGATTGCCCCGGTCGCGGCCTGGCCGAGCAGCCGCACGAGCTGCGTCGTAAGCGTGATGCCCACCAGGACAAAAAATATCGCGAGCGAGGTGATCACCAGCTCGCGCAAAATGACGTTGCGGAAAATTTTCAAGGAGCCGGGCCCAGCTTTGACTTTTCGGGAGGAATGCGCAAATAATCAGGCAGCTAACTCGATACGGAGCCCGCGGTGGAATTTAGCATAAAAAGCGGCGCGCCGCAGTCCGCGCGCAACGGTTGCCTGGTGGTCGGCGTCTACGAGCCGCGCAAGCTTTCCGGCGCCGGCGCAGCGCTCGATCGCGCCTCGAAAGGATACGTCGGCGCGGTCCTGCGGCGCGGCGACATGCAGGGAAAGCTCGGCACGACGCTCTTTCTACACAACGTTCCCGGCGCGGCGGCCGACCGCGTGCTGCTGGTCGGGCTCGGACCCGAGGGGGACTTCGGGGAAAAGCAGTACCGCAAGGCCGTGTCGGCCGCCGTGCGCGCTCTCGGCACTTCGGGCGCGGAGGAAGCCTCCCTCCACCTGACGGAGCTTGCACTCGGCAAGCGCGATGCGGCATGGAAGGTTGCGCACGCGGTCATGCTCGCGGGAGACAGCACCTATCGTTTCACCCGCATGAAGAGCAAGGACGAGGATCCGGGCTTCGCCTTGCGCCGGCTTCTGTTGAGTGTCAACGACCGCGCGGCCGAACGGCGCGCCGCCGCGGGGCTCGAGCAGGGGCTCGCCATCGCGCACGGCGTTGCCCTTGCACGGGACCTCGGCAATCTCCCCCCCAATGTCTGCACACCCACCTACCTCGCCGACCAGGCGCGGGAGCTCGCCCGGCGCTATCGTATGAAGGTCGAGGTTCTCGAGCGCGCCGACATGGAGCGGCTCGGGATGGGCGCGCTGCTCTCGGTTGCACGCGGCAGCGCGCAGCCGCCGAAATTCATCACGCTCGAGCATCGCGGCGGGCCGAAGTCGGCGCGGCCGGTGGCGCTCGTCGGCAAGGGGATCACTTTCGACACGGGCGGTATTTCGTTGAAGCCCCCTGCCGACATGGACCACATGAAATTCGACATGTGCGGCGCGGCAAGTGTCCTCGGAACCATGAAGGCGGTTGGGGAGATGCGCCTGCCGGTTAACGTCGTGGGTATCGTTCCGACGACCGAGAACATGCCCGGGGGCCGCGCCACACGGCCGGGGGACATCGTGAAGAGCCTCTCGGGGCAGACGGTCGAGATCCTCAACACGGATGCGGAGGGCCGTCTCATACTTTGCGACGCTCTGACCTACGCCGAGCGCTTCAAGCCCGCGGCGGTCATCGACATCGCGACCTTGACCGGCGCCTGCGTCGTCGCGCTCGGGCACGTGGCTGCCGGCTTGTTTGCCAACGACGAAGGACTGGCCGGCGAGGTCCTGGCAGCCAGCGCATCCGCGCAAGATCATGTGTGGCGCATGCCCGTATGGGAGGATTACCAGGAGCAGCTCTCCAGCAACTTCGCGGATTTCGCAAATGTGGGGGGGCGCGCTGCCGGGGCCGTGACGGCGGCCTGTTTTCTCGCACGCTTTACCAAGCGCTACAAGTGGGCGCACCTCGATATTGCGGGCACGGCCTACGAGAGCGGCAAGCAAAAAGGCGCGACCGGCCGGCCCGTGCCGCTCCTTACGCAGTTTCTCATCGGTCGCGCCCGCGGCGGCCGTAAATCATGATCCCGCAGCGGCAACCGGCCAGCGCCAGTGGGACCCGACGATTCCCCGCAGATGACGCAAATTGATTTTTACACCCACGTTCCCGACCGGTTGCGCGCCGCGTGTGTGCTCTCGGCGAAGGCCTTCTCCCGCGGCTTCAGAGTGACGGTCTTTTGTGCGGATGCAGAAACCGTGCAGCGTCTCGACCGGCTGCTCTGGACGACGCCCGCCATTGGATTCATTCCGCATTGCTCGCCCGGCGACCCGCTCGCGCCGGTGACGCCGGTCATCCTCGATTCCCTGGGCGAGAATCTGCAGAACGACGGGGTGCTGCTCAACCTGCGCCCGGAGTGGCCGCCCTTTTTCAGCCGCTTCCAGCGCCTGGTCGAGATCGTTGGCGTCGAAGACGAAGATCGCGCTCAGGCCCGCGATCGCTACCGCTTCTACCGCGACCGCGGCTACGAGATCCGCACCCACGACTTGAGCGGTGGCTGAACGAAGCAATGGCCGACGAACCCTCCCGCAAAGACGACGGCGACGGGCTCCTCGAGCGGGCCGACGCTTTTCTTTCGCGCCACCGCGCCCCCGACGCGGGCCGGAAGCCTGCCGAACCCTCCGGGACGCGTTTGGACGGGCAGCCAGGCGACTCGGAGGAGACGCCGGACATTCCGACCCTTACCGAGATCGTGATCGAGGATCCCCCGGTCATGGGCCGTCCCGCCGCGCCACCGGCCGCGGAGGCATCATCCGGGTCGGGGGAAGTCCTCTCGCGCGTGCAGGTGCAGAACCTGGAGCACAGCGTCTACCAGAAACTCAAGCGCGATCTCGACGAGCGCATCGTGGAGGTGATGCGCGAGCGGGTGATGCCGGATATCGGCGGAGCGCTCGACACCGCACTCCAGAAAGTCACGCAGAACATGAAAAGTGACATCAATCACATGGTGCGCGCATCGATCGAGGAGACGCTGCGCGGTGAATTGAAGACCCGGCGCCTTTCTTTCAACGACGAGGGTGCGCACGAAGAAGCGCGCGAGGAAACCCGTGAAGCGGCACGCGAGGAAGCGCATGATGAGGCGCGCGATGAGGCGCGCGAAGAAGCCCGAGAAGAAGCGGGGGACGTGACGCACGAAGACGAGCGTGAAGGTGGGCGCGATGAACCCGCCCAGCCGGAGGAGGCGCCGCCCGCTGCCGATATAATCTCCGCTTCCCGCGACACCCCTTCTATTCCCCCCGAGATGGAGCTTGCCAAGAGTTTCGAGCCGGCGGCGATCGAGGCGCGCTGGTATTCGCTCTGGGAAGAGAACGGCTATTTCAAGGCCGGCCTCGCTCCCGACACGGAGCACTCCTTCTGCATCCAGCTGCCGCCGCCGAATGTCACCGGCGTGCTGCACATGGGCCACGCGTTCAACCAGACCATCATGGACGCGCTCACCCGCTATCACCGCATGCGCGGATTCAACACGCTGTGGCTGCCGGGCACCGATCACGCGGGGATCGCCACGCAGATCGTGGTCGAGCGCCAGCTCGAGCAGCAGGGAACCTCGCGCCAGGCGCTGGGCCGCGAGAAGTTCATCGAGAAGGTCTGGGAGTGGAAGGAGCAGTCGGGCTCCACGATCACGCAGCAGATGCGGCGGCTCGGCGCCTCCTGCGACTGGAGCCGGGAATACTTCACGATGGATGAAAAGCTCTCCCGTGTGGTGACGGAGACTTTCGTGCGCCTCTACGAGGAGGGCTTGATCTATCGCGGGAAACGGCTCGTCAACTGGGATCCCGTGCTGCTGACCGCCGTCTCCGATCTCGAGGTCGAGGCGACAGAGGAGGATGGAACCCTGTGGCACATCCGCTACCCGTTGAAGGACGGCAGCGGACACGTCACGGTCGCCACGACCCGCCCCGAGACCATGCTGGGTGACGTCGCGGTGGCGGTGAACCCCACCGACCAGCGCTACCGCGCCTTGATCGGGAAGATGGTTGTGCTCCCGCTCGCCGAGCGCGAGATCCCGATCATCGCCGACGAGCACGTCGACAAGGACTTCGGCACCGGCTGTCTCAAGATCACCCCCGCGCACGACTTCAACGATTTCGAGGTGTGGCTGCGCCACCGGCCGATCATCGGCCAGACCCTGAAAGCCACCGGCTATACGCAGGCCTATCCGCCCAGCATCTTCAAGCGGAACGCCCGGCTGAAGGACTCCCCGCTCGACGACATCGAGGGTGGGCGCAACACCGGCAGCTCGGCCGCCGTCTACGGGAAATCATCGTCCGAGCTCCTGCCCGCCACCTACCGCGGCCTCGATCGCTACGAAGCGCGCCGGCGGATCGTGGAGGACCTCAAGGTGTTCGGCCTGCTCGAGGCGGAGAAGCCGCACCGCATGGTCGTTCCGCGCTGCGCGCGCACCGATTCCGTGGTCGAGCCGATGTTGACCGACCAGTGGTTCGTCGCCGTCGGGAAGCCCGCGCCGGCCGGCACGCCGCACCCCGGCAAGAGCATTGCGCAGGTCGCCCGCGAAGTGGTCGAGAAGCGGGAGGTGCGGTTCTGCCCGGACAACTGGGTCAACACCTACAACCAGTGGATGCGAAACATCCAGGACTGGTGCATCTCGCGCCAGCTCTGGTGGGGTCACCAGATTCCGGCATGGTATGACGAGCGCGGCAACATCCACGTTGCGCGCAGCGAAGAGGAGGCACGTGCGAAGGCCGGCGGCGCCGCTCTCACGCGCGACCCCGATGTGCTGGACACCTGGTTTTCCTCGGCGCTGGTCTGCCACTCGACGCTCGGCTGGCCGGCGCCGCAGGGCGAGGAGCTGAGAGCCTACAAGCTCTACCTCCCCTCGAGCGTGCTCGTCACGGGCTACGAGATCATTTTCTTCTGGGTCGCCCGGATGATCATGATGACCGTCCACTTCACGGGCCGCGTGCCGTTCCGGGAGGTCTACATCCACGGCATCGTGCGCGATGCCGACGGCCGCAAGATGTCGAAATCGGAAGGCAACACGATCGACCCGGTCGATCTCATCGACGGCATCGACCTCGGGGCGCTTCTCGAGAAACGCACGACCGGCCTGCGCAAGCCGGAGGACGCACCGAGCATTGCCGAGCGCACGCGGGCCGAGTTCCCGCAGGGCATTCCGGCCTACGGAGCCGACGCGTTGCGCTTCACGATGGCCGCGTACGCGACACTCGGGCGCAACGTCAACTTCGATTTCAAGCGCTGCGAGGGCTACCGGAATTTCTGCAACAAGCTCTGGAACGCAACCCGCTTCGTGCTGATGAACTGCGCGGGCCGCGACGTCGGCCTGGACGAGACGCTGCCGGCCGAGCTGTCCGTAGCCGACCGCTGGATCATCAGCGAGCTCCAGCGCACCGAGGCGGAGGTGGCGCGGGGCTTCGAGGATTACCGGCTCGACAACGTCGCCAACGCGATCTACCGTTTCGTCTGGGACGAGTACTGCGACTGGTATCTCGAGCTCGCCAAGGTGCAGCTTGCCGAGGAGAACGAAGCGCGCCAGCGGGCGACCCGGCGCACGCTCGCGCGCGTGCTCGAGACGACGCTGCGCCTTGCGCACCCCGTCATTCCGTTCATTACCGAAGAGCTGTGGCAGAAAGTGGCGCAGCTCGCCGGCAAATCGGGGCCGTCCATCATGGTTGAGCCCTATCCGC
>DASPGR010000025.1:0-7585 GCA_035620515.1 Burkholderiales bacterium | reverse complement strand
GACGAGTCCTACCGCGCGGCTGGCGCAGAAATCGTTTCCCGGGTCTGGGACAGCGCCGACCTCGTCTTCAAGGTGCGGCCGCCGAGCCTGGCGGAAGTGGCGCGCATGCGCGAGGGTCAGACGCTGGTGAGCTTCATCTGGCCGGCGCAGAACCCGGAGCTCATGCAGGTGCTGGCGGCAAAGAACGCCACGGTGCTCGCGATGGACAGCGTGCCGCGGGTCTCGCGCGCGCAGAAGCTCGACGCGCTTTCCTCGATGGCCAACATCGCCGGCTACCGCGCGGTGATCGAGGCCGCGCACCACTTCGGACGCTTTTTCACGGGCCAGATCACAGCCGCGGGCAAGGTGCCCCCGGCCAAGGTGTTCGTCATCGGAGCGGGCGTGGCGGGGCTTGCTGCCATCGGGGCGGCGTCCGGACTGGGCGCCATCGTGCGCGCCAACGACACCCGGCCGGAAGTCGCTGATCAGGTCAAGTCCATGGGAGCCGAGTTCGTCCCGGTTGACTACGAGGAGGAAGGCACGGGCGTCGGCGGCTACGCCAAGGTGATGAGCGAGGGCTTTCTCAAGGCGCAGGCCGAGGCGTTCGCGAAGCAGGCAAAGGACGTAGACATCATCATCACGACCGCCCTCATTCCGGGCAAGCCTGCGCCGAGACTCATCACCTCGGAGATGGTGAAGTCGATGAGGCCGGGGAGCGTCGTGGTCGACCTGGCGGCCGAGCAGGGCGGCAACTGCGAGCTGACCGAGCCGGACAAGGTGGTGGTCAGGCACGGCGTGACGATCATCGGCTACACCGACCTGCCGAGCAGGCTTGCCAGGCAGTCGAGCACGCTCTACGCGACCAACCTGCTGCGCCTGACCGAGGAGCTGTGCAAGGGAAAGGACGGCGTCATCAACGTCAACATGGACGACGAGGTGATCCGCGGCACCACGGTGGTCAAGGAGGGCAGCGTCACCTGGCCGCCGCCGGCCCCGAAGCTCTCCGCCGCCCCGCCTGCACCGGCGAAGCGGCCTGCCGCCCCGCCCGCGCCCAAGGGGCACGGCCACGGTGGTGCGGGAGCGCCGATGTCGGTGCGGGCAACGGTGATTTTCCTGCTCGCGGGCGCGGTCATTTTCTGGTTCATCGGCGCCTATGCGCCGCCGGCTTTCCTCGCGCATTTCACCGTTTTCGTTCTCGCCTGCTTCATCGGCTACATGGTGATCTGGAACGTGACACCTGCGCTGCACACGCCGCTCATGAGCGTCACCAATGCGATCAGCAGCATCATCGCCATCGGTGCGCTGGTGCAGGTCGCGCCGCCCATCTCCGAAGCGCTCGAGCGGCCGACGGGCTGGATAGTAGGGCTCGCCGTGCTGAGCATCGCCCTCGTCGCAATCAACATGTTCGGCGGCTTCGCCGTGACGCGACGCATGCTGGAAATGTTCCGGAAATAGGGGAGACGATCCATGTCCGCAACGCTTGTCACCGTCTCCTACGTCGGCGCGACGATTCTCTTCATCCTGAGCCTGGGCGGGCTTTCCCATCCCGAGACATCGCGGCGCGGCAACACTTACGGCATTATCGGCATGGTGATTGCGGTGCTCGCGACGATCGCCGGGCCGAGGGTCACCGCCGACGGCTACCCGTGGATCGTCGGTGCGATGCTGGTCGGCGCGACGATCGGGCTTTATGCCGCGCGCATCGTGAAGATGACGCAGATGCCGGAGCTGGTGGCGTTGATGCACAGCCTGGTAGGTCTCGCGGCGGTGCTGGTCGGCTTCGCAAATTACATCGATCCCGCCGCTGCGGGCGCCTTGAAGGGCGCCGAAAAGACGATTCATGAGATCGAGATCTACATCGGTGTCCTGATCGGCGCGGTCACGTTTTCCGGATCGGTGATCGCCTTTGGCAAGCTCTCGGCCAAGATCAGCGGCCGGCCCGTGCTCCTTCCGGGCCGACACTGGCTCAATCTCACCGGCCTTCTGGTCGTCATCTGGTTCGGCTGGGAGTTCATCAACACGCACTCCGTGAGCGAAGGCATGCTGCCGCTCGTCGTGATGACGGCGATCGCGCTTGCCTTTGGCGTGCACATGGTGATGGCGATCGGCGGCGCCGACATGCCGGTCGTCGTGTCGATGCTGAACAGCTACTCGGGATGGGCGGCCGCGGCGACGGGCTTCATGCTGTCGAACGACCTCCTGATCGTCACCGGCGCGCTGGTGGGATCGAGCGGCGCCATCCTTTCGTACATCATGTGCCGGGCCATGAACCGGCACTTCTTGGCGGTGATTGCAGGAGGATTCGGCACGGAAGGCAGCGCACAGGCTGCCGCCGGAACACAGCCTGCGGGCGACGTTGTGCCCATCCTGGCGGCGGAGACGGCGGAGCTCCTGCGCGAGGCCAGGAACGTGATCATCGTGCCGGGCTACGGCATGGCCGTTGCCCAGGCGCAGCACGCGGTCTACGAGATCAGCAAGCTCCTGCGCGAGAAGGGCGTCAACGTGCGCTTCGGAATTCACCCCGTCGCGGGACGGATGCCGGGCCACATGAACGTGCTGCTCGCGGAGGCCAGGGTGCCTTACGACATCGTGTTCGAGATGGACGAGTTGAACGAGGATTTCCCCGATACCGATGTCGCCATGGTCATCGGTGCCAACGACATCGTCAATCCGTCTGCGCAGGAAGACCCGGCAAGCCCGATCGCCGGCATGCCGGTCCTGGAAGTGTGGAAGGCGAAGAACTCGATCGTGATGAAGCGCAGCATGGCTTCGGGCTATGCGGGCGTCGACAATCCGCTCTTCTACAAGGAGAACAATCGCATGCTGTTTGGCGACGCCAAGAAGATGCTGGACGAGGTGCTGGCCGCCCTCAAGGCCTGATCACCGGATCGCTTGGCGCCGCGCCGTCAGGGCGCGCGGCGCAGCTCGATGTCGCCATAGAGCGCTTCGGCCTTGAGACCGGTGTTATCCGTGTCGGTCATGATGCCGACGGACGTGATCACGCCCGCCTCCTCGCCGAAGGCACGCCTGTAGTCATCCACGATGTTGCGCGTGATTTTCTGCCAGTGCCCGAGATTCCCTGGCCCGCTTTCCGCAACGATCATCTTGATGCGCGACGTGTGGAGATTCGGGATGACGGTGTCTTTCGGGACGCGGTTCTCCCAGATGTAGACCAGCGTCGCGTAGGGCATGCGCCGGCCGGTGAGAAGGTACACGTTGTCGGCGAGCACGCGGTCCGCGAAGGGGATTTTCTCGATCGGCCCGTCGAACGTGACGAGCACGCGGACCGGTGAGTCCTCGGTGTGCCTCTGCGTGTTGTCGGCCGACTCAATCAGCTCGTTGACCTTCCAGCGCCAGGTGAGCACGGGATAGGCGGCGGGGTCGACCTTGAGTGCGTGCCGCAGGCCCGATGCAGACCCGTCGGCGCTCGCCCTGATGACGTGCGCGCCCGAATCCGCGATGAGCTCGTAGCGGGTCGGCTTCTTGAAGCTGGAGAAAGACCACTCCTGCCAGCCCGACCGGTCCACCGCCCCGGAGCGACCGGCGGCGAAGCTCGTGACATAGGGCAGCGCCACGCCGTCGCCAGGCGTCGGTTCCTGCAGGAGGGCACAGCCGGAAACGGCAAGCAGGACCGGTGCCAGGAGTCTGCAGTGGCGATGCATGCTATCGCTTCAAGGCGGGGAATGCGGAGCATGTTAATCCACATTGGAATTGCAGTGTGCGGAAACGGTGTATTCACCATTTCCGCACCTATCAGTTGGGCGTCAATTTCGAAGGCGCGAGCTCACGGGATGCGGTGCCCCGGCGGCGCCACTCCCACGGCGGCATGGGGTCGCGCGCGCTCCACAGCCCCCGGCGGGCGGTCATTGCGTCGTGCTGCAACGCGTAAAGGGGTGAGTCCGCCGGCGCATAGCGGGTATAGACCCAGGCGTAGCCCAGGCGCACCTGCTCCGCATTGGCGTCCCGCCCGCCGCATTTGACGCGGGCCAGTGTGCGGTCATAGCGGTCGCGCCCGTGGACTTCCATCTCAGCCGTCTTGCCGAAGCAAAGGTCGGAGAGCGAAGCCTTGGCGTGCTTGCCGAAGGGCTGTCCCAGCTCGGGCGCATCGATGTCCACGAGCCGCACCCGCACGCGGTGCCGGCGATCGTCGAGCACGGTCAGCGTGTCGCCGTCGTGGACGGCAACCACGCGCACAGGGACGTCGGCGCCAGCCGGAAGGGCGGCGGCAAGGAGAGCAAGTAAAAGGGTGGGGACTAAGAGTCGTGAGGAGGGCAATGCCGTCATGCCCGCGCAGGCGGGCATCCAGAGTGGGTCAATTTCCCCTGGGCCCCCGTTTTCGCGGGGACGGCATTTTTGGCGTTCTCGAGGTCAGCCATCACCCGGCACGGATCGCGCACGAATGCGGCGGGAGGCTGCGGTGATGCAGGGCGGCGACAAAAAATCGTGATGATCGAAGCGGCTGCCAGCGGCGGCCATCATTGCTCGTTGAACACGAGGCGGTCGCGGGCGAGCGGCGGATTCTTGGAAAAATAGCGCTTGATTCCGCCGAAAATGGCCTCCGCGAACTTCTCCTGGTAGGCGCGGTTCCGGAGCTTGCGCTCTTCCTCCGGGTTGCTGATGAACGCCGTTTCCACCAGGATCGAGGGAATGTCGGGCGCCTTGAGCACTGCGAAGCCGGCCTGCTCCACGTGCGGCTTGTGCAGGGCGTTGATCGTGCCCAGCTCGTCGAGCACGGCGCGCCCGAGCTTCAGGCTGTCATTGATGCTGGCGGTCTGCGACAGCTCGAGCAGCGTCTGCTTGAGGTAGCGGTCGGCTACGTCGAGATTGACGCCACCGATGAGATCGGCGTCGTTTTCCGACTTGGCGAGCCAGCGCGCGGCCTCGGAGGTGGCGCCGCGCTCCGAGAGGGCAAATACCGATGATCCGCGGGCGTTCGGACGAATGAAGGCGTCGGCGTGGATCGAGACGAAAAGGTCAGCGCGAACGCGCCGCGCCTTTTCGACGCGGGCGCGCAGCGGGAGGAAATAGTCGCCGTCGCGCACCAGCAGCGCGCGCATGTTGGGCTCCTTGTCGATCCGGCGCTTGAGCTTGCGTGCGATGGCGAGCGTCACGTCCTTCTCGTAGGTGCCGCCGCGGCCGAGCGCTCCCGGGTCCTCCCCGCCATGACCGGGGTCGATCGCAACGATGATGAAGCGGGGCGACGGCGGCTTCTTGCCTTGCGGTCGCGGCGCAGCGCCCGGTTCCGGCCCGCGCGGGGGAGAGGCGCCGGCCTCGGGCTCGGCTGGAGCGCCCGTGACCGCATGGGCCGCGCGCTCGGCATCGAGCTTGTCGAGAAACGCCAGCAACGGGTCATGGGCTTCGGCCGGATAGAGATCGAGCACGAGCCGGTGGCCGTAATTGCCGATCGGGACGAGGCGGAAGGCCTGCGGGCGCACCTCGACCTTCAGGTCGAATACCAGCCGCACGACCCCCGGCTTGAAGCGGCCGATGCGCACGCCCCGGACGTGGGGATCGTCCGTGCCGATGTTGTCGATGAGCGCACTCAACGTCGGCGAGACGTCCACGCCCTCGAGATCGAGGACGATGCGCTCAGGGTCGCTCAGGCTGAAGAGGTTGTATTGAAGGGTTGCCTGGGACTCCAGCGTGACGCGGGTGTACTCTGTCGAGGGCCAGACGCGCGAGGCCGTGATCTCGACCGGGGTCTGGGCTGCCGCCGGGAGCGCAAGAAGGACCGCGGCGAGCCATCCAGCCGCTTGCCGCCAGCGCGACGTCACTGCGTGTTCAAACGCTTCAAGCACGCCCGCCCAGTCTCCGTATCCGCGTGAATGTCCGCCATTCTGCCTGATCCCGCGACCTGCAGCGTGACCGTCACGTCGGCTGCTGGCAGCGCACCGGCTGCCTTCTCAGGCCACTCGACAAGGCAAACGGCGTCGGGGGTGAAGTACTCCCGGAAGCCTGCCTCGCCCAGCTCCGCTGGGTTATTGAACCGATAAAAATCAAAGTGATACAAGTATAACCTAGAAAGTTTGTAAACTTCAACCAGGGCATAGGACGGGCTCTTGACCGGTCCGGCATGCCCGAGCGCCTGCAGCAGCCCACGCACGAGCGTGGTCTTGCCGGCCCCGAGCTCTCCGGAGAGGAAAATGACGAGCCCCGGCTCAAGGCACGGCGCGAGGGCCGCCCCCAGGGCAAGAGTGTCTTCCGGGCCTGGGAGAAACCGGGCAACGGCAGGGGGCGCGCGACTATGATCGGAACTATGCACAAGGCTACTGTTGCGAGTCTGTCTCCGGCTGATCTGGCGCAGCTGGCGCGCCAGATCAAGGGCTGGGGGCGCGAGCTCGGGTTCCAGGGGATCGGCATCACGGATACGGATCTGTCCGACGCCGAGGCGAGGCTCCTCGATTGGCTCGGCCGGGGCTACCACGGCGAAATGGATTATATGGCACGGCATGGCGCGAGCCGGGCGCGGCCTGCAGCGATCCTGCCGGGGACCGTGAGGGTGATCGCGGCGCGCATGAATTACCGTCCGCAGCAGGTGCGCGAGAGCTGGGCGGTCGTGCGCGAGCGCTCGCGGGCATTCGTGTCGCGCTATGCCATGGGGCGCGATTATCACATCGTGATACGCAAGCGGATGCAGCGGCTCGCCGACCGGATCGGCGCTGCGGTCGAGGGCTTCCGTTATCGCGCGTTTACCGACAGCGCGCCGGTGATGGAGGTGGAGCTCGCGCGCAAAGCGGGCCTGGGCTGGCGCGGCAAGCATACGTTGCTGCTCGACCGCGAAGCAGGCTCTTACTTCTTCCTGGGCGAGCTCTACACCGATCTTCCCTTGCCGGTCGACCGGCCGCAGCAGGACCACTGCGGCACCTGCCGGAAGTGCATCGACATCTGCCCGACGCAGGCGATCGTGGCGCCGTACCAGCTCGACGCGCGGCGCTGCATTTCGTACCTCACCATCGAGCACAAGAGTGCCATTCCTGAGGAACTGCGCCCGCTGATCGGCAACCGCGTCTACGGCTGCGATGACTGCCAGCTCGCCTGCCCGTGGAACCGGTTCGCGCCCTCGAGCACAGAGGCGGACTTTGCGGTGCGCAACGGCCTTGACGATGCGGAACTCGTGGAGCTCTTCTCCTGGAGCGAGCGCGACTTCCGTGAGCGCCTCGCGGGCAGCGCGATTCGCCGCATCGGGTACGAGCGCTGGCTGCGCAATCTTGCCGTCGGGCTCGGGAACGCGCCGCGCTCACCCGCGGTCATCCGGGCGCTGCGCGCCCGCGCTGACGACCCGTCCGCGCTCGTGCGCGAGCATGTCGCCTGGGCGCTCGCGCAGCACGACAGGGCGCGGGTGAGAGGGACGGGCGCCTAGGCCGCCGGCTGAAAACGGAAATTTCTTTCTGCCGCGTGCAGCCGCGCGTCGTCGCGCTTCGAGACGCCCCAGTGATCGACCCGCCCCGGCGGCCACTTCCAGTCTTCCGGAGCGCCGACGCGGTAGCTCCCGTCGATCCTCTGAATCTCCGAGGTGTATTCGAGCACGGCGCCAAACGGCGCAATGTAATAAGCGAAGACGTTGTTGCCCGGCCCGTGCCGGCCCGGACCCCAGGCCGGCTCGATC
>DASPGR010000024.1:0-6227 GCA_035620515.1 Burkholderiales bacterium | reverse complement strand
TCCTGCTGCGTGACGAACAATTCAGGAAAATTGCTCAATCCTGCCCTGCCAACACGATGACCGAGGGCGCGTCGTCGGTTCCTGGCCTGGGGAAGGAGAGTGGCGCCGGAGCTCTAATTCGCTCTGATCGACCGCTTTAGGCCCGCGTAACGGCTGTTCTCGCCGGTGCAGAAGGCCTCACATGAGGCGGGGCTATCGCGGTAAACTGCGCGAGTTGTGCAATGGGCGAGGGTTCACCTCGATTGTGTTCCTCGCTCGGAACACGCGCTCAAAGAAAAATGCCCGCTGGCCCGGTTGAAGCCCTTCTTCCTGTCAAGCCCGCCAAGGGGGGCATTTCGGTCGCGCGCGGCGTGCGCGCGGGTCCATGGGTCTTTGCCTCGGGCATTCTTGCCACCGATGCTAAGGGTGCGCTTGCGCGCGAGGCGCGGGATAACGGCCGCCCGCTCTCGGGCTTGCCGCGGTGGTACCGCGAAGCGCTGTGCCTCTATCAGCGCGCCGAGGAAGTGCTGAGGGCTGGGGGAACGGATCTGCGGCATACGGTTCGCAGCGATCAGTATTTTTCCGACTGGCGGGCCGTGCCTTTCCTTCACCTTGCGCGCAAGGAGCGCTGCGGCGATTACATCGCTCCCAGCACTTCGGTGCTCGAGCCCGGCCTGCTCGTACCCGGCGCCGGCATGGCGATGGAGATGATCGCGGTTCGTCCCAGTGCGGGACTGGACCTGAAGCCTCTCTACCCGGAGGGGCTGGATGTTCCCTCAACATCCGCGTTCGCGCCCGTTGTGACCGCGGGCGACTACGTGTTCGTCGCCGGATTTCTTGCGGCGTGGAAGCCCGGCGACCTGGGCGGCATCGCGCCCGAGGCGAAAGTCCCCGAGGGCCATCTCTGGAAGGGAAATCGCATCCAGCTCGAGGCCGATTACATCATTCGCAGGAAACTCGTGCCGGCACTCGAAGGCGCAGGAGCCTCGCTTGCGAGCGTCGTGAAGGCGCAGGTCTACCTCGCTGACATCCACGACGTTCCTGCATTCAACCAGGTGTGGGCGCGGCATTTCGGAGAGGCGGTGCCGGCGACCACGTTTGTTCAGACGATGAATCCGGGTTTCGCCATCGCGGATGCCCGATGCGAGATCAACCTGGTAGCGGTGACTCGCGCCGGAAAACTCCCGAGAGCGCGATTAAAGGCAGGCTCGCCAGCGGTATGCGACGGCCATCCCCTCGCGGTGCGCGCCGGGAGCCTACTTTGTTTTTCCGGGCTGGTGGGGGCAGATGCGAGGGGGCCGATCGCGGGAACCGGCCGGAGCAGGGGGGAAGCCCGTTCCGGAATCTGGGCCGAAATGCAATATCTTCTCGACGTTGCGGCGGAGGGGTGCCGGGCGGCGGGCACTTCGCTCGAGAACGTGGTGCGGATTCAGCAGTTCCATACTGACCTTGGGGATTTCGAGCCGGCGTGCCGGGTCTGGCTCGAGCGGCTGCGCGGCCGGCCGCTGCCGATCTCGGCGATCCAGGTTCCCGGGCCACTGGTTGTGCCCGGTTGCAGCGTACAGCTCGACCTTTGGGTCTACGTGCCCTGACGGAAAGCCGGACGCGCCGCGCCTACCCTCCGATCGAAACTCCCGCTTCCTTGACGACGCGCGACCACTTGTCGAGCTCGGCCTTGATGAACGCGGCGAATTCATCCGGCGTGCTCGGCTGAGGGGTCGCGCCTCTCGCTGCGAGCACCTTGCGCACGCCTTCGGTCTTGAGGGCGCTCACGATCTCGCTGTTCAGGCGCTTGATAATGGCGTCCGGCGTCCCCTTTGGCGCGAGCACGCCCGCCCACAGCACGTTGACATAGCCTTTGACGCCGGCTTCCTGCATGGTCGGCACGTCCGGCAACACCGCCACGCGTTTCTCGGTCGTCACGGCGAGCGGGCGGATGCGTCCGGCCTGGATAAAGGGCAGCGCCGCTGGCATCGTGGGGATTGCCATCTGGATGTGGCCCGCCACCAGATCGGCGCTCGCCTGCGGGCTTCCCTTATAAGGCACGTGCCTTAGCTTCACCTTGGTGAGCAGCATGAAATGCTCGACGGCAAGATGGGTCGTGGCGCCGATGCCGGCCGAGCCGAAATCGATTTCTCCGGGACGCGCACGCGCGAGGCGAATGAGCTCGCCGACCGACTTGACCGGGAGCGAGGAGTGCACGACGAGCACCAGCGGAATCGTCCCCACCATGCTGATCGGAACGAAATCGCGTATCGGGTCGTAGCGGACCTTGCGATTGACGAGCGGATACTGCGTGAGCTCCGAGGTCGAACCGAGCAGGATGGTGTAGCCGTCGGCGGGTTGTCGGGACGCGTAATCCGCGCCGATGCTGCCGGCGGCGCCGACCCGGTTCTCGACGACGACCGGCTGTCCGAAGCGCTCGGCCAGGCGCTGCGAGATGGCGCGGCCCGCAGTGTCGGATCCGCCGCCGGCGGGAAACGGCACGATCATGCGCACCGCCTTCTCGGGATAGCCCTGCGCTGCAACAGGAGCGCTCCCCAACAGAATGCATGCAACGCAGGCAAGTCGCAGGACGTTCATGGTTTACCCCCTCAGGTTTCGATTTCAAACGCGCGGTGAGTCGCGCCGTGGTTTTTCCGCTGCGACGAACGCGCGGCGGGCCGTTCACGCTTATGCTAGCATGGCCGCCTCGCACGCGGCGCATTTCGTTGCGGCGCCCTCGTGCCTGTCCTTGCGTCCCGTTCAATCGCCGCTCTTCCGGAGGACCCAATGAACCTGATGCTCAATCTTCCCGTATTCGTTCTTCGCGCCTTTCGCTCCCGCAAGGCCTCGAGCCGGTCCACGCCAGCCTGCGACACGCTCGTGGCCCGGACGGAGTTTCAGGTGAGATACAGCAATCCGGCGGGACTGTGGACTTCGCCGAGGCTCTCGCAGATGGTCGAGGTGCAGGGCGCGCGAATGATCTATCTGTCGGGCCAGACAGCGGCCGACGCGAACTACAAGGTGCACAGCAGCGACTTCCGTCGGCAGGCCCATGCCGTCTACGACAACATCGAGCTCGCGTTACGCTCCGTGGGCGCGACGCTGCAGAACGTCGTCAAGACGACCGCGTACCTCACAAACGCCGGAGACATCCCGGCTCTGCGCGAGGTGCGACTGGAACGCTACAAGGGCCTGCAAACGCCACCGGCCAACACGCTGCTGGTGGTGAGCCGTCTGGCCGAGCCGGATTTTGTGATAGAGATCGACGTCGTTGCCGCGCTTCCGGCGACAAGTGGCGGGTAAAGAATTGGAGTGGGTGAAAGACTTGCACCGATCCCGGTCACTCCAAAAAGAGCGCGGCGCCATACCTCCTCCCAAACTTGCAACGCTAGCGCCTCGCTAAACCGAGATCGACAGCCGGTCCCTCAGCCGAGCTCTACGGGGATGTAGATTTGCGCATCCGCGCGCTGGACTGCGCATGCAGCACCACCGGCTCGGAGAACCTCGCGCCCGTCGCGGCGAGCGGCGTGAGGATGCCGGCCGCGACCAGGCTGCTGAGCATTACTTTCCGTTTCATGAGCGCCTCCATTCACAAAGTTGTGGGATCGTGAAAGCTCGAACAGCCGCGATCCTGAGGAGGACGCCTTAATGGAGTCTTAAGCCGACGCGTTACGGCCGCAGCGGTAATCGAATGCCTTGATTGCGTGGAGAAACGCAGGACATCCCGACCGGCGTGCTCGCGCGGCCGCAGTTCACCGCGTTACGCGGGAAAGAGGGTGCGCAGCAGCTCCCCGTTGACCTCTGCGGGCTTGGCATCGATCAGGATGAATGCGGTGACCGCCGGGACCGAGCCACGGTTCACCCAGGTATGGGTCGTGCCGCGCTGAATGACGACATCGCCGGGTTTCATATGAACGACCTCGTTGTTTTCGAGCTCGAGGTCGATTTCGCCCGACAACAGGATCGCGTAGTCGACGGTCTCAGTGCGGTGCGTAAACCGGGCATGGCCGGGGGCCCATTCGGTGATCCGGAATGTCGTGCCCTGGCCGGTGCCGACGTAGTTATAGCGCTTGACGAAACCGGCACGCTGCGCGGCGGCAGCTTCCTCCGAGTTGTCCACCGGCATCCGGTCTGTCGACCACATCTCGCAGCCCGTGATGTTCGCCCCGATCCGCCGCGACACGGCGGTCAGCCGCTCGTCGCTGGCGACGACTGCTTTCCCATTCGCATCATGTCCGGTGACGATTCGTCTCACGACCAGTGTCATGGCAACCCTCCCTTGGTTGATATTGGTAAGCGGCGTCCGTGTTTATCGTTGCGCAGTCATTGTCATGATCTCGCTTCCCAGCCTGCCGCGCGCTTCTTGCAGGAGGGGCTCGACTGCTTGGCGGAAAGCGGCGCGCTCGTTTGCGGTCAGATCGACGAACGCAACGCCCTGGTTTTCGAGCTCGGCCCGAATCTCACGTTCTTTCGCTTCTGCGACCTCGCGCTGGAATGCGATCGCCTCCCGTGCTGCTTCGCGAACCGCTTTCTGCACGTTTTGCGGCCAGGCATCGAAGCTCTTCTTGTGGACGAAGACGCCGCGCGCGCCATAGAGGTGGGCGCTCATGGTGACGTGCCGGTGATGCTTGTCCACGCCGTAAGTCACGGTGTTGGCGAGCGGGTTCTCCTGGGCGTCAACTGCGCCGCTTTGAATCATGGCGATCCCGGACTTGAGATCGGTGGGCACGGGCACCGCGCCGAGGAGCTCGAACGCCTTCACGTGAACAGCGTTGGGCTGGAGCCGGATGCGCATGCCTTTCAGGTCCGCAGGCGTGCGCACGGGCCGCAGCCGGTTAGTGAGGTGGCGGAACCCATTGTCCCAGTAGCCAAGAACGCGATAGTCGATGCTGCTTTCGATCTTCTTTGTAAGGAACGCCCCGAGGGTGCCGTCAAGCGCGGCATGCGCATGGGCTTCGTCGTCGAATATGAACGGCAGGTCGATCACCTCGAGCTCGGGCACGCGGTTTGCCAGGTAGCTCGTCGAGAAGTAGCACAGGGTGAGGAGGCCGCATTCGACCATCCCCAGGAGGTCGTCGGCCCGGTAGCCGAAATCCATGACGTTCCAGTAGTGCTCGACCTGGACGGCATCGGGTACCCGCTTGACGAGCCCTTCCTTGAAACGGACCGCGGCGAGGCTATGCGTGGAATCGGCGGGGGAATAACCGCCAAACCGAATCTTGATCGGCTCGCTCAATGTGTCCTCCTCGGCAACTGGTCTCAGTGTAGCTTTTCCATGGTCGAAGCGCTAAACCGCACAGCGGCATCGCATTCGCTCTGCTACACTACGGCACCAAATTTTCTCGCCGTTAAGTCATGGGAGGCGGCTCCCTCACGAACGTCAATAGCAGCGGGCGCCCCTGCGCCCGCCCCGGTGCGTAATGGCTGCACCTCGCACGCAGACAACGAACGCAGGTCCGGGCGCATGGAAAAATGTGCTGCTCGTTGTGCTGAGCGCGTTGCTGTTGGCCGCGCTGGCCTTTCTCTATCTCAAGACCGAGGCCATCGACCTGCGGGAGAAGAACGAGATCCTCGCGCTCCTTCGCGAGCTGAAGGAGATTGACAGCAGGTGGGACGTGGATGTGCTGCGCGCACGATCCGAGCTGGCGCCCCCGTCGCTCGCCCCGTTGGACCGCGCGCAGATCGCGGCGCAGGCGCTCGATCGGCTCGCGCGCGCGGCGCAGGAAACCGACAGCCGGGCGCTCGACCAGGGCCTCGGTGAGCTGCGGAAGGCGTTTGCGCAGAAGGCCAAGCTCGTCGAGGCGTTCGGACGGGAGAGCGCGGCGGCGCGGCGCGCGCTGCAGGCAGGTCTTGGTATGACGTCAGAGGCGGCGGCATGGGCGCACGAAGCGCGCCGCACCGGGGCAGGCCGGAAAGAGCGCACGGCGCTCGCCGAAACAGCTGCCAAGGAGCTCGACGCGTCGCTCCTTCGCTATCACCACCTCCCGGACGATGCGCAGCGGCGCGCGGTCGATGCCGCGGCCGCGGACTTCGTCGCAGCGGCCGGCGTCCTGCCGGCGGTCCTTGGGAATGTTGGGGGGAAAATGGGAGTCGAGCTGCAGAAGCTCTACCAGCACCGGCCGGTTGAGGAGGGCCTCTATGGGAAGCTCGCGTTCCTCACCGCTGGCCCCCGCGTCGATGCCCTGACTGGCGCGTTGAACCTCGAGGTCGAGCAGACCCTGGCGGAGAAGGAGCGGTTCCGCGTTTACCTCGTCTACTATGCA
>DASPGR010000023.1:0-6970 GCA_035620515.1 Burkholderiales bacterium | reverse complement strand
AGCGCGATGACCTTATCGGAAGGCGGAAAGAAGACGCCATAGGCGCGCATTTCGGTCGGGCTCGAGCAGAGCGCAGTGCGCGCGGCCAAGTCGAACTGACCGATGTCGCCGGCGAACTCGAGCACGCGGTAGTCGAGATCGGCCTTGATTGAGCCGTTGGCGATGCGGGTGGCCAGGTGAAAGCCCACGTCACGTGCATGCACGCCCGGCTTGAGGCTGCCGGTTATTTTGATGCGAATGGACTTCGGCACCATGACCCAGTTGGTGCCGGTCGCCAGCACACGCGAGATTTCGGCCCCGACGCGGAATCCGAACGCGCCGATCGCCCCCGCGTTGGTTGCGTGGCGGTCGTTGTCGAAGTAGAACATGCCCGGCAGGAGCATGCCGGTTTCCATCGGGAAGATGTGGCCGTGTCCGCCCCGGCCCACGTCGAAGAAATTCTGCACGCCCCACTGCCGCGCCGCCTTGCGATTGAAGTCTCCGCGCTCGGCGGCACGCGCGCTGCCGTAGATCACGTCGTGATCCGTCACCATGATGACCTTGTCCGGGGCCGCGAGGCGGTCGATGCCCAGGGCATCGAGCTCGCGCTTCGCGCCCATGACCACCCCGTCGTGGATCATGATGAAGTCGGGCACGGGGTAGAGGACCTCGCCCGGCCTGACCGTGGCCCGGCCGCTCGCCCGCGCCAGCACCTTCTCAACTGCCGTCATTCCCATTTGCGAAACTGCCGCACGAATTGATGCTAAGCTATTGAATGAGCGACGAGACTAGCCAGCCCCCGGGGCGGTGTCAAGGTGCATGGACAGAATATGCTCAAGCATGCAGACTCGCCCGCTGGGAGGAAGCGTCGTGAAATATTTCGTCATGCTCGCCTCAATCGTGGCCGCGGCGGCGGCCTCGGCGCAGACGACCCCGTATGACAACCTGGTGCAGGCACGGCTCGTACACTGCGCCTTCTACAAGGCCTATGACGTCGACAAGGCTACCGGCGACCGGGTCATGGTCGAAGGGCGCTCGGACACGCTGACGCACTTCCAGCGCATCGACGATGATCATGCGCGGCAGATCACGACGCGCGTTGCCGGCGCACGCGAGGTGCGCGTCATCAAGTCCGCCAAGTACCTTCATTACGTCGACGACATCGGGGGCATGTACCTGCTCACCACTATCTATGCCTGCCTCGAAAGGGAGGCACGTGCGGGCATCTGCCTTACTTATGGCGCGATGCAGTCGCGCCATTTCGATTCGGGCGTTCTGTTCAACCCGGATGGGGTCTACGAGCGCATCCGGGACATGTCCGACCCCGGCTTCTGCGATCACAGCTTCATCGGGCTACGGGAAGCGGCGCGCACGCCGTAATTCTTTTCACCGCCAAGACGCCAAGATCGCCAAGAAGGACGAACTTGGGATCATGGTTCACGGCGTCGCAGGAACTTCGAACCACGTTGATCGTGCCAGCGCGAGGCATTCTCCTGACTCCGTGAAGATCGCGGTTCCGGTGTAGTGCCGGCGGTCTTTGCGGTCGATCTCCCATCCGGCCGCGATGTGTCGATTGCCGATCCGCACGGGGGCGAGCAGGGTCGCCGCAATCTCCCCGAGCAGCAGCGCAGTGCCTTCGGAGGACTCGAACGAGAAGGCGCCCGGGCAGTCGAGCGCGGCCCAGACGAATTCCGGACTGACCACCCCGCGCGAGCCGAGCGACGCATGAGGAATCCAGGGCGCCGCGACGATACGGGTGCCGGGGACCGGCCCGGCAAAGATTCGAAGCCCGTCACCCGGATCTCGCGCAGGCCCGCACACGAAGCAGGTGGGAAACGGATGCCAGAGAAATCCGCGATAGCCAAGCGACGCAGCTTCGACTTGGCCGTAACCGGGAGCGCGCGGCACGTCCGCGAGGGGCTCCGTTTGCCGCGCGGTGGCGACGCGGGTGCTGCCATGCATGAGCTCGATTCCGCCATCCACCGGGCACACGTCCATCGCCGTGTCGAGCGGAGGCCGCATGAGCAATCGCACGACAGCGGGGCCGTCGATGTAAGCGGCAAGACGGCCGCTGACATAGCCGCCATTCCCAGAGGTCGGCGGTCCGTGGAATTGCCGCTCAATTCGAAATGGATTCATCGGGGGTGATCGCTTGCCACCGATCTGTGAACGACACTCCATGACGAGACTGTTTCATAACACCCGTCACCCATCACGGGGTCCGCTTCACCGGGTGACGATCTCGCGGAATCTCTCCTCAATGAACTGGACCTGAGCGTGGCGCATGCCCGCGCTCGATCCGATCCAGACCGCCGTCACCGCTGTTATGAACAGGCCGAGGCCGAGCAATTCGGGCCCGGCCGAGCTCCCCGAGAGTTTCTGCATCAAGCCCACCCCCAGTAACGACACCCCGATGGCCGACAAGCCGGCGAACTGGATCTTCGTCGCCGTCTGATATCGCACGCTCCCTTCGATGACGGTGCCATCGCCCCCGGCGCGTATTTCCCCGTCGAACTCCACCACATCGCCCGCCCGTCCGAGCACGGTCGCCTTCCAGACGCAGAGCCGCGCGCCCTTCAACGAGCCGGTCAGCCGGTCCTTGGTGCTGAATCGTCCGGACGCAAGCTGCGCATTGAGCCGTGCGATCGCATTCGGCATCGAGCCGGGCCCCGCCACGCGCAACGGCTCCTCCCAGAAGATGAGCGGCTTCACTGCTCACCGATTCAGTGCTTCTGGCCTTCGGTCAGCGCCGCGATGACTTTCTGGCGCTTCTCCTCGACGTCTTTCGCAAAGCCGGGATGGCGCTGCTCGACGAAACCGGTCGCGAGCCCGAGCTTCAGGAGGGCCACTGCGAGACAGGCGGCGAGATCGTCGAGGTCCGGGCTTGCCTTGGCGAGCTGCATCGCCTCGGCGGTCTCGTCGCACAGCTGCTCCATCGCCTCCAGGAGTTCCTGGTCGAATAAGGTTTTCATTTCACACTTTCAAATGCGTGAATCCTGAAAATCACGCCTTCTGTGCAGCCAGCACTTCCGGGTTGACGATGTTTGACGGGTGCCCGGATATGAACGCCAGTGCATTGTCGAAAGCTTCGCCAAAATAGAGCTCGTAGGTCTCCCGCTCGAGCCATGCGGTATGCGGCGTGCACAGCGCGTTGTCGAGCGCCAGGAGTGGATGTTCACCCCGCAGCACGGGCTCATTCTCGTATACATCGATGGCGGCGAGTCCCGGGCGACCGTTTTTCAGGGCGGCGGCAAGTGCGCCCGGCGCCACGAGCTCCGCCCGCGCCGTGTTGACGAAAAGCGCGGTCGGCTTCATTCGCGCGAGATCTTCTGCTGTTACGATGCCCCGCGTGGCAGCGGTGAGCCGCACCATGACGCAGAGCACGTCGCTGCGCGCAAACAATTCCCCCTTGGTGGCGGCGATTTCGTAGCCCGCCTCGCGCGCCGCAGCGACAGACGAATCCCGGCCGTACACCAGTACGCGCATTCCGAACGCGCGTGCCGGCAGCGCAACGAGCTTGCCGATCATGCCCAGCCCGAAGATGCCGAGCGTCTTTCCGTGCAGCGCCGTGCTGAAGGTCTCGCGCCATCCGCCGCGTTTCATCAAGACGGCATCCTCGGCGATATGGCGAAGCGCCGAGAGAATAAGAGCCCAGGTGTGCTCGGCGACGGTGTTGGGTGAAGCGTGCGTGCCCGCGGCAACGGCAACGCCGCGTTCCGTGCACGCGGCGATATCGATATGGCGGGTGCTGCGCCCCGTCTGGCTGAAGAGCTTCAGCCTGGGGAACGCGGCGATGATGTCCCGGGTAAAGCGCGTGCGCTCACGGATCGGAACGATGACATCGGCGTCGCGCAGGTCTTGCACACGTTTTCCGGCAGGAGGCGCCGCGTCGCGAAACACGCGCACGTCGTGACCGGACAATCTGGAGAAACAGGCTAGCTTGCGGACGACGCCGTGGAAGTCGTCGGGAATTGCGATGATCACCCGCGCAGTTTAGCAGAGGAAAAAAAGCGGGGCGCGCACTGTTGCCGGAAGGGGAGGGATCGGCAACTGACAGGAGGGAGCGCGCCCCGCTTGGCCCTGAATTAGCGGCAGCTCGACCCGGTCGAACCCATGTTGCCGCCGATCACGGCGCCGGTCGCAGCCCCGATGCCGGACGCGGCAACCTGGCCACTGCCTTTGCCGACCTGCGCGCCGAGCAGTCCGCCCGCGACGCCACCGATCAGGTGGCCCAAGTTGAGATCAGGCTGGCACGGATCGGTCATCTTCCCGCCCGCGTAGGCGCCAGCCGCCGCGCCGACCGCAGCCGCCGCGACACGCCCGTTGCCCTTGCCAACCTGCGCGCCCAGCAATCCACCGGCAACCGCGCCGGCCGCCTGGCCAAGGCGCGGATCCATGCTCGGCGCAGGCGCGCTGGGATAGGACGCCGCCGGATAAGTCCTCGCGTGGCGCGGGTAGTCGCGCTCGTAATAAGGCCCCGATGAGTAGCCGCCAGACGGGTAACCACCCGTTGAGGCGCACCCCGCCGCAAACACCGCAACAACCGCCGCTGCAAGAATCTTCTTCATGTTGACCTCCTGTGTCCGCCGGACCATCCGGCTTTCATTACGACGGGATCAGGATAGGGCTGCCGCGCGTGAGATGCCGTAACGGTTGGCAAGCATTTGTAACGACTGTAACGAGTTGTTTCGCGGCCCCGGGCGGGCTGTGTCAGAATCCCGCTTTTCGCGAAATTCCGGAGGGGATACATGGATCTGGCACTGAGTGGGAAAGTCGTCGCCATCACCGGCGGCAGCGAGGGCATTGGTCGCGCGACCGCGCTGCGTTTCGCGGCGGAGGGCGCGAAGATCGCGATTTGTGCGCGGCGCGCCGATGTTCTGAACGCGTTCGCGGACGAGCTGCGCAAATCCGGCGCCGATGTGCTCGCGGTGGTGGCCGATGCGGCGAAGCCCGGCGATGCCGAGCGTTTTATCGAGGAAACCGTCAAGCGCTTCGGCCGAATCGATGCCGTCATCAACAACGCGGGCGGCACCGGCCAGTCGCCGTTCGACACCGTGGACGACAAGGCCTGGCAGAGCGACATCGACATCAAGGTGCTTGCCCACATCCGCACGGCACGCGCGGCGGTACCCCATATGAAGAAGCAGGGCGGGGGACGGATCATCAGTCTCAACATGGTGGCGGCCAAGACGCCGTTCGAGGGAACGTTCCCCACCACCATCTCGCGCGCCGCGGGCCTAGCGCTCACCAAGGCGCTGTCGAAGGAGCTGGCGCCTTACAACATCCTGGTGAACGCGGTGGCGGTCGGCAAGATCAAGTCAAAGCAGCAGGAGCGTGCCGCCGCGCGCAACAAACTGTCCGTTGAGGAGCATTACGCGAAAACCGGCAGGACCGTCCCGCTCGGGCGCATGGGCGAAGCCGAAGAGGTCGCGAACGTCATCGCGTTTCTTGCCTCGGACGCCGGGAGCTACGTCACGGGCTCTTGCATCAACGTGGACGGAGGACTTGCGGGGGTCCTCTAAAGGACATGGGCGACAATCTCAGGCCCGAATCGCGATACGCTTGGCTGCTGGTGATCGTCGCCTCCCTGCTGATGGGGATGGGGGCGGGCGCTCTGATCTCCATCGCGACCTTTCTCAAGCCCCTGAGCGCGGACTTCGGCTGGCTGCGGGGCGAAACCTCGTTCGCCTACATGGCCGGCGCCTTCGCCATGGGCGTCGGCGGCATCGGCATGGGTTATCTCTCGGATCGCTACGCCACCCGCCCGGTGGTCGTGGCGGGCGTGATCATTCTCGGCGGTTCGCTGCTGCTGCTCTCGACCCAGTCCTCCCTCTGGCAGTTCTATCTCTACTACTGCGTTCTGGGCGGGCTCGGCTCGGCGGCTCTCGATGCGCCTCTCCTCGCCAACGTCGGCAACTGGTTCGACCGCAACAAGGGACTGGCGCTGGGACTGGCGCTCGCGGGCCGAGCCCTGGGTCAGGGAGGTGTTCCGTTTCTCGCCGGCATGCTGATTGCCTCGGTCGGGTGGCGCAACGCCTACGCGGTCCTCGGCGTCATGTGCCTTGTCGGCATGCTGCCCCTCACTCTCTTCATCCGGAATCCCCCCGGCCTGAAGGCAGCGAAGGAAGCGTCGCGGCGGGCGAGCGCTGCGGAGAACGAGGAGGCGTACCCGGTGCCGCCCAAGATCCTGGTCGCCTGGCTGAGCACCGCGGCGCTCTTCTGCTGCACCTGCATGGGAACGGCGATGGTCCACGCGGTCGCCATCGCCGAGGACGCCGGCATCGGCGCGCAGCAGGCGGCGGGCGTCATCCTGCTGATCTACGTATCGGGATTCTTTGGCCGGATCGCCTTCGGCAAGCTTGCCGACCATATCGGCGGCATCCGCTCCTACTGGGTGGCGTCGCTCGGTCAGACCGTGCTGATCTACTGGTTCACGCAGATGCACTCGCTCACCGCGTTCTACGCGCACGCCGTTGTCTTCGGCTTCTTCATGTCCGGCGTCATGACGGGGCTGATCGTCTGCGTCCGCGAATTGACGCCGGTGCACGTGCGCGGGACGTCGACCGGGGTCGTCTTCCTGGTCGCGTGGATCGGCATGGGGCTGGGGGGCTATCAGGCCGGGCACCTCTTCGACCTGAGCGGCAGCTACACCGTCTCGTACGCGGCCGCGGCGGCGGCGGGAGCCGTCAATCTGGTTATCCTGGGCGCCCTGTATTTCTTCGTGCGTCACCGGACTGCGCTGATCCGGCGCGCGATCGCGGCCGCCTGACGCCCCTTAACCTGACCCCACCGCCACTGCGCTGCGCTCGATCTCCCGGTCTCCGCCCGATGAGGGGGACTACCGCGACCCCGTTCCGCTGATCGCCCCCCACAGCTTGGCCGGAGTGAGCGGCATCTCGAGACTCTTCACGCCAAGCGGCCGCAGCGCGTCGAGCACCGCGCCGGCCAGCACCGGGATCGAGGCCGTGCAACCCGATTCGCCGACACCCTT
>DASPGR010000022.1:0-6792 GCA_035620515.1 Burkholderiales bacterium | reverse complement strand
GCAGGCGCAGCTGGGCTTGATCCATCTTTGCGGCTTCGTGCCCCAGTTCTCCCTGACGCTGCTGGGCGGGGTGCTGGCCGATCGCATCGATGCCCGGAAGTTGATCGGCGCCGCACAGGTCAATGCCGCCATCGCAATGATCATGGTTGGCGCGGTAACGCTGCTCGGCGTAGCCCAGCTGTGGCACCTCGCGCTCGGAGCATTTCTGTGGGGTCTTGGCGCCGCCATCGACGAGCCCGCGCGCGCGTCGTTTTTCCCGCGCCTGCTGCCTCGTCCGCTCCTGCGCTCCGCGGTGCCGCTGATCTCCATGGCGTTCGGCAGCAGCCGCGTGATTGCTCCCTCGATCGGGGGCTTTCTCATCGCCGCGGCGGGCGCGCCGACGACCTTCCTATTCTCCGCGGCGGCGGTCAGCACCATGATCGCGGTGATGTTCCTGGTTCACCCCGCGCACCGAGCTGCGCCTCCGCGTGGGAGCCTCCTCAGCAACTTCGCCGAGAGCCTGCGCTACATACGCGCCAATGAAGCGTTTGCGAAGGCAATCGGCGTTGCATTGCTCAACGCAACTCTGGCCATGGGCTTCATCCACATGCTCCCGGTTTTCGCGAAGGATGTCCTGCACGTCGATTCGCGGGGCCTCGGGATCCTCGCTTCCGCGGCCGGCATCGGCTCGCTGGCCGGCTTTGCCTCGTATACCTGGCTGCAGTCGCGCCTGTCGGCGAGAAGCGTGATCGTGGGCGCCCTCACCGTGTATAACGCGGCATTGATCGTTCTCGCCTTCAGCGACTGGTACTGGCTTTCCTTCTGCGCGATCCTCGTCGCCGGGCTGTGCCATGGCTATTTCCTGACCTGCGTTCAGGTGATGCTGCAAACCCTGGTCGAGGACCACTACCGCGGGCGGGTGATGAGCATGTTCGCACTGGTATGGAGCCTGATGTACTTCAGTGGATTCCTGCTGAATACCGCAGGATCCCTCGTGGGTCCGCGGCTTGCGCTCGCGGGCGGCGCCGCCATCGTACTGGCCTACGTGTGGCTGTCGCTTGCGCGCGCTGCCGCGTTGAAGAAAATAGTCCTGGCACCCAAGCCAGGCTGATACGAGGAAAAGGTGTCAGGAACCTTTTCGGTTAAGCTTCCTGACACCTTTTCCGGGCCATCCCCTCCTGCCCGAGGAGGGGTGCCCGCGTAAGCGGGCGGGGTGGTGGGAGCAAAGGCCGCAGGCACTTTGTAGGTACTCTTAGCGTAAAGGAGCTTCCCGATGGCGATCATTGATTCCCAAATCCACGCCTACGAGGCGAACACGCCGCAGCGGCCATGGGCCACCGTGCCGAACTGGCCGCCTCACGTCACGGGCGACGAGATGGCGGCGGCGATGGACAAGGTCGGCGTTGACGGCGCGATCTTCGTCTCCCCCTTCGCGATGTACCGCTACGACGCCAGCTATGCGGTCGAAGTGCAGAAGGCGCATCCCGGCCGGTTCGCCCTCGTCAAGCCGGTCGACCCGGACGATCCGGCGGTGGCCGATGTTGTCGCCGAGTGGAAGAAGACGCCGGGCACAGTCGGCATCCGCATCATGATGACGAAAGAGCCGGGACGCGATCGCGATCCGACCCACCCGGGCTTCGACCGGATCCTGCGCGCGGCGGTGCGGCACAACTTTCCGGTCAACCTCCTGTGCTGGGGCAACCTGGACGCGGGGATGACGCTGATCGACCGCCACCCCGACGCGCGATTCGTCATCGACCACCTGGGCATCATGCAGCCGCGCACGCCGCCCGCGCCGAAGGAGCCCTGGGCCGACCTTCCGAAGGTGCTGGATCTCGCGAAGCGCAAGAACGCGGTCATCAAGGTGAGTGGCGCGTGCACGCTGTCGCGCGAGCCGTATCCCTTCCCGGACATCTGGGACCCGCTTGCCCGCGTGTTCGACGCCTGGGGTTTCGAGCGCTGCCTGTGGGGTACCGACTGGACCCGCGCCTTTGCGGTCGTCAACTACGAGCAGGCCGTCGAGCCCTTCCGCCTGACCAAACGCCTGAGCGACAGTGAGCGCGCGATGCTGATGGGCGGCGCCTGCGCCAAGGCGTACGGCTGGTCGCCCAAGGCCGGGAGAAAAGGCGATGCCCGCTAGCGGCGCTTCCCGCGCGTCGCCTTGCGAGGCGCCGGTGACGCCTGTGCTTCGGCGATCGCTTTCCCGCTGCGACCTTCGAGCTTCGGCAGGATGTTATCGTTTATCCACTTCTGATCCCACCACTCGACCGGCAGAACCGCGACGCCATGCAGATAAACGGCGAAGTGGAGGTGGTCGCCTGACGCAAGCCCCGTTTCACCCGTCTTGCCGATGATCTGGCGTTGCTTGACCGGATCGCCGGTCTTGACGGCGATGGAGCTCAGGTGGCTGTAGAGCGTGAAAAGCCCGAGGCCGTGATCCAGTATCACGGTATTGCCGTAAATTCCCAGATCGCCGGCGAAAGATACGGCGCCGCTATTGGCGGCCTCGACAGGATAGTGTCGGGTGACCGATAGATCGTAGCCCAGGTGATAGGCGTTATCGATCACTTCCTTGTTATAGGTGTAGGTCCGCGCATCCGCGAAATTGGCTTCGACTTTGGAGTTGGAGAGCTGCCTGAACGCGCCTTTCCAGAGCACCGACGAGGCGCCCTTTTTCGTGATGGCAGCGATCTGGTCATCGTTGTCTTTTCTGAGTCCCCTGTTGACCCGGATGAAGATCTCCTTCGCGCTCCCCTGGCGCGCGGTCACGTCGTTCAGCAGGGGGGCGACCGTGTTCTGAATGAAGCTGTCGGAGACCGCGATGGTACTCTTCCTGTAGCGGACGTTCTTGAGCTGGTAGACGAGCCGCGTTTCCCGGGTGTTGCCCGCCTTGTCGGTGGCGACCAGCGCGGCTCTGACATCGGCCGGCACATTGTACGGATGGGCAAAAAACGCGATGAAATGATCCGGATGGTTCTTTATCTGCCCCTGGTAACCCGGAAAGTAGTGGTTGCCGATTCTCACTCCGCTCGTTTCCGTATCGGCCGAGGCCCTGTAGACGATCATGCCGACACCGCCGAAATTCACGTAGCGATCGTCCGCGACGAGCTCGACCACCGGCGGAGTGACGTCGATGGTGAGATTCTTCTGGATGACGGTCTCGTTCCCGTTGAACCATCTCCACCACGAGTAGTCCCGTGCGCTCACGCGCAGGACCGCGGGGCCTTCCTTGAGGCCCTTGAGTTTCAAAGCGGCGATCGTCATCTTCTGCTCGGCGACGGGCCGCGCGTACTCCTCGGCCGTCAGCGATAGCTCAGTGCCGCCTGAGGAGAGCGTTGCGGCAACCGATTTCAGTCCGGCGCCCCGATCGCTGACGACGATTTCCATGGGCGCCGGTCCGAGCACGTCCGCGTCCGGCGAGAGCCGGATCTCCGGCGGCTCCCGCTCGAAGCGCGGCCATACGTACCAGGCTCCGGCGAGGAGCCCAATGACTACGATCGATAGAAGGAGAGCTGTCCGGCGGCTTCTGGTCGGTGTGCTGGATTCGAAAGCGCTCATGTCGAGAGGCCGAGAATATTGTCCAATGTGTTGGTCAACTCGTGCGAGTTTCAGTTCAAAATTATCCAGGACGAGGGCCGCATGCGCCAAGGCCTGCGGCTCGTCAAACGGGGGAGATCACCTGTTCTCTTGGCTGGAAACCGTGGTCTGTCCCCTGTGTGCGCGGCGGAGTAGCCTGTCGTGATGGACTCCTTGATCACCGCCGCCGCGCGCGCCCTCGCCGCCGGCGACGCGCTCGGTGCCCTCAAGCGAATCGCCCTGCGCGACGACCCGACAGCGCTGGCGCTGCGCGGGATCGCCATGGCGCAGCTCGGCGAGTACCCGCGCGCCCGCGAGCTCCTGCGGCGCGCCGCCCGCCGCTTCGGCGCCCAGGAGGAGCTGGCGCGCGCGCGCTGCATCGTCGCCGAAGCCGAGGTGGCTCTGGCCATGCGCGATCTGGGTGGTTCACCGCGTGCGCTGGCGGCGGCGACGGCTACGCTCGAGGCGCGCGCAGATCGTATCAACGCGCTGCACGCACGCCTGATCGCGGTGCGCCGGATTGTCCTGCTCGGTCGCCTCGACGAGGCCGCATCCGCGCTGGCGCGCATCGATGCGCGTGACTCGCCGCCGTCGCTGGCGGCGGTGGTCGAGTTGACCGCCGCCGAGCTTGCGCTGCGATCGCTGCGCATCGACCCGGCGCGAGATGCGCTCGCCCGCGCGCAGGAGGCGGCCGATCGCGCGCGGGTGCCGGCGCTCCTCGCCGAGGTGGCGGAGGCGCGGGCCGCGCTCGATCGGCCCGCCGCCCGGCGCCTTTCCCGTAACGGCGAGCAGGCGCTGGGGCTCGACGACGTCGCGGACCTCCTGGGTTCGGGGGCGCTGGTCGTCGACGCCTGCCGCCGCGGGCTGCGGGCGGGCAATGTCTGGGTGCCGCTGGCGAGCCGCCCGGTGCTGTTCGCGCTGGCGCGGGCGCTCGCCGAGGCGTGGCCCGGCGATGCCGACCGGCAAACGCTGATCGCCTGCGCGTTCCGCGCGCGCAGGCCCGACGAGACGCACCGAGCGCGCCTGCGGGTCGAGATCGGCCGTCTGCGCGCGCTCGTCACAGGGCTTTCGCGCGTCAAGGCCACGGAGCGAGGCTTCGTCCTGGAGCCGCGCGGGGCGCGCGACGTCGTCGTGCTGGCTCCGCCCATCGACGGCGATCAGGCGTCGCTCGCGGCGCTGCTCTCCGATGGCGCGGCCTGGTCGACCTCGGCGCTCGCGCTCGCCCTCGGGGCGAGCCAGCGCACCGTCCAGCGCGCGCTCGTCGAGCTCGAGGCCGCCGGGCGGGTGCGCTCGATCGGGCGTGCGAGGGCGCGCCGCTGGCTGTCGCCGCCCCTCACGGGATTCACGACAATCTTGTTACTCCCCGCTTCGCTCCCGGTTCAGTAGAGTGGCCTTGCCGCGCCAATTCCCTCACCCCTCTCCCCTCTCCCGAGAGGAGAGGGGAAAAGTACAGCGGTAAATGGCTATCAACCATTTACCGAACGATCAACGGAGGCGCACCAGAAGGAGAGCAGGGCCATGAACCGCAAGACAGGTAAGGATAAACTCGAGGCACCGGCGCGCGCGGCCGAGATCGTGCGCGAGTATGGACCCTTCGCCGGTTCCGAGCGCATCGGCGGCGTCACCCACGACGGCCGCCGCGTCTGGGCCGCCACCGACCACGGGCTCGTTGCCTTCGATCCTGCGAACGGCGAGATCACGCGCAAGATCGACCGGGCGAGCGACGCCGGCACTGCCTTTGACGGCAAATACCTCTACCAAATCGCCGAGGCGCGCATCGACAAGATCGATCCCGCCACTGGCGAGTTGGTGGCGTCGATCCCGGCCCCCGGCAAGGGGAATGACTCGGGACTCGCCTGGGCCGAGGGCAGCCTGTGGGTGGGGCAGTACCGCGATCGGAGGATCTACCAGATCGATCCTGGGACCGGCGCGGTCAAGCGCACTATCGAGTCCAACCGCTTCGTCACCGGCGTGACCTGGGTTGACGGCGAGCTGTGGCACGGGACCTGGGAAGAGGACGAAAGCGAAATCCGCCGCATCGACCCGCAGAGCGGAGCCGTGCTCGAACGGCTGCAGATGCCTCAAGGCGTCTTCGTCAGCGGGCTCGAGTCCGACGGAGCCGATCTCTTCTTTTGCGGCGGCGGAGGAAGCGGAAAGGTTCGCGCCGTGCGGCGTCCGAAATGACCAGGGAGACGGATTAGGCTAACGCACTTCCCATTCGCCCGGCCGCAGGCCGTCGAGCGACCACGCGCCGACACCCACGCGCACCAGGCGCAGGGTCGGGTGACCTGCGGCGGCGGTCATGCGGCGGACCTGCCGGTTGCGGCCTTCGGTGAGTGTGATCTCCAGCCACGTGGTGGGAACGTTGCGCCGATAGCGTATAGGCGGCTCGCGAGGCCAGAGCCAATCGGGATCTGCCACCCGCCGCGCGCCCGCGGGCGCCGTCATGCCGTCACGCAGTTTCACGCCCCGGCGCAGGCCCGCGAGCGCCTTCTCATCGGGGATGCGCTCAACCTGGGCGAGATAGGTTTTCTTCGTGCGGTGACGCGGGTTGGCGATTCTCGCCTGCAGCTTCCCGTCGTCCGTGAGCAGCACCAGGCCCTCGCTGTCGTAGTCGAGCCGGCCCGCAGGATAGACACCTTTCACCGTTACGAAGTCGGCCAGCGTGCGCCGGCCCGCGCCGCCCGCGAACTGACAGAGGACGTTGAACGGCTTGTTCAGGGCGATGACCATAGCCAACCGTTGTGGGTAGACCACTGAAAAGCGCGCAGAACCTCTCCCACCACCCCGCCCCCTCCGGGCGCACCCCTCCTCAGGCAGGAGGGGACGATTCTCGCGATTTAGCGGCGGCGAGTGGTGGTGCCGCCGCCCAGCAAGCCGCCGAGAACGCCGCGGACGATCTGCCTGCCCAACTGGCTTCCGATCGCGCGCGCTGCGCTCTTCGTGGCTGCCTCGATCGCGCCTTCGCGCCGCCCGCCGCGTGGACCGGTCGAGCCGCCGAGGAGATCTCCCAAGGCGCCGAAGAGACCGCCCGATTCCTGCGGCTGGTCGCCCGCCGCAGGAGCAGGAGCGGCGGCGCCACGTTCGGTTACTTTCTGGGCGAGCTTCTCATAGGCCGAGTCGCGGTCCTCGACCTTGTCGTAGACCGCGCCCAGGCCCGAGGATTTGAGCGTCTCGGCGCGCTCACCCGGGGAAACGGGTCCGATGCGCGTGCCCGGCGGCAGCACGTACGCCTGC
>DASPGR010000021.1:0-20897 GCA_035620515.1 Burkholderiales bacterium | reverse complement strand
CCTCTTCAGCAAGCCGCTGCATCCCTACACGAAAGCGCTCTTCTCGGCTGCTCTGCCGGATCACCCGGACGCAACGCGTGAAGAGATCATCCTGACGGGGGAAGTGCCGTCACCCATCAACCCGCCCTCTGGATGCCGCTTCCACCCACGTTGCCCGTTCGTCAAGCCCGAGTGCTCCAAGGTCGAGCCGGTGGAAAAGGAAATCTCGCGCGGCCACATGGTCGCCTGCCACCTGTACTAACGAAAAATGAACGAAAAATGGGGCCAGGTTCGAATTTCTGCGCGCGAGGCGGCAAACAGGATCAGAAATTCGAATCCGACCCCATTTTTCTCAGCGAGCTCGGGAGCGGCCTGCAGCAAGATACAGCCGCGCGCGCGCGGCAGGATCGTCGGCATTGAGGTAGATTCCATCGCGCATGGTCGCCAGGTGCCGGGCGCGTTCCCGGGCGATGGTGGCGGTAAGCGCCCCGTACTCCGGCTCCGGCGCCTCGGAGTCCGCACGCGCGCCGCGCCATCGCGCCCAGCGAGCGCGCCAGGCATCGGGGAGCGTCACCCTGCGCACCGCCACCTCGGCCACCAGAAATATCAGCGCCGCCAGGAAGAACGGCCACCAGACCCGCGAGAGCGGACCCGACGCTTGCGGCGAGGGCGCCGTCACGGCAGAGAGGCTCGCGGCGGACAGCGGGAGCAGGCGTCCGCCGGTGATGCTGGCGATATCGCGCAGCAGCCGGGGATCGACGCCCAGGTCCAGATACTCTGATGAGTATGGAACCGCCAGCCCGAACGTCGTGGGGCCCACCTGCACCGCCCCGTCACGCCCGGTGAGGGTTATGAAGTAGCGCCCGTCACGGGGGACCGGAAACTTGCCGCGGTAGCGGCCCGGCGCGACCTGCTCGAGCTCGACGCGCACGGTGCGCCGGGACGGATCCATGAGAGAGGCTTCCATCTTGAGGCCGTTCACGAAGCGATCGTCCCGGTCGAGCACATCCACGCTCATCTCGCCGCGCTGTCCGTGCCACTGGAATCGCGGCACGAAGGTTTCGTTCCCGCTGCGGCGCATGGTCCAGCGGGCCATCTGCGAGACAAAGCGCCCGAAAGCCGGCCACTCGACCCACTGCCTGCCCCAGCGGCCGGAGAGATCCGACGTGAACGCCACCGCCTTTCCGAGACCGTAGCGCCACGACACCAGCAGGGGATCGTCGTCGCGTCCGGCGAGCAGGACCTGGGCGGCGGGCTTTGCATAGGTGCGCTGATAGCCGCCGAGGGCCGGAAACGCGTCCGCATCGAAGCCCGCGATCAGCTCGGCCGCCTGGTCCCGTCGCGGCCGGATGTCGCCCTCCACCACCAGGTCCCGGGTGATCGTCATGGTCTCGCTCGTGAAGATGCGCGGCACGTTGCGGGGATCGTCGGTGTGGTAGTAGCGCCCCTTGCCGAGCTCGGCGAGGCTCGCCATCAACGGGCGGTCCGCGTCCGCCCCCATGGCCACGGTGGACATCGTGATGCCGTCGGCGGCGATGCGTGCGGCGAGGGGACCGAAGTTTTTTTCCCCTTCGGTGAGGCCATCGGAGAGCACTATCATGTGCTTCACCTTCGCCCGCTCATTGCGCATGACGCGGTGCGCCTCCTCGAGGGCGGGATAGAGATCGGTCCCGCCGCCGACTTTCAGATCGCGGAGCTTCTCCGCTATAGGCCGGCGCACGCCCACTTCCGTCATGGGCACCACCCATTCGCGACCGCTGTCGAAGGCGAGTACTCCGACCCGATCGAGGGGTTTCAGCAGCTCGATGGATGACAGGGCGGCGCGCTTCGCGATGGTGAGCTTGTCCTCGCCCCCGGTCTTCGATCCCATGCTCCCCGAGCGGTCCAGCACGAAGACGACCGACAGGCTCGGAATCTTGATCTCGGTCTTCGCGTTCATGGTAACCGGCAGGAGCTGCTCCACCGGGGTCCCGAGATAGCCTCCGGCGCCGTAGCTCCTGTCGCCGCCGATCTTTATCACGCCCCCACCCGCATCGCGCACGTAGTACTCGAGGAGCGCCATCTTGGCGAGGGACAGATCGAAACCGGACACGTTGTCCAGAATCACCAGGTCGTAGTCGATGAGCTCGTGCAGGTTGGCCGGGAGGGCGGTAGCGCGCACCTCGTCCACCGCCAGACCCTGGGCCTTCAACGCCGCGCTCAGGTAACGACCGGTTTCGGGCTCGTCCACCACGTGCAGCACCTTCGGCGCGCCCGTCACCTGCACGTAGGCCTGGTAGCGGTTATTGGCCTGCTCGCTGTCCGCGTCGCTGTTGACGATCGCCTCGTATTCGCGCAGCCCCTGCGTGTCTGCCTGCTCGACCAGGGAGTAGACGTTCTCACCCGGCTCGAGTTCGATCGGGAATTCGCGCAGCAGCACGCCGTTTCGCATGATGACCAGTTGGGCGCGGGCGGCCTCGGTGCTGCGCACCACCGCTTGCACCGTGAAGGGCTCGTGCAGGCGTACGCGGGGAGGGACCGTTACGCCCCGAACGTAGATCTCCTTCCGCAGCGAGGACCTTTCGAGCGCCACGGTGTCGATCTCGACCCCAAGAGAGCGCGCGACTGCAGCCGCGGAGCGCGCATCGCCCAGGTTCTCGCGGCCGTCGGAGAGGAGCACGACGCGCCGATGCGATCCCGCCGGAAATGCACCAATCGCCACCTCGATGGCGCGGCCGATATCGGTGCCTGCGCGCTCCACGTGGGCGGTGATCTCGCGTGACGGTTCGCTGCCGCGACGCACGAGCGATTCCACCGACGCATCGGCGCCGAACACCACCAGACCGATGCGTGCCGCCGGGGATTCCCTGGCGCGATTGACGAAATCCAGTGCCTCGGTGATGGACTCCCGAGCGATGCTGCTGGAAAGATCGAGGGCGAACACGACGTCGGTGTGGCGGGTGCCGGAGCCGGCGAGCGGCCCTGCGAGTGCGACGACCAGTGCAGCCAGGGCGAGCATCCGAAGGACGCCGGCAGTGACCAGCCTGAAGCGCGCTCGCCCCGCGCGCCGGATCGTCAGGACGACGGGGAGCAGCAGCACCGCGATGAGTGCAAGCCATGCGGGTTGCGCGAACTCAGGCATTCCCTCGGCTCCTGGTCCATACGAACCACTCCAGCGCCAGCAAAATGAGCACGAGCACCAGCAGCTGTGGCCAGAGCGGCACGAGTGCCTGCGCGGCATTGCCCGCCGGTCGAATCTCCTGGCGTGGCTCGGTGGGCGTCCAGCGGTTGTTGACGTCGGATTCCCGCGCGTCGGTGAGGCTCACCGCAAAATATCGCGTCACTTCACCGACGGTATAGTGATAAATGCCGGCATCGGCCGTGGAGTCGAAGTGGAGCGGGCTGCCCTCCGCCTCGAGTGTCTCGGACTTGCCCGACGGCATGCGCAGGGTCACTCGCGTCTCGCCCGCGGGCAGCGGGATCGACCGGGTTGAGCCGGCCGCAATATGGGTGGACACAAAACCATCGCCTCGCGGGCGAAGCCACTCCAGGCTGCGGCTGAAGAAGAGGGGGAAGGCGGCCTGGAGCGGGAAGTTCGACCGGGCGAGATCGAAGCCGAGATAGACGAGTTTGCGGCCGTCATCGAGCAGCGCGAGCGCCAGGTCCGTTTCCTTCGACCAGATGAGGCGCTGCAGTCCGGGACCCGGTTTGTCGATGACGACGCGCCGGGCCTGATCGATCCGAACCGCAGTGAGATCCGCATCGCCCATCAGCGCGCTCGGTCCGCGAACGAGCTTGCCCGGCCGCACGACCCGCCCCGAGTCGGAGAACGGCAGGCCCGGCGCCACGGTGTTCACGAGCAGGAAATTCCCGGGCGGCAGCGGCGGCACCGGCATGCCATCGAACACCACCACGTCGTAGTTGAGCGCAAGCCGCGCGATGTCCTCGTCGGGCGACCCATCGCGCTGGACGAGTTCCAGGTCGGGCATGGCCTGAAATACGCTCTCCAGATAGAAATTGCCCCGGGTGAAGAGAAGCACGCGCAACGGATCGTCCGTATTCACCGCCGCAAAGGCCTGGTTATCGGCCGCCAGGTCGTCGTCCACTTCGATGCGTCCTATGGCCTGCCCGCGGGCACGGCCGGCGAACGGAAGAACCAGGGTCTCCTCCGCACGCGCTGCGAGCGCGAGAGGGCGCCTGAACAGCACGCGGTCATCCAGGCTTATTAAGGCAGGCACGACCACGGGCGCGTCAGTGTAGTTGCGCACCGTCATCAGCACCTGGAAACGGTCCTCGCCCGCGAGCTCCTGGCGGAAGTCGAAGCGGGTGATGGCCACGTTTCGCGCGGGAGCTCCCACGACCCGGAACACCACCTGGGGTGAGCCGGGATCCACGTCAGGATCAAAGCCGCCATCGGTCAGGAAGTAGATGCGGCCCTGCTCGCGGCCTCGAAGCAGCGACAGCGCCAACGCCAGGGCTTCGCGTGGCCGCCCCGTCTCGTCGCCCGGCCGAATTTGCGCGAGCGCGTGGCGCAATGCGTCGCGGTCGGCCTCGAAGCCGGTCCGCAGCAGGGCCTTTTGCCCGCTGGTCATCACCAGCATGCGCCCTTCCCGGGGCAGGCCATCGATAATGTTCGAAGCCTCGGCAAGCGCCAGATCAAAACGCGTTCTGCCCGTACCCGATTGCGTTTTCATGCTCGCGCTCACGTCGAGCACGAGCACCGTATCGGCGCCCCCGCTCGTGCGGGTCAGCCATTGAGGGCCGGCAAGCGCGAGACCCAGAGCCAGCGCGCTCGCGAGCAGCAGCAGGAGGCTCAGGTTCCTGAGCAGCGTGCGGAGCCCGACTCGGGGCTCGCGGTCCTTCAGCGCCGCCTGCCACAGTGTCGTCGTGGACAGCACGATGCGGCGCCGCCTCGGCCGCAGCAGGTGAAACGCGATCAAAAGCGGGATGGCCAGCAGCGACAGCAGGGCCGCGGGGTAGGCAAGCTCGATCACCGCAGGTGCACCCCCTGGCGCAGGTACTTGAGGACGACGTCCTCGAACGCGATGGCCGTGCTGGCACGAAGGTATTCGACGCGTCGCTGGCGGCAGATGCGCTCCACGTCCTGCAGGTGACGCTCGAGCCGCTGCTGATAGAGTCTGCGCAGATCCTCGTCAACCGTTACTTCCACCTCATCCCCGGTCTCCGCGTCGACGATACGCAGGGCGCCGTCAAGCGGCGGGTCGATCTCCGACTCCGCGAGCAACTGGATCACCACCACATCGTGTCCGCCGTAGCGCAGAGCCTCGATGCCATCCTGGATTTCCCCGGCGCCGAGCAGGTCGGAGATCAGAATCACGAGTCCGGGGTTTTTCGTACGGGTTGCGAAGGCGCGCAGGGCCGAGTCGAAACGGGTCGCGCCGGCGCAGGAGAGCTCGCCAAGGAAGGTGAGCAGGCGGGCCATGTGGTGCCGCGTCTTGATGGGGGGCAGGGCCGCACCCAGGCCCTCGGAGAATGCGCTAACCCCGACGCGATCGAGATTGTGCAACGCGATGTAGGCAAGCGCCGCAGCCAGTCGCCGCGCCTGATCGAACTTCGACGGCTCGCCGAAACCCATGCTGGCGCTCGCGTCGAGGATGAGGTGCAGCGTCACATCATCCTCGGAGGCGTGAAGCTTGAGGAAGAGCTGATCCAGCCGCGAGTAGATGTTCCAGTCGATGTGCCGGAAGTCGTCACCTGGCCGGTAGTGCCGGAAATCGGAGAACTCGAGCCCTCGCCCGCGGCGGGAAGTCGTGTGCTCGCCGCGGAGCAGACCGCGGAAGATCTTGCGCGCCAGCAGCTCGAGCTGCTCGAGCTTGCGCAGAAACTCGTCGTCGAAAACGAGTCCGGCGCCGGCGGGTACCGTAAGCGGATTCATCGCCATGACTGCCGGCTCCGGCTCAGGCGCGTGTCTCTCCGGGCACGGTCGGGGTTTCGCGAATGACTTCCGCGATCAGGTTTTCCACGTCGATCCCTTCCGCCTCGCCCTCGAAGTTGAGCAGAATGCGGTGCCTCAACGCCGGCGGTGCGGCGGCGGCGAGATCATCGAAGCTCACGTTGATGCGCCCGGCGAAAAGCGCCAGGGCCTTGGCAGTGAGCACGATGGCGAGCAACCCGCGCGGGCTCGCGCCATGGCGCACATAGCGGCGAACCATTGGAGTGGCGTGGCCGTTCGCCGCGTGAGTGGCGAGCACCATGCGAATGGCGTAGTCCTTTACGTGATCGGCGATGACCACGGAGCGGACGAGCTCCCGCAGCTCCAGCAGCTCGCCGGCGCTCAACACCGGCTCGATGGACGGCATGGGCGCACCCGTGGTGCGGTCAACGATCTCGGAAAGCTCGTCCGCGCCGGGATAGGTCGCGTTGAGCTTCAGCAGGAAGCGATCGAGCTGGGCCTCTGGCAGGGGATAGGTCCCCTCCATCTCGATGGGGTTCTGCGTCGCGAGCACCATGAAGGGCTCCTGGAGCGCGTGCCCGGTGCGCCCGACGGTGACGCGCTTTTCCTCCATCGCTTCCAGCAGCGCCGACTGGGTCTTCGGCGTCGCGCGGTTGATCTCGTCGGCGAGCAGGAGCTGCGTGAACACCGGGCCCTGCTGGAATTGGAAGTGTCGACGGCCCTCCTCGTCCTGCAGTACCACCTGGGTGCCGATGATGTCCGCGGGCATCAAGTCCGGCGTGAACTGAATGCGGGCGAACTCCAGGTGCAATGCATCGCTCAGGGTCTTCACCAGCAGCGTCTTGCCCAGGCCCGGCACGCCTTCGAGCAACGCGTGGCCGGACGAGAGAAGGCAGGCGAGTATGCCGTTGATCAGATCATGATGTCCGACGATTCGCCGCTGGATCTGGCGCCTCAGCGCCTCCAGCCGCTCGTGCGCAAGGGCCAGTCGTGCCTCGTCACTCACTTTGCTCCTCGATTGTCGGTTGGTTGTTGTTGCGGAACCCGGCCCTTGCTGAGATTCAGGAAATACCTGCGGACGAACTCCTTGTAATGGGCCGGGTACTGCTCTTTGGAGAGCACTTCCTCCACCTGTGACGCAAACTCGCTGCTCATCATTACGTTCTCCACGCTCGGTCGGCCCGGCTTCGGAGGCACCCGTGCCTCGGTCACGAACACCTCACCCTCGCGCGCCTGGCTCTCCGGTTTCAGGACCGGCCCTGTATCCCTCGCATCAGGGCCAACCGGCGCAAGCTGCCGTTGAGGGGCGACGCTGGAATCGCCCAGCGAACCGGATCGCGCAGCGCCACGAGCCGTCTCGCTGCGCCGGCGTGCGTCGGCGCCCGCATCGGCCTGGCCTTTTGCGCCACGGTCCTCCTCCTCATCGAAGTCGAGGTTGATTCCCGGATCGCGTCTATCGCCGATCCCATCGGCCGACTCACCCAGATTCTCCAGCGCCAGGCGAACCTGCTCGCGCGCGCTCTGCAATTCCTTGTCCTCCCTGCGCGCGCGATCGATTTGCGCCAGTTTTTCGAGCATCTGCCTCAGTTGCTCGTTGTCTCCGGGCATTTGGCGTCTCGGAGCATTCTCCAGGTCGCGCCGCGGGACACCTGATTGCTCGAGGTCGGCGAGCCGCTCGGCCAGCGCGCGGGTATCGGCACTATCCGGAGCCCCGCGCTGCGTGCGTCCCCGCATCGCCCCCGGATCCGAGCCCGGGGCAAGGGGCGAGCTCTCGCCGCGCAGCGGACCGATATCGGTCTGGTTTGCGTCCGCAAGCGCCTGCATCCGTTCCCGGTCGAGCGATTCTCTCATTCCGCGCAGTTGCCCGAGAGCCTCGTCCCGGTTCAGCGCGCCGCTTTCCATGCGTGCGCCCAGGCGCTCGATCCGCTCAGCCTGCCTCTCGCTGCGCGGCAGCTCCTCCCGCCTCGCTCGATCCTGCATGGCGCGTCCAAACGCGCCAAGGCGCTGGCCCTCCCTCACAACCTGCTCATCCACCTCGCGCGGCACCGGAGCTTGCATCCAGCTCAAATCGACCACGCTCACCAGTAGCAGGGCTATAGCCGCGAGGGCCGATAACTGCCCCCAGCGGTTCACCCGCAGCGGGAACAGCCGCCCGGGGTGGATCGGAAGGCCCGCCTTGACGGCCTGCACGGAAAGCCGCTCAGCCAGCTCGGGATCACTGCGAACGGTCATGATCTCCCACGCCGTGCTCAGACGCTGCTTCAGGTTGAGCGCCAGGTCCGCGCGGATGGCGACGTCGAGGGAATCGGGCCGCCGCTGCCAGCCTGCCAGCAGGGCGAGCGCCACCGCGATGGTCACCGCCGCGCTGCTGAGCTGCCACGGCGCGTAAGGCAGGGGCACCAGCCGAGCCACCAGCACCGCGACAGTCGCCAGGCCGAGTCCCACCAGCAGGCCGAAGAACCCGTGGTCGACGAGCCTCTGCACGCGTCGTGCGCGGGTGAGGGCGGCCATTGCCGTGCTCAGGCGTTCCCGCGCCGGGCGCGCACTGCCAAGCCAGAGACTGCGTGCACCAGCGACCTGACTCATGACGTGACCGCCTCGCCGAGCCTGGCGCCGTGGGGACCTGCCATGCCGCGTCGCGCACGCGCGAGCAAGCGATGCAGCGCAAGCGTTGCGAGCACGCTCAGTCCCGCGTAGGTCGCCAGAAATACCCACTTGTCCGGCACCGCGGGGAATGTCGCCTGCGCCACCACGTTCTCGCCGAGCATGCGGGAGGTAAACATTATGTGACTGGTGAGGGGCACGAGCCACCCGACAGGAATGTAGACCAGCAGCAGAATCGCGCGCACCGTGAAATAACTCTCGCCGCGATGCTGACCGATCGTGAGGTGCGTGATCGCTCCGCACAACCGATAGAACATGGCCTGGACGAGCACCGCTGCCAGGCACCACCCGAGCGCGGCCCACTCACCCCCGGAAACCGTGAAGGCCATCAACAGCAGGGGTGAGGAAAGCACCAGCAGGTACGCGCTGTGAAAGAGCTGTCCCAGCAGGTAGCCACGGAGGACCCGACCCAGACCAAGAGGCGTTGCCAGCGCCCAGTCACGCAGTCCGTGCTGGCCCGGCAGCAGGACCTCCTCGGCACCGGCACGCAACGCGAAGTACGCCGTGGTGGCGCCGACGGCCATGACGACCGCCGCCAGGGTATGCGGGCCGTGCTGGCTCTCCAGCATCTGCATCATTCCGATCTTGGGCCACCACAGGAACAGGACCACCGCCTGCACCAGCAGCAAGCCGAGATAGTCGAGCTGAGCCTTGCCAGCTCGGGTGAGCCCGACCAGGACTTCGGTGACCAGCGGATTGCTTCGCATTATCGGTCCTGATGTCTGTTGCCGGCGTTGGCCGCCGCGTGGCCGGGCAGCGCTGCAACCTGGAGCGCGACGAGCGCCTGTTCCCAACGCGGCCACCCGGCACTCATGCCTGCGGGCCGAAACGGGTTCTCCGTATAGCCTATCAGCAGTGCGTGTCCCTGACCGGGATATCCAGTGTCGCGCATTTCCCTCGACTTGCGCTCGAGCAATATTTGCCCGGGCGTCAATTTCTGCTCCGGAACCCCGGGGGGCGCACTGAGCACGCGTTTCCAGGACGCTTCACCGAGCTCAAGGCCGTGCGTACGGCGGACGAACCTGCGTTCAACCTTTGCACCGGCCTCGATGGACCCGAGCTCGTAGGCGTAGCCGTCGAACACCAGCCACAGATCCTTCAGGGTTCGCCCGCTGGCGTTGTCCAGAACGAGGCGTGGCCCTGGCGCCTCGTTGTGCACCGAGGCGTCCAGATTAAACGTGATCACGTCTTCACCCTCAAGCGCGTGCAGCACATAGCGTCGCCGGTCCAGCGTCTCGAGGAAGCGCTGTGGCCCCTCGCCAAATACCCAGTTCCCCACGTTGCCATCGCGCTGCGCCTGGCGGGTCGGGTACAGCACCGGCTCGGCGCCGCGGTACTCCAGTCGCAGCGCGCCGCTTCGATTGGCATACACGCCCACATCCAGCGAAAGCCGCGCGTAGATGCTGTTCGGGAACGGCTCTATCAGCGCGGCGGCGACTGCGGTGGCGCCGCGCGGAAACACGGCCGGGCCGAACAGCAGCCAGGCCGCGGCGGCGAACAGCACAGGCGGGGCCCAGCTCCAAAGCGGCGCCAGCCAGCGACGCCGCGCCTCGCGCGCGGAAAGCCGGTACCCGGCCAGCAGCAGGCCCAGGTAGAGTGCCAGAAAGGAGAACACCGTGGCAGGCGAGGGGAAATTCGTGGCCTCGGCACGGATGAGGGGCACGAGCGCGCTCGCGAGCGCCGGTGCCGCCGCGCTGAGGGACAACTCTGTCGCGGGCGGCAGGCGCAGGCTCTCCAGCCACAGCTCGCGCATTCCATGCCACCGGTCGAAGGGATAGCCCGCCACATCGAACGTCAGGTAGAGCACCCGACCGAGTCCGAGCGCGCGCTCCACAATAAGCGGCACGGTCCCCGCGCGCAGGCTCGCACGTCCGCGGAACGCACCCAGGCGGTTGACGTGTACGGGGCGGGAGACCTCTAGAGAGGCTGAGAAAGCGCTCCGGAGGGCGTCGGCGTCAATCCGCGTCATTCCCAAAGGCAGGCCGGGCAGGAGCGCTGCCAGGCGCGGACTTCGAAGGAGCGCGAAATCCGGTCCGCCGGAGACGGCGAGGATCCCGCCCTGCGCGATCCACTTATGCAAGGCGTCATACTGACTTGCGCTCAAGCGCTCCAGGGACACGCCATGCACGACAACGGCCGCCACCGCGTCGTATCCGCGCCAGTGAACGGGCAGCAACTCCGGGTGCGGGTAGAGTACCCGCAGGCCTTTGGCAGCGCCGTCGTTGAGATAGTCCAGATCCGCGTCTCGGCTCAGTACCAGGAGCAGGCGCCCGGCCGCGAAGCGTGTGCGCAGATCAACCTCGGCCCGCGCCATTTCCCGCCCCCCCGACCGTACGCGGATCACCAGCGGATGGGACAGACCTTGCAGGTACACGGTGAACGGCAAGGTCTTGCGTGAATCCCGGTGAAGTTCCAGAGTGTGCCGGTGGGAAACGACGAACAGCCCGCCGCGCAATTCGTCACCACTCGCGACCTGCACCTCGAGCTCCCCGCGCAGGTCGCCACCGCGATTGGTCACGGTGACGGCGAGAGGGGTCCAGCGCCCCGGCTGGAAGGTGTCGGTGAACCCCACCACCGCGTCAATGTCGACTGCGTCAGCGGCCCTCGCCAGCGGCAGCGCGCACAGCAATACGAGCAGCAGGAAGACGTCGACCAGGCCTTGAAGGCGCGACCTCCCGCCGCATGCCCGAAGTCTCCCGCAGCGACCTTGCGCCGCGGCCCTGTAGCCGTCCGCAACCATGCCCTATTGTAGCCAGCGTGGGACACAGCCCGAGTGTCCTGCCGTCGTGTGCGTTCAGCGCATACGAGCGCCTGCCGGTCGGGAGCTCGTCGGTATCGAGGATCGCAAGGCCGGCCGGGAGTTCGACAATCTCGCGCTCCCTCCCGGTTCCGCACTCAACGGCGCAGCAATTCCGTGAGGCTGCAAGGGCGTCAGATTGGGAGATGGATTGTGCGCCCCTGTGCTGACGCGCCCTCCCGCGTCCAGAGGTGCGGCGATGAGGCGAGGTCGTAAAGTCGTGGGAGCCGGAGGCGGAACTTTCGGCTTCGCGCTCGCCACCTTGCTCTCCACCACGCGGCGCGCGGCTTCGCGGCGCGGGGGCGCAGGATGGGCGACGCGAACGTCCTTGCTGGGCGGGTTGAGCACATGCCCGATTCCGCCCGGGTGCAGGACCCGGCTCGCTGCGACGGGATGCGCGGGCCTGGAGTCGCGCGTTTCAACACGCACACGGGAAACATCGTGACGACGGCGAGGATCATGATTCCAGCGCGCCGGCTTGGGGCGCGGGGCAGGCGCGCTGTGAATGACGCCGACGTGGCGATGCACGATCACGTTGGCAGGTTTCGGATGGACCACGACCACGTGCCGATGCGGCCAGCTGAAGCTGCCGAAGAAGAATCCTGTGCGGAAAACGACTGCTTTGCCCCAGACATACCGTGGCGCATAGGCTTTTCTCACGTAGTAACCGGGCCACGGCGACCAATGGACCGGACGATGGGCTGGCCACCACCACGTGCCGTAAACGATGAACGGGTCATAGTAGGGCACGTAGATGACCTGCGGGCTGGCAGGCTCGATGCCGAGGTAGCCCTCGTCGCGCACGATTTGCATCTCCTCGCCCGGGACCAGATTGCCCGCGGCGTCGGCGCGCCGGCGCAGTTCCTGGATCGTGTCCATCACCTGCCATTGCTGAGCGATGAATGCGTCGCCAAGGCGCTTCGTCCAGTCGAGCTGGTCGTCCATCCGATCGAGGATCTGCGGGAATGCCACGAGCGACTTGACGCTGGGATCCCAGCCCATCGGCTCGACGGCCCGCACCGCGTCCTCGCCCGTGAGGTAGGCATTCGCGCGCGACCAGCGCGCGGCCTGCACTACTTCCACCGGGTAGGTCGCCGCCATCAGGATCTGCGCGAGCAGGGAATCGGGATAGAGCGCGATGGGTGCCAGCATCTGGTCGAGCTCCGCCTGCGTGAATCGGGGCCGCTCCTGCGCGAACGCGGCCGGTCCCCCAAGGACCAGCGCGAGCATTGCGGTCAACAAAGCCTTGAACGATGTCTTCATGGCAATGTCCTCCTGACCCATTAGAACGCGTCAGGGCGGCTGCGGCGCGTTACAAAGTGTAAGGCTTTATGTCGCGCCGCGCAGCAGGGGAAGAAAACGAGGGGCGGGAGGGAATACAATAGCCCCATCCGGGATCGCGGCGGCAGGATGACGACATGTTGAGCATCATCTTAGCGGTCATCGCGTTTTTCGCCTCGAGTTATTTCCTGACGCGCTACCTGGACAACATGGGCATCCCAAAAGGCGTTACACGGGGCACCCTGATCTTCTCCGTCGCGTTCGTGATCTCGTATCTCGTCTCGCTGGCGACGGACTACGTCATGCGCCAATGAGCATGGCGAAGGGCGTGAACATCGTCATGCAGTGAGGGTCTAACGGGGACTGTTGCAGGGAGAAGCGAACGGCCGCCAGGTAAAGCAAGAGCCGTACCGCCACGAGGAGGAATCGTCATGTCAGTCAGGGCGAAATGCAGGCAATGCAGCGGAGAATTGCACGCCGAGACCATCGATTCCATGAGCGGAGAAGAGGGAACGCTCAAAGTCACGCTGTCCGGGTTCCCGGTCATGGTCTGCGAGCGGGGCCACCGGCATTTCATGGTCCCGGACTTTCCCCTGAAGCTGCTGAAGCGTGTCACGGGCGACGACGAGGCGTCGCTGCCCTCCGGCCGGAAGAAGGGCCTCATCTTCAAGGAATACCTCTGCGGCAAGTGCGGGGAGAGGCTCGGCCCCGAGGCGCATACGAAGCCTTTCGGCTTCGACGTCGGAGTCGACGATTTTCCGAAGTTTCGCCTGCAGCTCAGCGTGCCGGTCTATACCTGCCCTGCGTGCGGCCATGAACAGCTGCGTGACCGCGAGGAAGTGAGGGCGCTCACCCCGGTGGCGATGGCGCAGGGCTTCCAGGCCGCGGGTCTCAAGCCCGAAGCATGAGTCCCGCTTCTCTCGGCGTCTCGGCGGTTCAATACGAGCATTTGAACGCCCTTGCGAACGCGCGTGGTTGCGGTTACGTTTCCGCTTCCACCGACCCACCACAACGAGCAGGGAACAATCATGGCCACGGCAGCCCCCCAGCGCTTCAAGCAGATCCCGCCTGAGAACCTGACGCCCGAGCAGGCCGCGCTGGCGGACGCGATTCGCTCGGGACCCCGCGGCGCGGTCAAGAACTCGTCAGCTGCGAAGCCCGGCCCGCTCGGCGGGCCGTTTAATGTATTGCTGCGCAGCCCGAGCCTCGGTCATATCATCCAGAGCCTCGGCGCGGAGATACGCTTTCGCAGCTCCATCCCCCCGAAGTTGAACGAGCTCGCCATCATCACGACCGCACGCCACTGGAGCTGCCAGTACGAGTGGTTCGCCCATCACCGCCTGGCGCTGGAGGCGGGCCTTGACCCTGCGATCGGGGAGGACATCGCGCAGGGCCGTCGTCCGAGGAAGCTCTCGCCGGACGAGGCGATCGTCTACGACTTCTCGCGCGCGCTGCATGATACGCAGGGTGTCAGCGATGCCACTTACAAGGCTGCACTCGACCGCTTCGGCGAGCGCGGCGTGATGGATCTCATCGCGGTCAACGGCTACTACGTGCTGGTGTCGATGACGCTCAACGTCGACCGCACACCGCTGCCAGGCGGCGCACCGCCGCCGCTGCCGCCGCTCAAGCGGATGTCGACCGGCGGACGGCGCATGGCGAGAGGGAAAGCCCGCAAAAAGTCGAAAGCCGGAAGGCGGAAGGCTAAAGGCAGAAAACGCTGACCGGTGACCCGAGCCGCGGCGGCTTCTGATTCTTGACTGGAACTCTTGGCGTCTTGGCGGTTCAGTTATGGTTTACCTTGACGTCTGCGCGGTTCAGATTCAGGGTTCGCGCGTTTCGCTTACCGCAACGACGATCACCGTAATCCCGCGCATCGCCTGCACCTTCACCCGCTCATCCTTTTCGACCGCCCGCGCGCCGCGCGCGAGCTCCGCTCTCCATAGCTCGCCGCGCACGCGCACGTAACCCGCTCGGTCGAGCCGCTCGGTCGCAATCCCGTGCTCGCCATCGAGCGAGTGCGATGTCGCCGGATACTCGGGATCGAAGGAACGCCACACGAACGGGTAGAGCGCCGCGTCCTTCGCTACCCACAGCGCGACCACGCCCCAGACCACCCACGTTGGAATGGCGAACCAGTGCTGAAGCAACAGCAGGATGATGACGAGCAGGGCAACCTCGGGCAGCTGCAGCAGCCAGTACTTGCCGAGCACCTGCGCAGACCAAAGCCGCTTTTCAGGGTCCCGATCGTTGCGTGCTCCGCGCATGGATTCCTTCGGGAGACTACGGCGAAGACCGTAGGAGGACCCAGTATCGACCCAAAAGCATCCTGCGGCCAACCGCAGGAGGAAAAAGGAGAAAGGAGGAAGGAGAATGGAGGAAGGAGAAAGGAGGAAGGAAGCGAGAAAGGCGAAGGTTACTGAGCTACTCCACTTTGGACTTCCGCCTTTCGCGTTTCGCCTCGCTGTTCTGCTGCCTGACTTTGCTGGCGGGCGGCTTCACCTACCGGATTGCCGTCCTTGAACTCGCCAACGTACTTTCGCCCGTTGGCATAGATTAACGTGCCTTGCCCGTGCTTCTTGTTGTTCTTGAACTCGCCGATGTATTTTTCGCCGTTGGGCCAGAGGTACATGCCCCGGCCGTTTCGCTGCCCGTTCGTCCACTGACCGACGTACTTCGCGCCATTCGCCCACGTATAGGTGCCCTGCCCGTTCGGCTGGCCCTCCCGCACCTCGCCGACGTATTTCTCGCCATTGAGGAAGTCCACCTGCCCGACGCAGTTCATCGAGTCCGTCGCCTGGGTTCCCTGGGGACACGGCACCTCGGTCGAGGAACTGCTGCTCGCGAAGAACACGGCGACTGCCACGGTGGTGACAAAGACGCTTGCGACGATCAGCGGATGGGCGCGCAAGGTTCTTTTCGCCCCTGAAGGCGCAGCAAGCGTTCGGGCACCTGCCGCGAATCTCGTCGATAGGGCGGAAAGTGCCTCCTGCCAGCCACCTGCGTGGGCTGCAGAATGTTGCGCCGAACCGATGACTGCAAGGAGAGCGCTCTTCGCGCGTCGCCCCAGCTCCTCGGCATGCTGTCGCAGATCAAGTGCATTCAGCGCGGCGCGACCGTGTTTCCGAACAGATGAGAAAGCGGGGGACGGTGCCGGTCGGCCAGCGTCGGCCTCCTCTTCAATGCGCGCTATACACCCTACAGTACGAAGCGCGGCTTGATACGTCGCTGCGGTCTGCTGATCGAGAGCCCCTTTGATCACCATGCTCGGGCTGGCGAGAAGCGCCATCGCGCCCTCGACCGGAATTTTGCACATGACGGCGAGCCGGGGCGCGACCTGGCAGGGATCCAGACCCGCCAGCACACCGTTCAAGACCACTCTGTAGGTCGGCATGGGAACCGCTGGAGGTTTTTATTGAGGCGATACCATAGGAAAGTCCCGGTAAAACAGCGCGGCCAGTTCTCACGTTCAGGTGACTTTTGAAGTGCGTCTGTGTCATTCCTCACACTGTCTCTACGCCGCCCGGCGCACTCCGGTAGACTCCGGCCTTTCGACTACAAATCAAGGGCAACGACCATGGCGACGAACAATCCTCTCCGCGTGGGGCTCATCGGTGCGGGTGGCCGCTGGGGCCCCTGGGCGCACGTTCCCGCGCTTCAGGGCATCCCCGAGGCCCAGCTCTACGCCGTTTGCACCGCGCATGCCGACACCGCGCAGGCCGCCGCCGAGAAGTACGGCGTCAAGCATGCCTACGGCGACGTCAAGGCGCTCGGCGTCGACCCGCAGGTCGAGGCTGCGCTCATCGCCGTGCGCGTGCCCGCTCACTACGAGCTGACGAAGAGCGCGCTCGAAGCGGGCAAGCACGTCTACTGTGAGTGGCCGCTCGGAGCGAACACCAAGGAGGCCGAGGAACTCGCCGCGCTCGCCCGCAGGAAGAAGCTCCACACCATGGTCGGCCTGCAGCGGCGTGCGTCGCCTGCCTTTCTCTACATGCGCGAGCTCGTCCGGGATGGCTACGTTGGCGGGGTGCTCTCGGTCAACCTGACGTTCATGGGGAGCGGCGTGCTGACCCGCACGTCAGATCGGACCTGGCAGCGGGACGTCACGCTCGGCGCCAACACGCTTACCATCACCTTCGGTCATGCCTTCGATGCGCTGTGCATGGTCGTCGGTGAGTTGACCGAATTGTCCGCGGTCGTCAGCACGCAGGTACGGCAGTGGTTCGAGACCGATACGAAGAAATACGTGGACGTAACCTCACCCGACAACATCATGATCCAGGGACGGACCGGGAGCGGCGCCATCGTCAACGCCTATGTCGGCGTCCATCCCTTCCACGGCAGCGGCCACCGTTTCGAGATCTACGGCAGGGAAGGCGCGCTGATGATGATCGGCGGCGGCGAGGCGGGGCAGGAAGCGAACCGCAAGATCATGGGCGGAAAGAAGGACGACAAGGCGCTTCAGGAGCTGCCGGTGCCCGATCGGCTCAAGTGGGTGCCGGAGGGCGTGCGCAAGGAGGGCCGCGCCTATGACGTGGGCCAGATGTGGGTCAACTTCGCCAAGGCGATTCGCACCGGGGCAGCCGTCGAGTCCGACTTCGACCACGGCGTGCGCCGCCACAAGACGCTCGACGCCATCGTTCGTGCTTCAGAAACCGGCCAGCGCCAGAAGATTACTCTGTAGCCCTGGTGGTTATTGGCACATCGCTTGCATCTGCGCCAGCGACTGCCTGAGCTGGTCCTCGCACATCTTCCGGTGCGGGCCCGCGCTGGCGCACGCTGCCGCGGGATCCATGCTGCCCATCGCGCGCATCTTCTGGCACTCGGGGCTGTCCTTGCCCATGCCGACCGAGGAATCGCCCGCCTGGCACGGTCCCTCGTACGCATAGCGGGCTCTCATCGACACCGGCTGGCCGTGTCTCGTGCCCTCCGCGTGCATGAGGAACGCGCGCTCGCCATCGCGCATGATCGTCGTGCGCACGGTCCCCTCGGGGCATGACGACTCGACGACTCCGCGGGCGGCGGTGTTCTCGATGATCCGGCTGTCGCATCGGGATTGTGCCTCTCCCGCCGCCGGCTGCCTGGACATGTGACCCTGCGCCATTTGCGCAACGCTCTCGAGGCAGATCGATCCGCTCCGGGGGAGCCCACCCGCGCCTTCGAGAATGTCGATCTTCCATTGACCTTTGCCCATGTCGGGCATGCCGCGCGCAACCTCCATGGCCGACAGGTCATCCGCCGCGAGGGCCGCAGCGCCGATCCACAGATTGAGAAGCGCCGCAGATGCGGCGACGGCGAGACGCATGGCCGGCTCCTTGCGCGTTGCGTTGACCGGGTATTCTAGCGCCCTCTTTCCTTACACATGGCGAGGATCCCTGGCACAGAGATACTACACAGCAGCGCCTTCCGAGCCGGAGGGCCCCTGTGGATCAAGGCTGATGACGACGCGATCACGTCCCGACTTCTTCGCGTGGTACATGAGGCGATCAACCCGGAGCATGAGGGATTCGGGATCCTCGGCATGCTCCGGAAACATCGCGATCCCGATCGAGGCGGTGATTTTTCCCAGCTGCTTGCCGTGATAGCTCAGTGCGAGCCGCCTGATCGCTTCCCGGATACCTTCCGCGCGCCGCCGCGTGCCTTCAAGTGACGCATCAGGCAGGACGAGCACGAATTCCTCCCCGCCGTAGCGGCACGCGATGTCGCTGCCGCGGATATGCCTGCGCAGCAGCGCAGCGACGCTGGTGAGCACCAGGTCCCCGGCGTCGTGCCCATGCGTGTCATTGACACGCTTGAAATGATCGAGGTCGATCATGATTACGGCGAGAGAGCTCTGGCGGCGTTCGATCCGCAGCAGCTCGTACGGCAGGAAATGCCACAGGTAGCGCCGGTTGGCGAGACCGGTCAGCGGATCCGTAATGGCCTCGTCCTTGACGCCGCGAAGCTCTTGCTCCAGGTCCTGAATGGCGCGTTTGCGCTCGCCCTCAACGGCATTGAGCAGCAGGCCCGTTACGACGAGCGTGCTCATGAACGCCAGCAGCATGAGAAGCGATGCGTTGAGCGAGGGCGAGCCGAAGGGGCCCTCGCCATCGAGCGTATACGGGAGGGCGATTGCGAACACCGCGGCAACCGCGGTCGTGACTTCCCGCTGAGTGAAGCGGTAGGCTGCCCAGATGATCAGCGGCAGAATCAGGAAGGTGGACGATACCGGGAACGCGCGCGGGGTCTGGTCGAACGCCAGATTGGTGATCCCCCACAGGACCGCCACAAAACAGGCCAGCTCGATCAACCGCCACTGCGACCAGACGACAGGATGGCGGATGCTCCAGGAGAGAATCAGCGGCGTCGCGATGATGACTCCCGCCACGTCGCCTTGCCACCAGGTTATCCAGTTCTGAAACGCATCCAGCCGCGACAATGGGCCTTCAAGCGCGAGCCAGCCGACGGCGACTGTGGCCGCGACCGTGCAGCTCAGTGCCGCGACCGCCACGAACTTGAAAACATCCGACGCGCGCTCGAAACGGCAGGACAAGCCGACGATGTAGCGGCGGACCAGGAACGCCGCGGTAAGCGCTTCCAGCGTGTTGCCCGTGCCGATCGCAAAGGCCAGGGCCGGTGAGGAATTGACCGTGAAGTTGATGAGCGTCGCGCCCAGCCACACTCCCGGCCACACGCGGTTGCCGAGCAGCAGCAATGCCGCGAGCGCGATTCCCGAAGGGGGCCAGACGGGCGTTGCATAGCCGGGCGCGATCGCGAAAGAGAGCGCAAGCTTGGCCGCGGTGAAGTAGGCAACCGTGAGCAGCGTTACCTGCGCGACATACGGCAGTCGCCGTAACGGGCCTGCTGCTTCCAGCCTCCTGTCCTCTGGCAAATCCATCTGGTGGAAGTGCTCTTTCCCTCCAAGCGCCGCCACTTTATACGACGTAGACCGCGTTCCGGAGGAATAGTGCACCAAATCTGCGGGCAAATGGGAAATTTGCACGAAATGCCCGGGAAAAATGGAAAGCGCGGATACGTGTTACGGAGCTCGTGGAAGAAGCTTATGTCCCGACAATGCAATTGTCGGGATTTGGTGACGCCCCTGCTTGCAGGAAGACGCGAGGGGCGCGAGGGAGGATCAGGCCTGCACGTTCTCGCGCGCAAGACGCAGCCATTCACGCTGCGCATCGCGGTAGTGGTCGGGCATGCGCTGCGCGCTGCGCAGCATGCGCTGGAAGACTTCGTGCCCGGCATCGGCCTGACCCGTGCGCCTGAGGAGCGCCCCGTATCTGAAGCGTCCTTCCTCGCCGGGGTAGTTCCCGGCGAGAAAGCGGAACTCTTCGAGCGCCTCGTTGAGGCGGCCCGATCCCTCGAGGGCCTTCGCCAGGATGAGCCTGACCTCGTTGGGGCGGAAGGCAGGATGCGACTCGCGCAGTCCCGACGCAACCTTGAGCGCTTCCTCGAACACGGAGGAGAGCTCGAGCGCATTGGCGAGCCCGAACCGCAGGTCGGGGTCGTTCTCGTACAGGCCGGTCATGCAGCTGCGATAGAGCGCGGCTGCTTCAAAGTATTTCTTGTGCTCGATGCAGGTACGCGCCAGGGCGATGCGGTTCTCGACGCTGCCGCAAGCCTCGAGCTCAGCCACGCGCTCGTTCAACGTCTTGTCGGGATTGAGCGCTCTCGAGACGGCGCGGATCGCCTGCTCCGCGCGCCGGCTCTCGCGCGAGGTCGGAAATATCTCGATGAAGTAGTAGAGAACGCAGCCCATCACGGGGAAACCCATGATGACGAAGAGCCACCAGTTCGCCCGCCCTGTCTTGAGGGCGTGGTACGCAAAGCAGAGCTGGATGACGAATATCAGCGCCGCCAGGATCGGCATGGTTGCTGCTCCCCTGACCCCACGTTTCCCCGTGGCCGAGACTGCACCGCAAGAGCCGAGTTTCGCTGAAAGTGTCGCTATATTCCATGGCTTATTCCACTTTTTTGCCCCTCCGATGAAGGCGCCGTGACGCGTGACCGGCCGTGCCAATGGCGATAAGCTCCCATCACTCATCACCCATCACCCGTCCGCACCATATGGCTCTCAAGCGCCCGAAAGGCCCTACCGGAACGCTCGCCGTACTCGAGCACAGCTCGCGAATCCTGAAGGACAATCCTCTGGGTGACCCGCACGTGCGCCAGCTTGCGGTGTGGCTGCCGCCGCAGTACGACGGATCGGGCCGGCGGCGCTTTCCGGTGCTCTACGATCTCGTCGGCTTTACCGGCTCGGGCCTCGCGCATACCAGCTGGAAGCCCTTCGGCGAC
>DASPGR010000020.1:0-5440 GCA_035620515.1 Burkholderiales bacterium | reverse complement strand
CGGTCGTCCACCATGACCATGACGGAATCGAAGAAATCGTCGACTGGGCGCTTGAGCGCCGCAAAGGTGCTGAGATAGCCGGTATAGTCTCCGCGCTCGTAGAGCCCCATTGCGCTGTCGCCAGTGGTCTTGAGCTCGGTGAAGAGCGCGAGCTCCGCCGGCTCCTTGAGCTTCCCGGCATCGGCATTGGCGAACGACTCCCCTTTTGCCTGCGCCTGCTTGAGAAGGTTGGCCACGCGCTTGTTCGCGGCGGCAAGGCTTTCTGCTTCGGGGAGCCGGGCGAAGGCACGGACTGCCTCGAGTTGCCTGGGAATGAGACTCGCCGGCGCCTGAGTGCCTGCGCTCAGCACGGCCTCCACCTCGTTCGCGGAATAACCGCGCTCGAGGAAATAGCCGCGCAGGCGTTCGATGAAGAAGTGCTGAAGCTCCACAGGCGTCTTTGCCGGGAAGAGCTCAAACGCGGCGCTGGAGAGCTCGTAGAGGGAGAGCGGAAGCTCGTTTTCAACGATGATCCGGATCACGCCGAGCGCCGCGCGGCGAAGCGCGAACGGATCCCGGTCTCCGGTCGGGTGCTCGCCTATGCTGAACAGTCCGGCAAGCGTGTCGAGCTTGTCGGCGAGGGCGACGGCCATGCTGACTTTGCCTTCTGGCAGGCCGTCGCCCGCAAAACGCGGCCGGTAATGCGCGCTGATCGCTGTCGCAACATCTTCCGGCTCGCCGTCGTGGTGCGCGTAGTAGCCGCCCATGATCCCCTGGAGCTCGGGAAATTCACCGACCATTTCGGTGACAAGGTCGGCTTTGGAGAGTTCAGCGGCGCGCTCCGCGAGAAGCGGATTGGCGCCGATGGCACGGGCAATGCGGCCCGCCAGCAACTCGATGCGTTTGACTCTTTCGAGCTGCGTGCCGAGCTTGTTGTGGTAGACCACGTTGCCGAGCCGCGGCACGCGCGTCTCCAGCCGCACCTTGCGGTCCTGGTCGAAGAAGAACCTCGCGTCCGAGAGCCGCGCGTGCAGGACGCGCTCGTTGCCGCGCACGATCTCGCTCGCATCCTTCGTGGCGATGTTCGACACGAACAGAAAGCGCGGCAGCAGCCGTCCACTGGCTGTGTCGCTCAGAGGTACATATTTCTGGTGCTGCTGCATCGACAGGACCAGGCATTCGCGTGGGAGGTCCAGGAACCGCGGGTCGAACTCGCCCTCCAGGACGACTGGCCACTCCACGAGCGAGGTGATCTCATCGAGAAGCTCGTCCCCGGCAATGACCGCGGCGCCCTTGCCGGCGGCCCTGGCGAGCGCCGAGATGATTTCCTCACGACGCGCAGCGAATCGCGCGATCACGTGGCCCTTGTCGCGCAGGAGTTTCTCGTAATCGTCAGCGCGCGGAATGTTGATCGCTTCCGGCGCGAGGAAGCGGTGGCCGAAAGTGCGTTTCGAGCTTGCGACGCCAAGTACGTCGTGTTCGATCAGCCGGTCGCCGTGCAGCATGATGAGGCCGTGCACGGGCCGCACGAATTCGGTGTCGCCCGAGCCCCAGCGCATCACCTTGGGAACCGGAAGTTTCTCGAGCGCGGTTTCGACCTTGGTCGACAAAACTGCATCCAGACGCCCGCCCGGCGCAATGGCTTCGTAGAAGAAAAATTCGCCTTTGGGCGTTTCACGCCGCGTCAGTTTCGCGACGTCAACACCATGCTTGCGGGCAAATCCAAGAAGCGCCTGCGTCGGGTTTCCACCTGCATCAAGCCCGACCTTGACGCTCGGTCCGGACAGCTCGACGGGTTTGTCCGGCGCGCGCTCGCGGACGTGGGTAATGAGAACGGCCAAACGGCGCGGCGTCGCAAATGCGTGCACGGCGCTGCCGGCATCGAGGAAATCGTGTTGTCCGAGGTCCTCCGTAAGCGCGGCCGCAAAGCTGTCGCTCAAGCGCTTCAGCGCCTTCGGCGGAAGCTCCTCAGTGAGAACCTCCACAAGCAGGCTTGCGGAAGCGGATTTCGCGCTTTTCCCCCGGGCCACGTTCAGCTCCGCGACCGTTTCTTGCCGGAAGAAGGCTTGAGCAGCGGGAAGCCAAGCCGCTCGCGGGACTCGAAGTAAGCCTGGGCGACTAGCCTTGCCAAGTTGCGCACGCGCCCGATATAGGCGGCGCGTTCCGTCACCGAGATCGCGCCGCGCGCATCGAGCAGGTTGAACACGTGTGAGCAGCGCAGCACCATCTCGTAGGCGGGCAGCGCGCACTGCGCCTCCATCAGCCGCTTCGCCTCGGACTCGAACTGCGCGAAGTGCTGGAACAGCATCTCCGTGTTGGCGAGCTCGAAGTTGTAGCGCGACTGCTCGACCTCGTTCTGGTGGTAGACATTGCCGTAGGTGACGCCGTCGACCCAGACGAGATCGAAGACGCTTTCCTTGCCCTGCAGATACATCGCGAGGCGCTCGAGCCCATAGGTAAGCTCGCCCAGCACGGGCTTGCAGTCGAGCCCGCCGACCTGCTGGAAGTAGGTGAACTGCGTCACCTCCATCCCGTTCAGCCACACTTCCCAGCCGAGGCCCCACGCGCCGAGCGTGGGCGACTCCCAGTCATCCTCGACGAAGCGGATGTCGTTCCTGCGCGGATCGATGCCAAGCGAGCGCAGTGATTCGAGGTAAAGCTCCTGGAGCTCGTCTGGTGAAGGTTTCAGCACGACCTGATACTGATAGTAGTGCTGCAGCCGGTTCGGATTGTCCCCGTAGCGCCCGTCCTTCGGGCGGCGCGACGGCTGCACGTACGCCGCATTCCACGGCTCCGGACCGATTGCGCGCAGGAACGTCGCGGTGTGAAAGGTGCCAGCCCCCATTTCCATGTCATAGGGCTGCAGCAGTACGCAACCTTGGCGGTCCCAGTACTGGTTCAACTTGAGGATGATTTGCTGAAACGTCAGCATCGCGCGCCGTGCAAGCGATCAAGCCCCGAATCTTACAGCCTTCCGGTGCCTTCAGAAACGGCGGGCACCGGTCGCAGGAGATCGGCTCAAGGCGGCGGCATCATCTGCCGCCGGCACTTTTTCTGCCAAGCACGACGGCAATCGACGCCATGACGACGCAAAGGATCAGCACCGGGAAATTCCCCCACCGCACGTACGGCGTCGATCCCGTGTGGCCTTGCACGGAGCGGCTGACGGTGGCAGTGGTAAATTGGGGTGCGCTCGCCACGATCTCCCCGCGCGGATCGATGATCGCCGTGACGCCCGTGTTGGTGGCCCGCAGCATCGGCCGTCCGCTCTCCAGCGCGCGCGCCTGCGATATCTGCAGATGCTGCTGTGGCGCGATCGAGCGCCCGAACCACGCGACATTGCTGACGTTTACGAGGAGCGTCGCCTCCGGGAGCTGGCGGATGATCTCCTCGCCGAAGGCGTCCTCATAGCAGATGTTGACCGCGACGCGCTGCCCGGCGACATCGAGGGGGCGCTGATCCGCGCCGCCCCGGCCGAAGTCTTGCAACGGGATGGCGAGCACGTTCACGATCCAGGCCAGCACGGGCCTCAATGGAATGAACTCTCCGAATGGCACGAGGTGCGACTTGCGGTAGCGCTGTGTTGCGGCGGTGCCGAGGGACACGACACTGTTGTAGTAGCCGCCGGCGGGCGCGCCTTCGACGATTCCGATGAGAACGTCGCCACCATTGCGGCGCGCGTGTGCGGCGAGCTCTTCGAGGTATCGCGGGGGCACCTGATCGAGGAACAACGGCAGGGCGGTCTCGGGAAGAATGATAAGCCGGCCCTCCGAGCGGAAAACCATGCTGCGGTAGCGCTCGAGCGTGGGCGCGACGCGGTCGGCCCGCCACTTGAGGTCCTGGGCAACGTTGCCCTGGATGAGGCTCACCGAGACGGGCTCCCCGACGGGATCGGTCCAGCTCACCTGCCTAAGCGCCCACCCGCTCCCCCATAGCACCAGAAGGATGAATGCTGAAGGATGAAGGATGGAACCAAACGCCTTGAGCACAGGGTTTTTTCCATTCGCCGTCCGCCATCCGCCATCCGCCATCCGGATCTGCTCCCAGAGCACGGCGAGGAGCCCTGCGCTCACTGCCGCTGCCAGGGTGACCCCGTAGAGGCCGGACAAGGGCGCAAAGCCGGCGAGAGGGCTCGAGGGAATCTGTGAATATCCTGTCGCGAGCCAGGGAAAGCCCGTGAAAATCCAGCTGCGGACCCACTCCGCAAGCGTCCAGAACGCCGGGGAAAGAATCCCGAGTGCGACAGCCGGACGCGCCGTCAGGCGGGCGCTGGCGTAGCCCGCCGCTGCCGGCAGCAATGCCAGGATCGCGCAAAAGAGCAGCGTCGCGAGCCCGGCGAGCGGCGCGGGCATGGCGCCGAAGTCGTGCAGGCTGACGTAGACCCACGACGCGCCGAAAAGGAAGAGCCCCAGTCCGAATGAGAAGCCCAGCACCGCGGCACCGATGGCCGATCCCGCGCGCAGCCACAGCCAGAAGAGCGCGGCGAGGGTCAGAACCGGAAGCAGAAAGAAGCGCAGCGGCGCATAGCCGGCAACGGTCGCGGCGCCGAGTAAAAAAGCAACGATGATCGATGATCCGCGACCGCTGAACAAAGAGCGTTCGTGCCCCCGGGAACGCTCTTCGACTGCCTCCTTCATCGCCACACGCCCGTCGATTACGGTCGTTCGGCCTTGGCCACCTGAAGCAGGTGGATTCTGCGGCTGTCGGCGCGCAGCACCTTGAAAACGAGGTTGTCGACGCGGACCTGCTCTCCACGCTTGGGCACGCGCCCGAAGCGCGAGAGCACCAGCCCGCCGATGGTGTCGAACTCCTGGTCGCTGAAGCTCGTTTCGAAGGTGGCGTTGAAATCCGCGATCTCGGTCAAGGCCTTGACGCGGTACTGGCCGCCCTTGTCCTGGACGATGTTGTCCTCGACATCGTCGAAATCGTACTCGTCCTCGATGTCACCGACGATCTGCTCGATAACGTCCTCGATGGTGATCAAGCCCGCGACGCCGCCGTACTCGTCGACGACGATCGCCATGTGATTGCGGTTCCTGCGGAAATCCTTGAGCAGCACGTTGAGCTGCTTCGACTCGGGTATGAACACGGCAGGCCGCAGCATCTCGCGCACGTCGAACTCCTCTTCCCCCGCGTAGTGACGGAGAAGGTCCTTGGCGAGGAGGATCCCGATGACGTTGTCCTTGCTTTCCCCGATGACCGGGAAGCGCGAGTGGCCCGTCTGGATCACCGTTGGGATGAACTGATCCGGCGACTCCTTGATGTCTATGACGTCCATCTGGGAGCGCGGCACCATGATGTCGCGCGCCTGCATCTCCGAGACCTGCAGCACGCCCTCGATCATGGAGAGCGCATCCGCATCGACCAGGTTGCGCTCGTAGCACGAGCGCAGGATGCTCATGAGCTCGTCGCGGTCCTCGGGCTGGCGCGCAAGCCAGGTTCCGAGGCGCTCGAGCAGCGT
>DASPGR010000019.1:0-6828 GCA_035620515.1 Burkholderiales bacterium | reverse complement strand
AGCAGGACGGTCGTCAGCGTTGCCGCCTCCATTGCCACCCAGAGGATGCCGACATTGTTGGTGAGGAGCGCGAGCAGCATCGTAAAGCTGAACGCCTGGAACATGCTGTGATAGAGGCGCAGCCGGTTGGGCGAGAGCTTGCCGGTATGCGCCTCGATGCGCATGTAAGGACGGCTGAAGAGCGCGGTCGTGAACGCCACGAACGCGGTCAGCGCGACGAGAAACACGTTGAACGAGTCGACGAAGAATGCCTGGTTCCAGACGAGGATCGGGCCCTCGGCAATGACACGGCCGGTCAGGGCGGCAGCCGCGAGGAGGGTGAGCAAGCTCATCCCGGCGTTGAGCTCGGGAGCGAACCGGCGGTGGCCCCATACCGCGAGCACGATTCCGCCCGCGAACGGTGCCCCGAGGACCAGCAAGAGCTCCATCAGCGTTCCTTCAGCTTTTCAAGGTGGTGGATGTCGAGGCTCTCGAACGTCTCGCGAATCTGCAGGAAGAACACTCCGAAGATGAGCGAGGCGACCAGAAGGTCGAACAGGATGCCAAGCTCGACCACCATCGGCATGCCGTAGGTCGCGGATGTCGCGGCAAAAAAGAGGCCGTTCTCCATCGCGAGGAAACCGATCACCTGCGAGACCGCCTTGCGCCTCGTGATCATCATCAGGAACGAGAGGAGGATGCTCGCCATGGCGATGCCGAGCGTGCTCCTCGTGATGGTGCCGGCGATTTCCGAGATCGGTGCAGCCAGGTTGAAGGCAAAGATGACGAGCACGATGCCGATCAGCATCTGTACGGGAATGTTGATCATCGCCTCGATGTCCCACTGCACGTTGAGCTTCCTGATCAGCCAGTGCAGGAACCACGGCAGTGCCACGACCTTCAGAACGAACGTGACGCCGGCCGATATGTAGAGGTCCGGCTGTTCGGTCGCATACCCCACCACGAGCGTCGAGAGCGCGAGCACGAAGCCCTGCGCCGCGAACAGCCTGATGAGCGAGAGGATGCGCCGCTGCGTAAGCATCGCGAACGCGAGCAGGAGCAGCAGTGCTGCGAAGAGATTGATGAGCTGGCTCTGGAGCGGCAGTGACGGCATATCAGGCCTCGAGGAGGAAGTGCACCAGCATTCCAAGGGTGGCGAAGAGGAAAGCGGTGCCGAGAAATTCCGGCGCCCGGAAGATGCGCATCTTCGCGGAAACGGTCTCGAGGAACGCAAGCCCCGCGCCCGCCAGCGCGAGCTTGACGACCAGGGCGCCGAGCGAGACGAGGAGCCCGCTCCAGTTCCCCGCCTGGGCGATACCCCACGGCACGAAGAGCGCGATGCCGATCGTGATGTAGGCGGTGAGCTTCAAGCTCGCGGCCCACTCGATGAGCGCAAGGTGGCGCGCGGAGTATTCCAGGATCATCGCCTCGTGGACCATGGTGAGCTCGAGGTGCGTTGCCGGGTTGTCGATCGGGATCCGCGCGTTCTCGGCGAGCAGGACCATCAGGAAAGCGACTGCCGCGAACGCCAGGCTGGGGTAGATCACGAATTCACGGTGACCCAGGGTGTCGACAATCGTGACGAGCGAGGTTGAATGGCTGATGAGGGAGGCGGTGAAGAGCGTCATCAGCATCGCGGGCTCCGCGAGAAAACCGATCATCATCTCGCGGCGCGCGCCGAGGGTGCCGAAGGAGGTGCCGATGTCCATTCCGGCAAGAGAGATGAATACCCGGGCAAGGGCGAAGAGCCCGACCAAAGCGATTACATCCGCGGCCGGTGCGAAGGGGAGCGACGTCGCGAGCACCGGAACAATGCCGACGGCAAGCCACATGCAGCCGAACAGAATGTACGGCGTCGCCCAGAATAGCGGCGAGGCGTTGTGCGCAAGCACCGCGTCCTTGTGAAAGAGCTTGTTGATCACGCGGTAGGGCTGCCAGATTCCCGGGCCGCTCCTGTTCTGCAGCCAGGCGCGGCACTGGTTGACCCAACCGAGCACGAGCGGTGCGATCAGCACCACCAGCACCGATTGCAGTATCTGGAAGACGATTGCGCTTGCTTGACTCATTGCGCGAACACCAGCAACGCGATCAGCGTGAGGAAGCTGTAGAGCAGGTAGACCGAGATGCGTCCCTGCTGCAGGCGCCCGAAGTGGCCCGACAGGAACTCGACGAAACGCGCGACCGGCTGGTACATCCAGTACCAGTGCCGGTCCTCGACCTCCTGCCGGAACACCGGTTGCGGATCGTCCGGACGCGGGATCTCGCGATGGATGAGGAAGACCGGCGCAAAGATGTGCCGGATCGGCTGGCCAAACCCGTCAGCTGTGTCTTCCATACGCGAGGTCTGCGCTGGAAAGCCGCAATCCCAGGGGTCTGCGCGGCGCAGCCGTCCGTGATAGATGAGGCGCACCACCAGAAAGGTCGCGGCGAACACCGCTACGATGACCAGCAGGAAAATAATGGGGCCGTAGCTCGCCTGCGCTGCCGAGGTCGGCACGAGCCACAGCCACCCGGACGCCGTGGCCTGCTCAGGCAGCCCGGCGCCCGTCAAGGCCCGAACGACGTTGTCGAGTTCTCCTACCATGAACACCGGCAGCAGTCCGAGTGCGAAGCACGCGAGGGCGAGCCAGAACATGCCGGCCCGCTCCCATGGGCTCGCCGGACGGGGCTCTTTGATGAACTCATGGCGATGCTGCCCCAGAAAGGCGACGCCGTAGACCTTGACGAAGCACATGCCGGTGAGCGCTCCCGAGAGCGCCAGCACCGCCGCCACGATCGGCACCAGGCTCCTTAGCACGCTGTTGTCCAGAAGCGGCGCCTGCAGCGATGCCTGGAACGTCAGCCATTCGGAGACGAACCCGTTCAGCGGAGGAAGCGCCGAGATGGCCAGCGCACCGATCAGGAAGTAGACGGCGGTATGGGGCATGTAGCGGATCAACCCGCCCATCTCGTTCAGATTTCTCAGGCCGGTCGATTTCAGGATCGCGCCTGCGCCGAGGAACAGAAGCGCCTTGAACACGGCGTGATTAAGGGTGTGGTAGAGCCCGGCGATCAACGCCAGCGCGCCGGCTGCCGGATGTCCGCTGCCGAAAAAAACCATCGACAGCCCGATCCCGATGAGGATGATGCCGATGTTCTCGACCGAGTGGTACGCGAGCAGGCGCTTGAGGTCGTGCTGCATCAGGGCGAACAGCACACCGAAGAGCGAAGTCGCCGCGCCGAACAGCAGGACGGTGAGACCCCATTCCCAGCGGATGTCGCCGATCAAGTCAAAGATCACGCGTACCATGCCGTAGATCGCGGTCTTCAGCATGACGCCCGACATCAGGGCGGACACGGGCGAGGGCGCCGCCGGGTGCGCTTCCGGCAGCCAGACGTGAAGCGGCAGCATGCCGGCCTTCGCGCCAAAGCCGAAGAACGCGAGCGCGAAAGCGACGCTCGCCCAGAACGCGCTCAGCTCGGCACGGCGCAGCGCATCGAACGTGTAGTCCCCGAATCCGCCGTGCAGCACCCCGAAGCAGAGCAGGATGCTGATCGCGCCGAGGTGCGCGACAAGAAGATAGAGAAAACCCGCCCTGCGGTTCTGCTCGCTGTGATGCTCGGCCGTGACCAGGAAATACGATGACAGCGCCATTGATTCCCAGGCCACCATGAAGAGGTACGCGTCATCGGCGATGAGCACGAACGCCATGCTGGTGAGGAACACGTGGTACTGAAGGCAGATCAGCCCGGTCGACCGCGTCTCGCTGCCGCGGAAATACCCGGCCGCGGCGAGCGAAATACCGAACGACACCCCGCCTAGCAGCAGCAGGAAGAATCCTGACAGCGCGTCCAGCCGCACGTGAAAGGGCAGGTCGGGGAGACCGGCTGGCAACACCGCGCTGCTGGCCGGGGCGCTCATCGCCCAGAGGCCGGTCAAGGCGAGCGCGAGCCCCACGACGGCGCCGGCGGGGTACAGCCAGCCGGTTACCACGCGCGGTGCGCGCGTCAACGCGAGCGCGGCGCCGCCGAGTCCGAGCCAGAGCACTGAAATCGTGACGGCCGCCTCGACCGGATGGAACGACGCAAGATCCATCTAGGAGGACCGATGCTTGGCTTCGAGAGATCCGACAGGACGGAAGGAGGAGGCGAGGCCGGTAACGATTACGGCGTGAGGCGCACCCGCGGGCATTCTGGTCCGATCCATACAAGCCGCGGGCTTACTGGGCGCCAGCGCGGCGCAGTGCGAATTCTATGCGCTTTACCGTGGCACGCGCAAATATCGCGCCTTGTCGAAGTCATTTGCCGCAGCAACGGACTGCCACACGTCCTGGATTGAGGGAAACTCGCGTGGCATTGAGCGGATCGTGAACGATGAAGTAGCAGAGTGGCGGAGCAAGAGACACGGGCGCGGCAAACTGACGAAAAGGGCAGGTCTGAATCGCGGCGCACCGAGGCCTGGTTCCGTCTTCAGAGGACTATCCTGCCTTTAATCGCACGATTTCCGCCTCGAGCGCGGCGATACGTTGAGCGCGTTCCTCGAGCATGCGCGCGACCGTCGTCGCCTCGAATCGCCGAGGGATGTGCTGCGGGCAGTTCGCATTCCAGGTGTCGACCTTGAACACGATGACCTGCTCGGCGCGTGCCTTGTATCCGCGCGGCATGAGTTCCGCCAGCAACTCAGGATCGTTCTCGAGCACGCGGGCTTCACCCCAGATCTTCACCCGCTGACGGCGCTCGTAGTCGATCAGGAACAGGAAAGCCTTGGGATTTTCGGCAAGGTTGCCGAGCGTGATGAACTGTCGGTTACCCCGAAAATCCGCGAAGGCGAGGGTCTTTCGGTCCAGGACGCGAAGGAATCCGGGCGGGCCGCCGCGGTGCTGGGCGTAGGGCTGACCGGTCGCGTTCGCCGTTGCGAGGAACACGCTGGTCTGCTCGGCGATGAACGCTTCCAGTTCAGGCGTGATGAACGTGTCCCACGCGTTCTCCATCCTGGCGTGCGCGGCACGTGAGCCCCTGCGCGCCTGTATGGCCTTGACCGACTGTGTAAACGCGATGTCGCTCTTCATCAAGCCACGAGCGGCAAATCGACCGCGGGGAAATCGATCTCGGTTTGCGCGACTAAATTGACGTAATTGGTCAACGTGTTGAGCGCGACGTGGACTACGATCTCCATGATTTCGGCATCGCCGAATCCCGCCCTCCGTACCGCCTGAACGTCGGCATCGGTAACGTGCCCGCGGGCCTGCGCAATCCTCACCGCAAAATGCACGGCTGCGCTTGCCCTGGCGTCGGATGAGGTCCCGTTGCGGTTTGCCGAGATTTCCGCGTCGTCCAGCTTGGCCACATTCTTTCCCAGATAGGTATGGGCGGCCAGGCAGTAACCGCAGCGATTGATCCCGGCGACCGCAAGGGCGATACGCTCACCGGTTTTCGCGCCCAGGACGCCCTTGCTCAAAGCGCCGTTGAGGTTCAGATAGCCGCCCAGCGCAGCCGGACTGCTGCTGAGCACCTTCATCAGGTTCGGCACAACACCGAGCTGCTTGTGTACCGCCTCGAGCAGGGGGCGCGAGGCGGCCGGGGTTTGATCGGGTATGGCGATACGGCGGGTCATGGCTGCACTCCTTTCAGATTGATCGAGCGTCGATCCGGAGTGTTACAGGCGGATCGAACAGGCCGCATCATGGCAAGTTCCCGTTGTGGGAAGAATATCCGTCGTATACAATTCATTATTCCTGTTAATGGAATAATACATGGACCGGCTGCACGCGATGGCGGTGTATGTAGCAGTGGCCGAGACGGAGAGCTTCGCTGGCGCCGCCCGCAAGCTGGGAATGTCGCCGCCCTCCGTTACTCGAGCGGTCGCTTTGCTCGAGAAGCGACTGGGCGTCAAGCTCCTTACCCGCACCACTCGATTCGTTCGCACCACCGATGCGGGACAGAGTTACCTTGAGCATGCCCGCCGCGTCATCGCGGAGGCCGATGAGGCCGATGAAGCGGTAGCGGGAGCTCATACCGAACCGCGCGGCCATGTCTCCGTCACCGCGCCGGTATTGTTCGGCCGCATGTTCGTTACCCCGTGCATCGTCGAATATCTCCAGCGCTTTCCGGACACGTCCGTCACCGCGGTGCTGCTCGACAGGGTGGTGAGCCTGCTCGAAGAGGGGATGGACGTGGGGGTCAGGATCGGCGAGCTGCCCGACTCGACGATGAGGGCGACCCGCGTGGGCTACGTGCGCCGCGTGGTGTGCGCATCGCCCGATTACCTCAAGGCACGCGGCACGCCACGCGCGCCGGTCGACCTGTCCGCGCATACCATCATCGCAGCGAGCGCGGTGACCGCTACGATGGACTGGAAATTCAACGCCGAAAAGAAGACGACCAGCGTCAGGATAAGGCCGCGGTTAACGGTGACCAACAATGAAGCGGCAATCGTTGCGGCAGTGCGGGGTTTCGGCGTGACTCGTTTGTTGTCCTATCAAATTGCGCCGCATGTCGCGGCGGGGCAGTTGAAGGTGGTATTGCAAGAGTACGAAGCGGCGCGCCTGCCGATCCATGTCCTGCACAGCGAAGGCCGCCAGGCATCTGCCAAGGTCCGGACCTTCGTTGATGCCTTGGTGGAGCGGCTGCGAGCCGATCGCGCACTGAACTGAGACAGGCCAGGCAATAGCGCGCGGGCTCTTTCACGGCGTTGCAAGCTGATCTCGTCCGGGCATCCTTCCGTGGCCGCAGGCCTTCTCGCCTTCACGCCACTTATCTTGCTGCAGGACGATGCGGTAACCATCCGGATCCCTGAACGTGCGGCCGTGAACTACCCAGTAGGGATTGAACGAGGGGGCTTGTTCGAAACCGACGGCCAGCATCCTGTCG
>DASPGR010000018.1:0-6262 GCA_035620515.1 Burkholderiales bacterium | reverse complement strand
TCCAGTACGACGCCTGCGAGGTGGGGCGCGTGCTGGGCAGCCGCGCCCACAACACCGGGATGATCATGAGGAGCATCCCCGCCGAGAGCACGTAGCTGTAGCGCCAGCCGATGTGCGTGGCGATCAACCCGCCGACGATGCGCGCGAAGAGAATGCCGCTGAAAAGCGCCATCAGCTGCGTGCCCATCGCGCGCCCGCGACGCTCCGGGTGCGCGATCTCGGCGGTAATCGCGATGAAGCTTTGCAGGAGCGAGGAGCACATGCCGGTCACCAGGCTGCAGGCCGCGAGCACCGCGATCGACGGCGCGAATGCCATCGTCGTCTGCGCGAGCAGGAGCACGACGATCTTGCAGAGCACGAGCCGGCGCTTGTCGACTCGATCCCCCAGCGGAACAAATAACACGATGCCCGCAAGCATGCCGCCGAAGGAGAGCGTCGGTATCCAGCCCGTTGCGGCGGCATCCGCCTCGAATTCCGCGGCGATCGCCGCCAGCATCGGAGTCTGATAATGAATGCCGCCCGCCACGACGAAAGCGGACACGATGAGAAGCGCGATGAGCTTGCGATGTTCGTCCACGGACAGGGGCAGGTTGGGAGATCGAAAGTCGCAAGGGTCGCATAATCAGGAAACAGGGGACAGACCACGTTTTCCGGTATGCGGAAAACGTGGTCTGTCCCCGATTTCGTGGTCTGTCCCCGATTTCGATTATTTCGATTTCCGATTTCCCGATTTCATTTCCTGATAGCATGGCCGCCCTGACGCGAAAAAATCTGGAGGAGAGATGAAAGCCGCGTTTTTCATGAAGAACGGCGGGCCCGAGGTCCTGCTGTACGGCGACGTTCCCGATCCCGTCGCTGGCGCCGGCGAGGTCCTGGTGGACGTCCACGCCGCGAGCGTCAACGGCGCCGACTGGAAGGTGCGCGCGGGGAGCTACGCGCCGATTACGAAGTTTCCGTACGTCGCGGGCAGGGATTTTTCGGGTGTCGTAGCGAGGCTCGGCGAGGGCGTCAAGGACTTGAAGGTCGGCGACGCGGTGTTCGGGGTGGTTGAGCAGGTCGCCGACGGGTGCTATGCCGAAAAGGTCGCGATCAAGGCGGCGATCGTGGCGAAGAAGCCCGACAGCCTTTCCCACGTCGAGGCGGCCGCGCTCGCGTTGATCGGTCTCACTGCGCTCGTATCCATCGAGGACACGCTGAAGCTGAAATCGGGCGAGACGATTCTCATCCAGGGCGGCGCCGGCGGTGTTGCCAGTTTCGCGATACAGGCGGCGAAGCATATCGGCGCGCGCGTCATCACGACCGCGAGCGCGGCCAATCACGATTACGTGCGCAAGCTCGGTGCCGACCAGATCGTCGACTACAACAAGGAGGACTTCACGAAGGTCGTGTCGGGCGTGGACGCCGTGTTCGATACCGTGGGCGGCGACGTCGCCCAGCGCTCTTTTGCCGTGCTGCGGCCGGGCGGACGCGCCGCGTTCATCGGCTCCGGCGCCAACGCGCCCGCTTCGCCGCGTCCTGATGCTACATCGCTCCGTCCCAAGGTCGGGCGCGACCGCGCGCATCTCGAACGCATCGTGGAGCTCGTGACGAAGGGCGCGGTGCGCGTGCCCGAGATCAAGGTTTATCCGCTCGCCGAAGCCGCCGCGGCGCACCGGGTGAGCGAAGGCCGCCACCTGCGCGGCAAGCTCGTGTTCAAAGTACGGTAGAGAAACAAAGGAGAGAATCACATGAACTTCGTACTGGCAGTGATGATCCGCATCAAGCCGGAGAACGTGGATCGCTTCATGGCGGAAGCACTCGCCAACGCGCGGGAAGCGCGCAAGGAGCCCGGCTGCCGGCAGTTCGAGGTGCTGGTGGACACGGCGGACCGCACCAAGGTGATGTTGTTCGAGATCTACGACGACGAGAAGGCGTTCCAGGCACACCAGCAGACGCCGCATTTCAAGAAGTACGTTGCCGACGCGGTGCCGCTGCTCGAGGGGCGCGAGCGGCATATGCTGCAACGGGCCCTTCCCTGACCCGGGGGCCTCCGCATCGACGAAATCACGACGAACTGTCGATTTGGAAAACATTTCAAATCGTCACTGAAATGACATGTGTGACATTGCGCACACCAGCTTTCAGAGGAAGACGAAGCAATTCATTGGATTGAATTTTTCGTGGTCACCGGACTTATTTGGCACAAAACTTGCAGATCCTCCTGCGGAACACTCAAGGGGGACTGTCCATGGCCATCGAAAAGCCGGCCGCAATCCGGGTATTTGTCATCAACAGCCAGCGTTGCTTCTTGTGGGGCCTCGAGCGGCTGATCGAGACCCAACAGCCGGCCATGCAGGTTGCCGGTACCGCCCAACACTGCGCCGAAGCGTTTGAACGGATCGCGAGCGCCGCTCCGGATTTGATTCTTCTCGACGTCGATTCGCCCCACGAGGATGGCCTCGTGGTGATCGCCGAACTCAAGGCGAGATCGCGCGCGAGGATCCTGGTATTGACCGGCTCGCGCGACGAATCGCTGCACGACGATGCCGTGCTGGCCGGCGCGAGCGGCGTGGTGAGGAAAGAGTCGCCCGCCGAGACCATACTTTCCGCGATCCGGAAGGTCAATGAAGGAGAGCTCTGGCTCGATCGCGTCGCGACGGGCCGGATTTTCTGCGAGCTCTCCAAACTGAAATCGTCCCAGGAAGCTGATCCGGACCGCGCAAGAATCGCGAGCCTCACCGCGAGGGAGCGGCAGATCGTTGCGATTGCGGGCGATCACCCCGGTGCGAACGCCAAGTCGCTCGCGCGAATGCTGGGCGTGAGCGAGCACACATTGCGCAATCACCTGACATCCATTTACGAGAAGCTCGGTGTGCCCGGCCGCATCGCCATGTACGCGTTTACGCAGAAGCACAGTTTGACTTCTGATTCCCGGGCACCCGGAAGGCCAGCGCGTTCCTCGTTCGTGCCGCACAACGGCGTGCACAGAACAGGATCGTTCGGGATCAGTATCGAAGCCGAAGACGAACAGCCTGCAAGGGTAACAAGCCTGCAAAGCGCAAACGGCTAGTTCGCCACGAACAAGGGTGCCGAGACGGAAAATGCGCGGGATGCAATCACACTCGCGAAGTGAATCGTTTGCGGTGAAGGCCAGGTTTCAAGGGGGGGTAGGGAGATGACAGCAAGACTGGCAGAAAGAAAGGGCGCGCACGTCCGGGCCGGCGCCGGCCTGCCGACGTCCCTGGAGAAAGCCACGGGCATCATGCGCGACATGGATGCAGCGGGCGCATTCTTCTGGATCAGCGGCAAGCATTCCGTCGGGGAACCCATCAGCTTCTCGCTTAATCTCAAGACCGATTGGGGCACGATGGCGTGGGTGTGTCACGGAGAGGTCGTGCGCCCGGAGCGACGCGGCACCGAAATGGGCGCGGTCGTGAAGATCACGAGAACGGCAATCGAGCCCGTTTAACGGGGGTGACGCCAACCGGGGCGCGACGCCCACATCTCATTCATGGCTGAGAAGAACGTCTACATACAAACCGCCAGAGGCCGCGCGGAACTCGCCGCGAGCCCCGGCCATCTTGGGCCCAACCTGAAAGTCCTGCTGGGCATGTTCGACGGCAAATCGACCGTCGACGACCTGCTCAAGAAGTTCAAGAAGGTATCGCTCGATCAGCTTCTGGCCGGGCGGGACAAGCTCCTCGCCAACGGCTACATCGAACTGTCGCAGGCCGCGCCGGATCGGACCGACGTGGATTTCGCGACGTTGATGGGCCGCCCGGTCAGGGAACCGACGGTCCAGCAGATACGCGCGGCGGAGGAGACCACCATCTCCGGCATACGCCGGCTCAAGCGATCCGGACACTTCGTCAACATCCTGAGCCGCGCGATCGGGCACATAGCGCCCCGTTCCGGCGACACGTACAGCGTCCTGATCCTCGATGGCGACCGCTCCGATGTTCTCGTCATGGCCCGCGCCCTGGCGCTTGCCAGGTTCGACGTGCGCAGTGCCTCCTGTGCCGAGGACATCATGACCCAGCTCGATAAATCGCCACCGGATGTGATCGTGATGGATCTCGTTCTTCCTGAACTCGTCGGGCTCGAGGTGCTCGCCAAGACGCGCGAGCATTCCACGCTGAGAAAGGTGCCCGTGATCGTGGTCACTTCGGAGGCGCGCCAGGAGGACATCATCTCGGCGCTGGTCTACGGTGCGAATGGCTATTTGACTAAGCCGGTCAAGCCGGAGTCGCTGCTCGACGCCGTGAAGACGATCCTCGGGGCGACCGAGCCCGTCGCTGCAGTCGCCTAGATCTTAAATCCCGGCTTGATTCGCGGCTGTTGCAGTCGCGGCGTCATGCATGGCCGATGGACATCGCGCGCAGCGCGCGCTCCATCTCCCGCGCTGGATCGCTGACCCCCGAGCGTTGTCGCCATGCCACGTGCCCGTCGGGCCGCACGAGCACCGCGCCGTCCGCCTCAATACCGTAGGCCTCCGACCAGTTCTCCTCGGGATCGCGCACGTCCGCTTCCGGCCCGACCGTGTACGCGGTCATCGGCACGCCTAGTGACGCAGAGACCGCGCGCGCCGCGTCTCGCCACGGCGCGCCGCGTTCGCCCGCAAACAGCGTGAAGCCCATCCCGATGAGATCGTGTGTGCAGGTCCGGTGACCATTGGTCTGGAGCCAGACGTGCGGGGCGCGTGCGCCCGGGCGCGCGGTCGGGATGTACTGCGACACCCGATTCGTGATCTCCGGCGGATCGGTGCCGTCCGGGATAACCGCGGGCGAGGTGTAGCTCGCGCCGAAGATGACCCCGAGCTCGCTGTGAAACTCGGGCCGCGCAAGCGCCGGAGAATCGCCGGACGCGGTATCGTGCTGCGGGCCGCGCCCCATTGAATAGGCGTGGGCCAGCGCTTCATCGGTTACCCACTGTCCCCAGGGCCGTCGCTCGATGTCGTAGGTGTCGAGGAGTCCGGGCTTTGCCCAGCCCTTGAGCACGGCGGCGAGCTTCCAGGCGAGGTTGTGTGCATCCTGCACGCCGGTATTGAGACCGAACCCGCCCGTGGGCGGCATCTCGTGGGCCGCGTCGCCTGCAATGAAGACACGCCTCGCGGTGAAGCGATCGGCGACGAGTGCTGCGGCGACCCAGGGATCGATGCCGAGAATTTTGACCTCTAGGTCCGGCACGCCGGCAGCCTGTCGCACCACCTCGGCGCAGCGCTGCGGGGTATAGGGCTCGAACGAGGCATCGATCGGCAAATTGATGAGAAAGCCCCAGCGGTTGGCGCCATTGATCGTGAGGAAAGTGCAGCGCAGCCCCGGCTGCTGGATGAGATAGATCGCGGCGGGGCGGTCCTTGACCCACCGCTCGAGGTCAGCGCTCATCAGCACGTTGATGCTGCGATAGACCTCGCGCATGCCGTGCAGCGGAATGCCGAGCGCAGGCCGCACGCGGCTTCTCGCGCCGTCGGCGGCCACCATGTACTTCGCCCGGATCCGTTGTTCGCCGTCCGCTCCGCGGACCGTCGCCGTGACGCCGTTCGCATCCTGCTCGAAGCTTGTGAGCTCGGTGCCGAACGCGATCGTGCCGGGGGCTAGCGCCTCGGCGTACTGGCGCAGCGCCGGCTCGAGATCGTCCTGCGCGCAGAGGCAGTGGCGCACGGCGCTCGGCGCGGATCCGAACGTGTTCGATCGCCGCGGCACCCGCCGCTCGATTTCGCGTCCGGCCAACGACTCGGCCCAGATGAGGTACACGGTGCGCTCGATCGCAAGACCCGCCGCGCGGACGGCGTCCTCGACGCCGCACTGGCGGAAGACTTCCATGGTGCGCATGTTGATGTTGCGCGCCTTGGGGTGAAAAGCCGTGCCGGGATGGCGCTCGACAAGCTGCGAGGCCACGCCGTAGCGCGAGAGCAGAATGGAGGTGGTGAGCCCCACGGGTCCGCCACCGACGATCAGAACCGGCACTTCGATCATGCGATCCCCTCGTTGAGCAATAGCGAATGGCGAATGGGATCGCCTTGCTCGCTGCGTCTTTCGATTTATGATGAAAGGATACACCGATCGCCTTGTTCATTGGACTGGAGCGCCGGAGATGGAGCCGCGAATCACGCTGATTACCCTGGGAGTTGATGATCTCGAACGCGCGGTGGCGTTCTACCGTGACGGCATGGGCCTCAAGACCGAAGGCATCGTCGGCCAGGAGTTTGAAGACGGTGCCGTGGCGTTCTTTGATCTGCAAGCGGGACTCAAACTCGGGCTCTGGCCGAGAAAAAGCATCGCTC
>DASPGR010000017.1:0-2892 GCA_035620515.1 Burkholderiales bacterium | reverse complement strand
AATCGAAATGGTGCTGGCGGCTAGCGGACATATCGCCGGGGTCATCAATCCGGCGGAAAAGCACCGTCGCCACTACTGGGTCAACCCTTCACAAGAGGATGTTCCCGAGCGCTGGCTCGCCGCCGCCAAGACCTGCGCGGGAAGCTGGTGGCCTCATTGGAGCGCCTGGCTCGCCCCGTTCGGCGGCGAGCGGATTGCTCCGCGGTCCGTTCTCGGTGGTGGCCGCTACCCCGAGATCGAGCCTGCACCGGGACGTTATGTCCTCGAGAAGGCCCGGCAGCCCAAGGTCTTGCAGTCCTGAGCGGAGCAGGACACATCGCTATCGTTTTCAAGGATATTCATACAAGGAGAAGGAATCATGGCACAACGAGTCGCGGTGGTTACGGGCGGCATGGGCGGCATCGGCGAAGCGATCTGCATGCGCCTGGCGAAAGCCGGCCACAAGGTGGTGGCGACGTACTCTCCGGGCAACACGAAGTCGGGCGAGTGGCTGAAGGAAATGAAGGCCAAGGGCTTTGAGTTTCACGCGGTGCAGGTCGACGTAACCGATTTCGAGTCCTGCCAGAAAGCCGTTGCCAAGATCGAGGCGGAGATCGGCGCGATCGACATCCTGGTCAACAACGCCGGGATCACGCGGGACAGATCGTTCGGAAAGATGGGCAAGGACGACTGGAACGCGGTCCTGCGCACCAACCTCGACAGCGTGTTCAACATGACGCGGCCGGCTTGCGACGGCATGGTGAGCCGGGGCTGGGGGCGCATCATCAACATCTCCTCGGTCAACGGGCAGAAAGGCGCCTTCGGGCAGACCAACTACTCGGCGGCGAAGGCGGGAATGCACGGCTTCACCAAGGCGCTCGCACAGGAGGTTGCGCGCAAAGGGGTGACCGTGAACACGGTATCCCCCGGCTATATCGGCACCAAGATGGTCCTCGCGGTGCCCAAGGACGTGCTCGACTCAAAGATCATCCCGCAGATCCCGGTCGGCCGTCTCGGCAAGCCGGAGGAGGTCGCGGAGCTCGTCGCCTACATCTGCCTCGACGAGGCGGGCTTCATGACCGGCTCCAACGTGGCGATCAACGGCGGCCAGCACATGTACTGATCACCCGGCACACGGAGGGCGGTCGATCGGGGCGCGTTCGCCTTTGACGCGCAGCGGTACACCGTTGAAGGACTTAGATTTACCAATATTTTTCAAACCCTTAGATTGCAATAAGGCCGTTGCTCTGCAATAATACGGCCTTTCCCTCGACGCAGCGGGCGGCCATGAGCGAAGAGCCGAGAATCATCAAGAAGTACCCCAACCGGCGGCTTTATGACACCGAGACCAGCAGCTACATCACCCTCGCCGACGTAAAGCGTCTCGTCCTGGAAAACGTGGTGTTCCGCGTGGAGGACGCCAAGACCCGCGAGGATCTCACCCGCAGCATCCTGCTGCAGATCATCCTCGAGGAGGAGTCCGTTGGAGCGCCGATGTTCTCGAGCGACATGCTCTCGCAGATCATCCGCTTCTACGGCAACGCCATGCAGGGCATGATGGGGAGCTACCTCGAGAAGAACATCCAGACGTTCATCGAGATCCAGAAGCGCCTGCAGGACCAGTCCCGGCAGGCGTACGGCGAAACCCCGATGTTGAGCGCCGACGCCTGGAGCGAGTTCATCAAGATGCAGGGGCCGGCCATCCAGGGCCTGATGGGCCGCTACCTCGAGCAGAGCGCGAACGCCTTCATGGAAATGCAGCAGCAGCTGCAGCAGCAGACGCGCAACCTCTTCAGCACGTTCCCCTTCCCGGATTTCGGCGGCGGATACCGCCAGACGGGCAACAGCAAATCGCCGGACGGACCGGCGGATGACAGCGGCAAGAAAGAAGGCGGCGAAGGCAAGCCCTGAACGGGCGCGCAGCGCCTCCCGCCGGGCGGCCCCGCCTACCGTCGGCTTCGTCTCTCTCGGCTGTCCCAAGGCGCTGGTCGATTCGGAGCGCATCCTCACGCACCTGCGCGCCGAGGGCTATCTCATTTCGCCGAGCTACGACGGAGCCGACCTCGTCGTTGTGAATACCTGCGGCTTCATCGATGAGGCGATCCGCGAGTCGCTCGACGCCATCGACGAGGCGCTGGCGGAGAACGGCAGGGTCATCGTCACCGGCTGCCTGGGCGCAAAAGGCGACATCGTGAGGCGCACCCATCCTCGTGTGCTCGCGGTGACGGGACCCCATGCCACGGCCGAGGTGATGCGCGCCGTACACGAGCATCTGCCCCAGCCGCATGACCCGTTCACGAGCCTCGTGCCGGCCCAGGGCGTGAAGTTGACGCCCCCGCACTACGCGTATCTCAAGATCGCCGAAGGGTGCAACCATCGCTGCACGTTCTGCGTCATCCCGGCCATGCGGGGAAACCTCGTGAGCCGGCCGATCGGAGACGTCCTGCAGGAAGCTCAAAACCTGGTGCGGGCCGGGGTGAAGGAACTGCTGGTGATCTCCCAGGACACGAGCGCCTACGGCGTCGACGTGAAATACCGTACCGGCTTCTGGCAGGGCCGCCCCATGAGAACCCGCATGACCGATCTTTCGCGCGCCCTCGCCGAGCTCGGCGTCTGGGTACGGCTGCATTACGTCTATCCCTATCCGCATGTCGACGAGGTCGTGCCGCTGATGGCCGAAGGAAAGCTGCTGCCCTACCTCGACGTGCCGTTCCAGCACGCGAGCCCGCGCATCCTGAAGCTCATGAAGCGTCCCGCTGACGCGGAAGACAACCTTGCGCGTATCCGGCGCTGGCGCGAAATCTGCCCGGATATCACCATCCGCAGCACCTTCATCGTCGGCTTTCCCGGAGAGACGCCGGCGGAGTTCGAGGAGCTGCTTTCATTTCTGGAGGACGCAGAGCTGGATCGCGT
>DASPGR010000016.1:0-40037 GCA_035620515.1 Burkholderiales bacterium | reverse complement strand
TTCTGGACCGAGCGCATGCAAGCCTATGGCACCCGGATCGTGGGCGGCACCCATCCAGGGAAGGCGGGCACCATGCATTGCGGCGTTCCGGTCTTCGCCACCGCCCGCGAGGCAATTAAAGGCGCCGCCTTCGACCTCGCGATCCTCTTCATCCCGCCCTTGCTGGTCAAGGACGCCGCGATGGACGCGATCGAGGCTGGCGCCAAAAGCCTCGTCGTCCTGACCGAGCACATTCCGGTGCAGGACGTCATGTACTTCGTGGCGGCCGCCCGGGAACGCGGCGTGCCGATCCTCGGTCCCAACACCGCGGGCGCCGTCACGCCCGGCGAGTGCTTCGCGGGGTTCATGCCCGCCTTCAACGAACGTATCTTCAAAAAGGGCTCGGTGGGCGTCGTCTCGCGAAGCGGCAGCCTCGGCACCCTCCTCTGCCTCAATGTCGTGCAGGCGGGCTACGGAGAATCCGCCTTCCTCGGCATAGGCGGCGATCCGATCATCGGCACCACCACGCGCGATGCGCTGGTCGCGCTCGATAACTTTCCCGGAACGGAAGCTGTGGTCATGGTGGGCGAGATCGGCGGCTCAATGGAAGAGGAAGCCGCCGAATACGCGAAGACGATGACGAAGCCCGTCATCGCCTATATCGCCGGGGGCGCCGCACCCGCGGGCAAGAAAATGGGCCACGCCGGCGCCATCGTGACCAGCAACAAGGGAAGTTATGCTTCGAAGCGCACTGCCCTCGAAGCCGCCGGCGTTACCGTCCTCGACACGCCTTCCGACGCGGGCGCGGCACTGAAGGCGTGGCTCCCCCGCTCATTCAGAAACTGAACGTCTGCCGCTCCTGCGCAGCAGCGATCACCGCGGCGGCGCCCATCCATTCCGCATTCGTCAGCATGTTCTCATCGTTCACGCCGTGCGTCTTCCCGCAGGGAGGACACACTCCGATGCGCCCGCCGTTTTCAGTGTAGGTCTTCAGCAACTCCGCGACCGGCGGAAAGCTTTTCGGCTTGAGCGTGTCGGCCGCGCCCTTGCGCGCCAGGTTTGCGCCGTCTACGGTGAGCCAGATCAGGACGTCGCCGCCCGCCGCGAGAGCGTTGTTTGCGAGCACCAGCGGCGTGGCAACGCGATCCGCGTCGGAGTCATAGTTGGTCACAGTGAAGAGATACTTCGCATTTTGCTGAGTCATGATCGTAAGCCTCCTTGGTTGGTTGAACGGGAACGACTTCGCGTTCATCGCCCAAGACGCGGGCCGCGGCGAATTGGTTCCAAGTGAATCGGTGCCAGCTGATTGGCGCCACGGGGGTCCCGCTCGGCGACGCGGTCGCTGAATCCGCATTCCGCGCGCTGTACCTATATGGTGGACGTGCCGCGAAGGGCGTTTGCGCCAGGCACTGGGCGGTGAGAACCTCGCGCGCTGGGAGCGGTTCCAACGCCACCGGCGCTCTGGACAATTCATGGAACCCATTCAAGGGCGCGTGCGTCTTGGGGGCAGGAGGACGAATGGCAGTTTCAAGAAAAACTTTTGAGATTCAGGTGCTTGAGCTTCTAGGGCCGCTTCAGGGTGTCGCCCGGCGGCTCACCGGCAACGAGACAGACGCGGAGGATTTGGTGGCAGAAACCGTAGCACGTGCGTGGAAGGCGCTCGACGCGCTTGAATCGGAAGCGGCATTCCGTGCCTGGCTGTTTCGCATTCTCAACAACACGTTCATCAGCGAGATCCGCCGGGCAGCCGCGCGGCCGCAGACAGAATCGATGCACGACGAAGAAACGGTCGAAGAAGAGACCGAGTTTTCGCTCTTCGAGCAGATGCACCAGCCGTTCCTGCTCTGGTTCAGCAACCCGGAGCAGGAGTTCCTGGACAAGCTGCTGCGCGAGGATCTTGATCGCGCGCTCATGACGCTGCCGGAGACCTATCGGATCGTTGTCGTCCTCTCAGATCTCGAAGAGTTCAACTACGCGGAAATCGCGCAAATGCTCGATATCCCGATTGGCACGGTGCGCTCGAGGCTCGCCCGCGGTCGCAGCGCCCTGCAGAAGGTTCTGTGGCGGCAGGCACGCGAGTACGGGCTCAAAGGCGCCGGCCCCTCCGGGCAGGTGCGCGACGAAAACGGGACGACGCGGCGCACCGCCCCCGACAAGAAGGATGGTGTGGCATGACGAAACGAGAGATCGATTGCGAACGGGCGCTCAAGCAGGTCTTCGACTTCATCGACCGCGAGCTGGGCGCGGCCGATCACGAAGCGATGCATCGCCATATCGAGACATGCAAGAGCTGCTTCTCGCGCGTGGAGTTCGAGCGCAAGCTGAAGACCAAGCTCGGCGCGTTGCGCGAGGAGAAGGCGACGGAGCAGATGAGCGAGCGCGTCAAGGATCTGCTCAAGAAGTTTTGATCTCACAAGAAAACGACGAGGAGAGGCACATGGTAGCGATCGTCAGTCACAAGCGGGAAGCGATCCAGCGCGCGGTGCGGGACATGTACACCGCCGTTGCCACGTTGCCGAAGCAGAAGTTCCATTTTCCGACCGGGCGCGCGGCGTGCGACGTGTTGGGGTATCCGCCGGAGAGCCTCGCAGCGCTGCCCGAGACCGCGATCGAGTCGTTCGCGGGCGTCGGCTATCCGTTCGCCGCGGGCGTCATCCGCGCCGGCGACCGGGTGCTCGACATCGGCTCGGGCTCGGGCACCGATGCGCTGATCTGCGCGAAGCTCGTCGGTCCCAACGGGCGCGTCTTCGCGCTCGACATGACGCCCGACATGCGCGCCAAGCTGCAGCGCGCTGCGTCCGCAGCGGGCGTCTCGAACATCGAGATCCTCGAGGGCGACGCGGAAGCGATTCCCCTGCCGGACGCATCAGTCGATGTGGTGACCTCGAACGGCGTCCTTAACCTGGTGCCAGACAAGGCCCGCGCGATCGCCGAGATCCAGCGCGTGCTCAAACCCGGCGGGCGGCTGCAGATTTCCGACATCGCATTGAGCCGTCCGGTCGCGGAGCGCTTCCGCCAGGATCCCGAGATGTGGGCCGAGTGCGTGGTCGGCGCAGTCGAGGAAGAACGTTACATGGCGATGCTGCGCGCTGCCGGCTTCGAGCAAGTGGAGCGCATTGGCCACATTGATTACTTTGCGTTGAGCTCCAACGCCAAGACGCGCGAGGTGGCGCAGCTCTTCAACGCGCACTCGATTTCGTTGCGCGCCGCCAAACCGCTCGCCGCGGCAGCCGCTCAGCCGGTCTCGACCGGCCGGGCTGCATTGAATCTTGTTCGAGAAGTGGCCGGAGTCGGGGCAGCGATCGTCGCGTGGCTGGTCTGCGCCGGTGCTCCCGCACTGGTCGCAGCCTTCGGCGCGATCGGCGCCGGCGCGCTGACACAACATGCCTACATGTTCCCGGCGTTCGCCGCTTTTCTCGGTATCAGCGTCTGGCTCTTATGGCGCACCGGGCGTCCGCGCGGCGAGCTGCGCCCGTTCCGGCTTGCGCTGGCAAGCTCCGTGTTTGCGGTGGCGACATTCTGGCTGTCGCTGGTGGAGATCTTTCCCTTCATGTGGTGGTGGCCCTACCTGGGAATCGCCGGCCTCGTCGGCGCAAGCGTGTGGAGCTTCATTCTCGCGCGACAGCCCGGCAACTGCCTGGACGAGATGATCCTGGAAATGCAGCGCCAGGAGCGGCGCGGCTCGCCCGCCCGGCGCCTTGCGATCGGCACGGTCAGCGGCGTGCTCGTTTTCGCCACGCTCTACGGGCTGCACCTGTCCGTCGCCGGGTTCGTCCCGGGCTGACAAGGGCCGAGCGAGCGGATGAATACAGAATTTCCGATCAGGAACATAACGTGAACTGCATCTAACGAGGAGAAATCCGGATGAAGATGGAAACCCTGGCAGTTGACCCGAGCGCCCTGCGCGAGGAAGTCAAGAACAAGTATCGCGACGTCGCGTGCAACCCGCACGGCGAGCATCACTTCCACACTGGCCGGCCGTTGACCGAGCGCCTCGGTTACGACCAGGCCGTGGTCGGAGCGATGCCGGACGTTGCCGTCGAGTCGTTCGCAGGGGTGGCGAATCCTTTCGTGCTGCGGACCCTGGGGCACGGCGAAAAGGTCGTCGATGCCGGATCCGGGGCCGGATTCGACTCGTTTATCGCCGCACATCAGGTGGGCGCCAATGGACGCGTGGTCGGCATCGACATGCTCCCGGAGATGCTCGAGAAATCCCGCAAGAGCGCGCAGCTCATGGGGCTCGGACACGTCGAGTTCCGCGAAGGAATCCTCGAGGAGATCCCGGTGGAAGACGGCTGGGCGGATGTGCTCATCAGCAACGGCGTCATCAACCTCTGCGCCGACAAGAAGCGCGTCTTCGAGGAGATCTGGCGCGTTCTGCGCCGCGGCGGAACGCTGCAGTTCGGGGACATCGCGAACGGCAAGCCGGTGCCGGAGTCGGCGATCAGTAACATCGATCTCTGGACGGCTTGAATAGCCGGCGGCCTTCCGTGCGAAGGCTGGCAGGCGATGATGAAGGAAATCGGCTTCGTCGACGTCCAGGTGAGCAAGCGTTATGACACTTTCGGCGAGGCGCGGGGCGAGAAGAGCGCGCGGCGCTTCGAGGTCTACGGCTACACTTTCATGGCGCGCAAGCCCGGCTAGGCGTTGCCTCGGAAGCATACGGTTGTCGTTTGCGGGTCTTGCGCGCGAGAATACGCAAGATCGATCCAGACCGCGTTGCGAGAAAGGACCGCCATGTTCGACAAGGACCACTTCATCGAGGAGTGCCGCGCCGCGCTCAAGGAAACTAATGCGCAGGCGGCCGTACGGGAACTGGTGGCGCGCGCGGTAAGCGACCCTGCGCAGATCGTCCGCGCGCTCGGGGAGCCAAAGCGCTCAGGAGTCGAGACGATCTACAAGGCGGATGACCTCACCATCCTCAACCTCTGCTGGGGGCCGCGGATGGTCTTCAAGCCGCACGACCACCGCATGTGGGCCGTCATCGGCATCTACGGCGGCCGCGAGGAGAACTTCTTCTTCCGCCGCGCTGAAAAAGGCCTCACCCGACATGGCATCAAGGAGCTCAACACGAAAGACGTAACGCCGCTCGGCAAGTCGATCATCCACGCCGTCACCAATCCGCTCGACCAGATCACGGCCGCCATCCACGTCTACGGCGGCGATTTCTTCGCCACGCCCCGCAGCGAATGGAACCCGGAGACCCACGAGGAAATGCCGTACGACGTCGAGGCCACGATGCGCGCGTTCGAGGAAGCCAACGAGCGGCTCGGGGGAGACCAGGTGTGAAAACCGGCACGGTCCCCCGCCCTGATGTGGCCCCTGCTCGGAACTCCAGGCCGATATAATGTCTAACCAGCGTTCCGGGCTATTTCGCTTGGCGCGCCAACAAGGATCGAACTCACCTAATGCCCGATCGGGAAGCAAGACCGCGCCGCACCGCGTGTTTCAGGATGCTGCTTTCGCTCCTGCTACTGTGGTGCACGAGCGCCAGTATTGCGCCCGCCTACGCCGGGGCTGATAACGCCGCCCAGACAGGTGAGAGCTGCGGCTGCTGCAGCCCCGTATCGGGCACGTCCGAGCACCTATCGTCCGACCTGTGCAATGCCCTTGTGCCGACGGCGGTCAAGGACGTCACGTTGCCGCTGGACTTTTGCACGAATTTCGCCGCGCCCAGCCCGGTCTTCCTCGTTGAATGGAAGGATGTCGGGTCGCGTCTCCGCGCCGCATCCCCGCCACCGTCAGGGCCTCCTCCCTACCTCAAGCAGCTGCGCCTCCTCATTTAGACCTCCTGCCTGAATCGGGCGGCACGACAACGTGCCTCACCGCCGTCAAGCGTCGTTCTGGCGATGGTTGAAGCACCCCGCGTTCCGCGATGTTTCGGGACGTCCGTCGGCCGCGCAATACGTGTGCCTTGCAATGGGTCGGACAGGAGGAAGGTTGATGGAGCAGCTGGTGGGACGGCGAACCGCGCGCGTCGCGCTTATTTCCGTACTTGCGCTCGGTCTCGGCATCATCGCTGCGGTTGCTGGGTTCAACCCGGGCCCTGGTCCGAAGACGCAGTTCACGGCCAATGACATCACCGGAGCGCGGTGGGCCCGCAGCTTGGAGCTGACCGATCACACCGGACGGCGCCGGACCCTCGCGGATTTCCGGGGCAAGGTGGTGCTTGTTTTTTTCGGCTACACGAACTGCCCTGACGCATGTCCCACTGCTTTGGCCGAGATGGCGCAGGTGGTGAGGCAACTCGGTCCTGCCGGAGATGAGGTTCAGGGGCTTTTCATCACGGTGGATCCGGAGCGCGATACGCCTGAGAAGCTCGCATCCTATGTCCCGGCCTTTCGTTCTTCATTCCTGGGCCTGCGCGGCTCGATGAGCGAGATCCGGGAGGTGGCCAGCGAGTTCAAGATCTATTTCCAGGCTCAGAAGGCTCGCGCGCGCGAACATTCGAGTCACGGCGCGGATCATGGTTCTTACATGGTGGACCATTCGACCGGAATTTACGCTTTCGACCGGCAAGGGCAGGTACGACTCTACTTCAGCGCCAATAGCCGGACTGTCGAGACGATGGTCAACGACATTAAGGTCCTGCTGAGACAGTGAATTCTTGCGATGTCCTTCCAACTCGCTCGACGCCGGAGTGCGCCATGAGTGCAAGCGTTCCGTGGTATCGCTCGCGGGCAGCCTGGCGCTTCGTGTTCGCGCGGTTTGTGCCACTGCTCGCGGCCGGTAACCTGGTCTGGGAGACCCTGCACCTCCCGTTGTACACGCTTTGGGAGGAGGCGAGCGCGCGATCGCGCACGTTCGCGGTCATACATTGCACGGTCGGAGACGTGATGATCGGGACGGCGGCGCTCATCATATCCGTCATGTTGTTCGGAAGGTACGGCTGGCCCGGTCGGAGACATGTCCCGGTGCTTTGCGCGACGACACTGGCGGGCGTCGGATACACGGTCCTCAGCGAGTGGGTCAACACCCAGGTCACCATGGCATGGCAATACGATGAGTCAATGCCTCGTGTTCCGCCTCTCGGAACAGGCGTGACGCCCCTGCTCCAGTGGTTGATAGTGCCGCCCCTTGCCTACCGGCTCGCGCACGCGTTCGAACGGGCGCGGCGCAGGCAACCGGATAGAGGTGAATGATGACCCGCGAATTCGCAACGTCCCCGGTCGGCGGACTTTTCGGGCGAGCCCTGCTGATGGTCGTCCCGGTGCTCTTCGGAGTGCCGCCGTTCGCCGGCGCCCAGGGCCCGGAACTTCTCGAGCCGGATAACGCATTCCGCGTCTCGACCCGGGCCATCGACGAACGCAACGTCGAGGTGCGATTCCAGATTGCAGATGGCTATTACATGTATCGCGACCGCTTCAGGTTCGAGACCGAGCAAGGGCGGCTGCTGGCCGATGCGGAGTTCCCCAAAGGACAGATGAAAGTCGATGAATTCTTCGGCAAGACCGAGACCTACCGGAGGGAAGTTCGCATCCGTGTCCCGATCTCCGCCGCTGACGCAAATCGCAGCAGCGTGAGGCTCAAGGTCACGTCGCAGGGTTGCGCGGATGTAGGCGTTTGCTACGTGCCCCTTGTACAGACTGTCGAGGTGCAACTCGCCAAGGGCGTTTCCAAGGCTCCGGCACGACAGTTCTCGCCCGTCGAGTTGCCATTCGATGGCCTGATTGAAGCACCGCGCGAGGACCGATCTCCGGGTCCGCGCAAAGTCCCCCAATGACGCGCAACTGGGGGAGAAGCGATGATCAACAAGTATTTCTCATGAAGGGAGCGGTGACTTAACGCCGTAAATATCAATGAAAGAAAACCTGTTCGCAGCTGCATCCGTTTCGCGCATCGCCTTGACTGGCGCGATCCTTTTCTCAGTAGCGGCGTTCGCGGCGGAAGGCACCGAACGCGGTGCCCAGGCGTATCGGGCCTGCGTCGCGTGCCATTCGCTCGAGCCCGGGCGCCACTTGACCGGACCGAGCCTTGCGAACGTCGTTGGCCGCAAGGCGGGCGAGGCACCCGGTTTTCAGCGTTATTCCGATGCCCTCAAGCGGTCGGGCATCGTCTGGGACGAGAGATCGCTCGATGCCTGGCTGAGGGATCCGGCCGGTGTCATTCCGGGAAACGTCATGACATTCGGGGGCATCAAGGACGAGAAGGTGCGGCGCGATCTGATCGCATACCTTAAGACGGCTGATTCGACGCCGAGCGCGCGGCGGCCTGGTTTCAGGCTGCCCGACCTCAAGATGGCGCCGCTTGACGCGATCGTTAAGGCGGTCCGCCACTGCGGGGACACCTTCTTCGTGACGACGCAGGAGGGAAAGGTCCACAAGATCTGGGAGTTCAACCTGCGCCTGAAGATAGACAGCAGGGATACGGGCCCGCATCCCCGCAAGCCCGTCATGGTCGGCGCCGGCATGCAGGGTGACCGTGCCTCGATCGTATTTTCCGCGCTGAGCGAGATCGGGGAGCTGGTCAAGGAAAACTGCGGCTGATGCCGCGCAACCATGGAGAACAACATGCGGATTCGCCGCCGAGTTATTCAAGTCCTGGCATTGGCGTTCATCGCCTTTCTGGGGGCGCCTTACCAGGCGAGCGCACAGGGCGCTGAGACCGTCACACTGACCCACGTCCACGGGCTCACCTACAGTGCGGACGGCAAGAAGATCTACATACCCAGCCATCACGGGCTTGCCATCTATTCCGAAGGAAAATGGTCCAAGGCGCCGGGACCGCAGCACGACTACATGGGCTTTTCGGCAACGAAAGACAGCTTCTACAGCAGCGGACATCCCGCCCCCGGCTCCGGGCTCATCAACCCGTTCGGAGTTATCCGCAGCACGGACGCTGGCAAGACCTGGACGAAGCTGGGCCTCGAAGGCGAGACGGATTTCCATCTGTTGGCCACGAGCTACGGCACCAATGCCATCTACGTCTTTAACCCTGCGCCAAACTCAAAAATGAAAAGCCCCGGTCTCTACTACACCCTGAACAACGGATTCATGTGGAAGCGGGCGCCGGCGAAAGGCTTCAGCGGCGAGCCGTCAGGCCTTGCGGTCCACCCGAGCGATCCCAAGGTCGTCGTCATCGCGTCCAAGAGCGGTTTTTATCTATCGACGGACTCCGGCGACACATTCCGCGCCATATCCCAGGGTGCGCAGGGGCTCGCCGCGTTCTTCGATCTCGACGGAGAGCATCTCTGGTTGAGCAGCTATGCCGGCACGCCCGCCCTCGCGCGCACCAACATCAAGACCGGGGGGAAGAATGCCGTAACGCTTCCGCCGCTTACCCGCGACGCGGTTTCCTATGTTGCTCAGAATCCGGTCAGCAAGAACGAGTACGCCATTGCCACCTTCGAGCGCAACGTATTCATCACAAAGGACGGTGGAAAGACATGGCAGCAGATTGCGCGCCAGGGCAAGGGAATGTAGGGCGAACCCGGTGAGCGCGGATACGAGCATTGATGCAAGCAAGGCCTCCGGGGTGTCGGCCCCCGGCGAGTCCTCCGCCAAGCGATGGCCGCTTGCCTACGTCGCCATTCTGCTCGCGTTCCTTGCGCTCGTCATCATCCTCGGCATCGGGCTCACCCTTGACCCGCGCAAGGTTCCCTCTCCTCTCATTGGCAAGCCGGTACCGGAATTTTCCTTGCCGCCGGTGAAAGGCAGGACGCTCGGGCTCTCGAGTGCTGACCTGAATGGAGAGGTGTCGCTCGTCAACGTATTCGCCTCGTGGTGCCTTTCCTGCCGCGACGAGCATCCCCTGTTCATGGACCTTCGCAATCGCGGCGTTGTCCCGATCCATGGCTTGAACTACAAGGACCAGCCGGACGATGCAGCACGGTGGCTCGCCGAACTGGGCGACCCGTACACCCGGACCGGCGCGGACCTCAACGGACGCGTTGCGATCGACTGGGGGGTGTACGGCGTGCCGGAAACGTTCGTGATCGATCGCGAAGGGCGAATCGCCTACAAGCACATCGGGCCCGTCACTCCGCAAGTCATGGCCGAGAAAATCATTCCGCTCATCGAGCAGTTGCGGAGGTGAGCTGTGGACGGGATACAGCGGAACGGGCGGCCGCGCCACCTTCGCATGGTGCTGGCGCTCGCAGGCGTGGTGATTCTGGGAGCCGCGCTCTCCGGAATTATTCGGTCGATTGGTGACATCGGCGCTCCGGCGCGCACGGGTTCGCAGATCGATGCAGGCTGGGCAAATGCTCCGCAACCGGTCCCGCATCTGCGCTTCCTGGACGTCGATGGGAAGGAGCGGACACTGTCGGATTTTCACGGCAAGGTGATCCTTCTCAACCTGTGGGCAACCTGGTGCGCGCCGTGCCGCAAGGAAATGCCGGCGCTCGACCGGCTCCAGCAGAAGCTCGGCGGCGCGGATTTTCAGGTGCTGGCGCTTTCCCTGGACAACGGCGGGGCCACGGTCGTGCGGCAGTTCTACGACCAGATCGGCATCCGTGCGCTTGGCATTTACGTCGATCCGGGGATGGAGGCGACAGGCAAGCTGCGAGCGCTGGGCGTTCCCACCACGCTGCTCCTGGATCGCGAAGGGCGGGAACGGTGGCGCAAGACCGGACCGGAGGAGTGGGATTCACCCGAAATAACGGAGGCGCTGCGCGCGAAGCTGCGCGGCGGCGTACCGTGAGGAGATAGCCATGTGGACACGACGAAATGTGTTGAAGGCCTTCGCCGCCGGTGGTGGACTGCTGGCAACCCCTGCGCCCCTAATGCCTGCCTTTGGCGCTGCCGATCCGGATGTGTTCCTGCGGCTTGTTGCCGCGCCCGCGCGGTTTCCTGTACGGCCCGGCCCTGAAACACAGGGGCTGCGCTACACGGGCGAAGTGCTCCGCGGTCGGCGCGATGCCATCCGGGAATCTCCAGGCAACCTGGGGCCGACGCTCGAGCTGCGTCGGGGCGAGCGAGTGCGTATCGAGGTCGTGAACAAGGTTGGCGCCGAGACCGTAATCCACTGGCACGGCATGATCGTGCCCGATTCGGCCGACGGGCATCCGCACCAGGCAGTGCGCTCCGGCAGCAGTTACACCATCGAGTTCACCGTCCTGAATCCCGCAGGAACCTATCTCTACCACCCGCATCCGCACGCCATCACGGGAAGGCAAACCTACTACGGACTGTCGGGGTTGCTCATCGTTCGGGAATCCGCGGAGCGGAACATCGGTCTTCCCGGTTCGGAGCACGAGCTTCATCTCGTCCTGCAGGACCGCCGCATCCGCGACGATAACCGGCTCGTATTCAAGCGCATGATGATGGACGACATGAACGGCGTGCTTGGCGACCGGGTGCTGGTGAACGGCCGCGACGACGCCGCGTTCAAGGTCGCACCGCGCGTCTACCGGCTGCGGATCGCCAACGTGTCCAATGCGCGCATCTACAAGCTCGCCTGGTCCGACGGCCGGCCGCTTCGGGCAATCGCCTCCGACAACGGGATTTTCAGCAGGGTCGAGGGTGTCCAGGCACGGCCCTACGTGACGCTCTTTCCCTTCGAGCGGGTCGAGCTTCTCGAGGACTTCAGCGCGCGGCGCGACGGCGCGGAAATCGCGTTGGTGAGCCAGGCGTTCTCCGGTCTGGACAACATGATGGGCGACATGATGGGCCGGGAGAGCGGAAATGGCCGCGGCGGCATGGGGGGAATGATGGGCGGCGGAATGATGGGAGGGATGATGGGAGGAATGATGGGTGGCGGGATGATGGGCGGAATGATGGGGCCATCGCAGGGCGATGAGCTTCATGTCGCAAGCTTCACCGTGTCGCCGGGGCAGCGGATGCGCGCGGCGACGCTCGTCCTTCCCGACGAAGAACCCCGCGCCCGGGAAGGTCGGTACAAGCTGCAGACGCAACTCGCCTTCCGTCACATGCAGGGCTTCCTGAATGGCCGCAGCTTCGACACGCGGGACATGATGGCCGTCGCGGACAATGAACGCCTGCCGGTCGGTGAAGCGTCGGTGTGGACATTCACAAACGATGGGCCGGGCATGGCAATGCCCCACCCGATGCACATTCACGGCGTGCGTTTTCGCGTCATCGAGCGCAGTCCCGGCAGTGTGCCTGCCGATCTGCGCGACGGCATCATCGACACCGGCTACAAGGACACGGTCGGAATCTTCGCGGGCGAGCGGGTACGCGTGCAGTTGGCGCCGATCGTCCCGGGACTCTTCATGTACCACTGCCACAACCTCGAACACGAGGACGGCGGAATGATGCGCAATGTAATGTTCGGCTAACCGGACGCACCGGGAACGAAAGGAGGCAACCAAAATGCTTTGCTGCGTAGGTCTTATTGGTGGTTCTGTTGTGGGCCAGGCCCTGGGTGGACCGTGGACGTGGATCGGTCCGGCCGCAGGGTTCGGCGTTGGCCTGCTCGCGGACATGAAGATGATGAAAGGATTTCATCAAAAGGCAGGCGCGCGGCAGGCCCAGAGCGAGCTTCGCGCGAAAGCCGACGCAGACTCCGAGGCACCAGGCCAGGGCGCCGCGGCTGCCCCAGCCGCGGGGAGCGGCGCGTGCTGCGGCATCGCCTCGGGGCTGACACGCATGTTCGAAAAAGCAGACAAGAACGAGAAAGGGGAGATGACGCTCGCGGAGATCGGAAAAACCTACCAAACCGGCTCCGGCGAGCCCGCGCAGGAAGCTCAACCCGCAGCGGCCGGGACCGTGGCGAACGCTGAGGCGATCGCCGTGCAGAACGCGAAATCGACCTGAATTCGGCGCGATGACGGACGCCAACGCGATTGGCCTCACCGCTGCGTTCGCCGCGGGCCTGATCTCGTTTCTTTCGCCGTGCGTGCTGCCACTCGTGCCGGCGTATGTCTCGTACGTCGCCGGCCAGCCGTTGCACGCGTTGAGGGAGTCAACGCACCGCCGCGACCGGGTCGGCGTTGCAGCGCTGAGCGCGTTCTTCGTTCTCGGATTCAGCACGGTTTTCGTCGCGCTCGGCGCGAGCGCCACGGCGCTCGGGCGCCTGATGCTGCAGTACCGATACGAAGCGAACATCGTCGGCGGGGTGATCGTAATTGCCTTTGGCGTGCTCATGATCGGCATGACGCGCGCCCTGCCCTGGCTGCAACGCGATTTTCGCTTCCATCCGCGGTTCGCCAGCGGTCACCCGGCGGCAGCCTACGTGCTGGGACTCGCCTTCGGATTCGGCTGGACTCCGTGCATCGGGCCGGTGCTCGGTGCCATCCTGACGGTGAGCGCGGTTCAGACTACCGTGTCGGGCGGCATCGCGCTGCTTGCGTTTTATGCGGCTGGTCTTGGCGTGCCGTTCCTCCTCGTGGCGTTCTTTACTCGCGAACTGGCTGGACGGCTCAAAAGCCTGGGCCGGTTCGGTGCCCTGCTGCAGATTGCCGCCGGCCTGATCCTGATTCTGATGGGCGTCGCCATGGTGACCGGCCAGCTCTCGGCATTCGCGTTCTGGCTGTTGCGAACGTTTCCGGCACTCGGCGCGATTGGGTAGGACGGAATGATTGTCCTTCGAAACACTCTCTCCAATTTGGTAGGCTCGCTGCCCGTTTCTGCCGGGGGCGCGCTGGCCACGCCGACCCCGGCGTATGCGCACGTGAGTGGAAGCGGGAATCCGGATTGGGTGTATTCGTGGACTCTGACTCCTGAGATCCTTCTCAGCACCGTCCTCCTGGCCGTCCTGTACGCGAACGGCATGCGCAGCCTCCGGGGCAAATCGGCGTCGGCCGACGCGCCGCTCCGGCACGTGAGCTTTTTCGGCGGGCTTATCGCCGTATTCGTTGCTTTGCAATCTCCGCTTGATGCCATGGCGGATCGCTCGTTTTTCATGCACCAGGTGCAGCACCTGCTTCTCCAGACGGCAGGGCCAATGCTCATCATGCTGGCCATGCCACAACGCTGCCTGATGGCGGGCACACCTGCCGTGCTGATGGATCGCCTGCTTCTCCCGTTGTTTTTCAACCGAGCGGTGCGCGTCCTCTTCCGCGTTCTGGCTCTGCCTTGGATCGCCGCGCTGCTGCTGGCCGGTTCGCTCTTCCTCTGGCATTGGCCGCCGTACCACGATCTCGCCGTGCTCGACGACGGCGTGCACTATCTCATGCACTTCACCCTGCTTTCCGCCGGCTTGCTCTTCTACTGGTGTGTTTTCGATCCCCGCCCCGCGCCGCTGGGCGCCACCTACGGCACGCGCTGGAACGTCATCTTGTTCACGATGACGGCCGGCATGCTGCTCGGCGCCGTCATCGCGTTCAAGGAGACGGTGCTCTACACGGCGTACGACCACATCGGGCGACTCTGGGGATTGGCCCCGCTGACCGATGAGCGCATTGGCGGGCTGATCATGTGGATTCCGGGGAGCATTCTGTGTGTACCGGCGTTGCTCGTCGTGCTGCGCATGTGGAACTCGCGGGAATCTCGCGTCGATCACTGGCGCCAGCGCGGCGTCGCGCCGGCGGTGCCGGCGACCCGTACGGGCAACTCTCGATTCGCACTGCGGCTCGCAGCAATAGCGCTTGCCGCGTTCGGCGTTACGCTGGGGATCGGGATGGCCGCGACCGGGCAGCTCAGCGTGATCAGTCGCTGGCTGGCGCGGACATTCCTGGTGATCTGACAGTTCGGGTAGCCGGAAACCAAAGTGCAATGCAACAGGGACCCGAGATGAGTCACGAGAAAGTGGGGCGCACGACAGCTCGGCGCGCCCGCTCGGGCTTCTATGCGCGCCACGTCTTGCCCTGGCTCATCGAAATCGCCATGCGGAACAAGGAGGCAACGCGCTACCGCGGGCGCGTCATCCCGCGGGCGACCGGCCGGGTGCTCGAGGTTGGCGTCGGATCGGGGCTGAATCTCCCGTTCTACGGAGCGGGCGTGAGCCATCTCTTCGCACTGGAGCCCTCGCCGGAGCTTCGCAGGATGGCGGGCCGAAGAACGAGGGACACGGGGTTCACCGTGGAGTTCATCGATCGCTCGGCTGAGGAAATTCCTCTGGAGGCAGCCAGCGTGGACACGGTGGTAACCACGTGGACGTTGTGCACGATTCCCGATGCCGACCGTGCGCTGCAGGAGATGAGGCGGGTGCTGAAACCCGCAGGCGCGCTGCTTTTCGTCGAGCACGGGCTCGCACCCGACGCGGGCGTCCGTGCGTGGCAGCGGCGCTTGAACCCCCTCTGGAATCGCATTGGCGGCGGATGCAATCTCGACCGCAAGATCGATGACCTGATCGCCCGGTCGGGTTTCCGGCTGGGCGAGCTCGAAACAGAGTACGTCGAGGGGCTCAAACCGATGAGCTTCACCTACAGCGGCTGGGCCAGGCCCATGTGATTCACGAACCAGGAGCGAACCTGCGATGAACACGCATCTTCTTCAATCGATCATGGCCGGGCTGATCTTGCTGGCCTCGAGCACGGGCGCCCAGGCCGCGGAAAGTACCGCGCCCGACTCAGCGCTCATCGAAAAGGTGAAAGAGGCGGTGATCAAGGAGCTGCGAGAGAGCGGCGAGCTTGACCGCGCGATCGATGCGGGCGTGAGCCGCTACGTCGATCGTCAGCGCGCCGAGGCGGCGCAGCGGGAACAGGGTGCGGCAAGTGCCCGGGCCGCAGCCTTGCGGCCCGTCATCAAGGATCGCGACCACATCCGCGGCAACCCGGGCGCGCCCGTCACCCTCATCGAGTACTCCGACTTCGAGTGCCCGTTCTGCAAGCGATTCCATGTCACCGCGAAGAAAGTGGTGGACGAGTCAAACGGCCGGGTGAGGTGGGTGTATCGTCACTTCCCGCTCGACCAGCTTCATCCGGTCAAGGCGCGAAAAGAAGCCGCAGCGTCCGAGTGCGCTGCCGAGCTTGGGGGCAACGACGCCTTCTGGAAATTCGCCGACCGTTTCTATGAGCTGACGCCCTCCAACAACCGCACGGATATCGACACCTTGCTCCCGCAGATCGCACGGGAGATCGGCCTTGACGCTGGAAAGTTCGCGTCGTGCCTCGCGAGCGGCAGGCATGACGCACGCATCGAGGAGGATCTTCAGAACGCCATCGGGACCGGCGGAAATGGCACACCCTGGAACATCATCGTGTCGAAAAGCGGCAAGGCCTATCCGTTCGCGGGGGCCCAGCCCTACGCAGCCGTCAAGAAACTCGTCGATGCGGCGTTACAGGACAAGTGATCCGGAAAATTTTGCTCCGAGTATCTGCGCAATGGTTTTGGCGCGTGCCGACGCGTTGTCACGCGAAAATTCGACTGAAACGCGATTTGCCGGTGCCCGATGAGCCAACCGAGCAGGACAGAGCGTAAAGAGCTAAGGCGTCAGGAGAAGGAGGCGGAACGCCGACGCACCACCCGACGGCGAATGTCAGGGCGATTTCTGAAGAGAGGCGCCTTGATTCTCGCTGCATTTGGCGCCGCCGGTGGCATTGCCTGGTACATCGCCGCCAGACCGCCGGTCGCCGAGGCCGACGTCGTTTCGCGCTCGGGTTTGCACCGGCACATTCAACTTACGATCCTCGTCAACGGGAAGGTCCAGGACATCCCGGCGAATATCGGCATCGGCGTCCGGCACAACCCGATTCACACCCACGACCGGGATAGTGACATCCATCTCGAGTTCGAGGGTTTTGTCACGACGGATGATTTGAGACTTCGTGAGTTTTTCAAGGTATGGGGTAAACGGTTCGACAGGAATTGCATTTTCGAATACTGCAACGGACCGGATCGCAACGTAAAGATGCTTGTGAACGGTCAGGAAAACCAGGAGTTCGAACGCTACGTGATGAAAGACAAAGACGTAATCGAAATCACATATCGTTGAGCGTCATGGACGGAATGTGTCCGATGCACTGGTGGCCACCGAATCCGCGAGCCCCGGTGTTACGTATGCATAAACGCAGGGACACGCACGATGCGCCCTGCCTTGGCTGGTGACTTACGCAAGGGAAACGCTCATGCTGATCAAGAAACCAGGCGACATCAAGTCCTTCGAGATCACGGATCGGGAGCTGTACCTCAACCGCCGTCAATTCATCCAGCGTGTAGCAGGGGCGGCGCTTGCGGCAGGCATGCCGGGCTGGAACGGCGTCCGTGCCGCGGCGCCGGAAAAGATCCGGTTGCCGGAGACACGCAAGAGCGCCTACAGCACGGGCGAGCCGCTCAATTCGCTGAAGGACATCACGACCTACAACAATTTCTACGAATTCGGCACCGACAAGTATTCGCCGGCCCGGCTCGCCAAGAGCCTCCGCACGCGGCCGTGGATGGTCAAGGTGAGTGGCGAAGTGAAACGGCCGAAGACGTTCGATGTCGACGAATTGATCAAGCTCGCGCCGCTCGAAGAGCGCATCTACCGCCTGCGCTGCGTCGAAGCCTGGTCCATGGTCGTTCCGTGGGTGGGCTATCCGATTGCCGAACTCATCAAGCGAGTCGAGCCGACCGGCAACGCCAAGTACGTCGAATTCACGACGCTCCACGATCCCGAGCAGATGCCCGGGCAGCGCGCCGCCCTCTTCGGCTCGCTCGACTGGCCGTACGTCGAGGGTCTGCGCATGGACGAAGCCATGCACCCTCTCGCGATCCTCGGTTTCGGGCTCTACGGCGAGGTGCTTCCCAACCAGAACGGCGCGCCGGTGCGCATCGTTGTGCCGTGGAAGTACGGGTTCAAGAGCGCAAAATCGATTGTCAGCATCCGCTTCGTCGAAAAACAACCGGTGAATTCCTGGCAGAAAGCGGCCGCGCACGAGTACGGTTTCTACTCCAACGTGAACCCCAGCGTGGATCACCCGCGCTGGAGCCAGGCGACCGAGCGCCGCATCGGCGAATTCTTCAAGAGAAAGACGCTGATGTTCAACGGCTACACTGAGCAGGTTGCCCGTCTCTACACCGGCGTGGACCTTCGTAAATATTACTGATGACGCCGCCCGTGGTATCGCTTGCCCTGCGGTGGGTCGCCACGCTCGACGCCCTGACGGTGCGGCGCGTCAAGGCCGCGCTGTTCGTGCTTTGTCTTTATCCGCTCGCCTCGCTTATGTGGCTCGGCTTCGCGGGCGGGCTCGGCGCCGACCCGGTGGAATTCATCCGGCGCTCCACCGGGACGTGGACGCTCGATTTCCTCATCATTACGCTGAGCATCACGCCGCTGCGACGCGTGACCGGGTGGCACTGGCTCGTGCGCCTGCGCCGCATGTTTGGGCTCTATGCGTTCTTCTACGCGGTGATCCACGTGGTCACCTATTTCTGGCTCGACCAGTTGTTCGATCTGGACGCGATCTGGCGCGACATCGTCAAGCGGCCGCTGATCGCTGTCGGATTCCTGAGCTTCGTCCTGATGATCCCTCTCGCCGCGACCTCGACCGATCGCATGGTGCGGCGCCTCGGGGGCAGACGCTGGCAGCAATTGCATCGCGCCGTGTACCTCGTGGCGATTGCCGGCGTCGTCCACTTCTGGTGGCTGGTGAAGATCGACTACACGCGACCGCTCGTCTACTCCGCGATCATTGGCGCGTTGCTCCTCGCGCGCGTCGTTCGTCGTGCCGGCGCGAGCGGGCCGGCAAACGCCGCATCACAGCAAGCGGCGCGGGCGGGTCGCGGCGGAGCGGACCGCGAGCGCGGGCTGGCGCGGTGAGGGTCCATTGCCGCTTTCGCCTGGCATACGCATCCGCGGTGGTGGGACTCCTCGCCGCGCCGCCCTCCCCCGCCAGGGATGCGCTGGTGGTCGCGGATCCAGCCGCGCCGCTCGCCGAAACCTGGATCCACCAGCGCTTCGGCGCCGCGACCGAGTACAAGGGTGTCGTGCTCGACGGCGTCGCGGCGATCCGCGCGGTCGGACATCGGTCCGCGTCCGGTCTCTATCGTAGTTTCCGATATCGCATCACCGAGCATCCGTGGATCGTGTGGTCCTGGCGCGTACATCGGTTGCAACCAACGGCGGATATTCGCGTCAAGGCCACGGAGGACTATGCGGCCGCCCTGTTTCTGATCTTCGGGCGCCCGAGCATGGTCAACCGGGATGTCCCGACCCTTGCCTACGTGTGGACGAGCGCGGGGATCGGCGAGGGCTCGATCGTCGACAGCCCTTACCATCCGGGTACGACCCGCAATATCGTCGTGCGAAGCGGAGAGAAGCAACTCGGTCGCTGGGTCCACGAGCGCCGCAACGTTGTCAGCGATTTCCGGCAGGCATTCGGGCGCGAGCCGCCGGAGACCGTGGAGGTGATCGCCTTCTTCACCGACAACGACCAGACGGGCGAACCGGTCGAGGCCTATTACGGCGCCGTGCGCGCGCTGGCGCAATGAAGCCGGAAAGCCGGCTTGACCCTGGAGTAAACTCCAGGGTCTAAGCTTTCGGCGGCATCTTGATTTGCCGGTGAGGTCATTCACATGAGCGGACTGACGATCGGCAGGGTTGCGCGCGACGCCGGACTCGCGATTGATACCGTGCGCTACTACGAGCGCGAAGGCCTGCTCGAGAGGCCCGCGCGCACGTCATCGGGCTATCGGCAGTACCCGGCCGACGCCGTGGCGCGGCTGCAGTTCATCCGCCAGGCGAAGGAGCTGGGCTTCACGCTGTCGGAGATCCGGGAACTCCTCGCCCTGAAAGTGGCCCCGGGAAAATCGTGTGCCGACGTGCGCGCGCGCGCGGAAGCGAAGATCGCCGACATCGAGCAGCGCGTCGCGCAGCTCACCCGGATGAAGCGGGCCCTGGCGCGACTCGCCGCGGCCTGCTCCGGCCGCGGGCCGACAAGCGAGTGTCCCATCCTTGACGCCATGGAAAGGCGCAGGCTCGCGCCGTGAAAACGCTGGCGGTCAGCATTGACGGAATGCACTGCGACGGCTGCGCCGAGACGATCAAGGCACTGCTCACGCTTGAAACCGGCGTCAAGGCGGTGAACGTCTCATACCCGGAGCGCCGCGCGCACGTGCTCTACGATCCTGCCGCGATTGACGAGGTAAAGCTCGTCGCCGCGATACAAAAGGGCGGGTACAAGGTCACGGCCGTTTCATGACCGATGCCTTGACCACCGGCGTCCTGCTTCCGATCGGGCTCGGCCTTCTCGGCTTCATCGAGCCCTGCACCATCGGATCGACGCTGGTGTTCATCAAGGTGATGGAAGGCAAACCGGCTGCAACCAAGCTCTGGCAGGTTGGCATCTTCACAGCCAGCCGCGCGATTTTCATCGGCATGCTTGGCGCGGTCGCAGTTCTCGTCGGCGCGGCCTTCATTGGCTTTCAGAAAGCGATGTGGACCGGGCTGGGCACGGTTTATTTCGTGCTCGGGCTCTTGTTCCTCGCCGGCCGTACGGGCTGGTTCATGCGCTCGCTCGGGCCGAGCCTCGCGAGTATCGGCGACGTGCGCAGCTCGGCAGCCCTTGGCATGATCTTCGGTCTCAACATCCCCGCCTGCTCGGCGCCCCTTCTCTTCGCGCTGCTCGGCGCCGCCGCGGCGAGCGGGGTATCGGGCGCGACGCTGGCGAGCGGGTTTTCCTCGCTCGCGCTCTTCGGTCTCGCGCTCTCGCTCCCCCTGGCGATGGCCGTCCTCTTTGCCCCGGCCCGGCGGGCGCTTGACTGGCTGGCGGGCTTGAGCGGCCGTATTCCCCGGTGGACGGGGATCGTGCTCATGGCCCTCGGCGTCTGGTCGATCTGGTTCGGGCTCTATGTGACGCCGCAGCCAGCGATTTGAATCAGCATCTTTTTACAAGGTCTAAACACGGAATCGTCACCAACACAGGAGGGTTTATGACTGACAGGCGCGTGAAACTCGCCGCAGGTCCGGCGCTCCTGGCCGCGGCACTTATGGTCGCAAACGGTTCGCCCTCCCCTGCGGGTGCGGCCGAATCGGAGCGATATGAGGTATGGGCCCTCGACCAGGCAGATACGGTCAAGGACAGGGGAGGCGGGCTGCTCTACATCTGGACGAGTGAGGTCATCGGGTCGAACCCGTCGGCCGCGAAGCCCACCGTGATCGATCTCGCCGCCGCCGCGGAGTCGGCCGGCTGCGCAGTGGCCAAGCGCCCCCACATGCTGCGCAGCAATTACGCTGGTCCGCCGACCCACGCCATCATCTCCAATGTGGGCTCCGGCCACGTTCACTTCGTGGATATTGCCAGCCGCAAGATCGTGGGCTGCGTGGAAGGGACCGGCAACGCCCATAACGCGGAGGCGTCGCCGGACGACACCATGGTCATCGTCGCCGATCTCGCCGGGCAGAAGCTGCACAAGATCGAAACCGACTACCGGCGCAACAGCTTCAAGCGGGTGGAGACGCTGTCCCTCGACACGGAAGAGCTCAAGAAGGCCGTGGGCACCCCCGACATCAAGCCCGTATGCCACAACTACACGGCGGACAGCCGGATTGCCTACGTGACCCTGGCAGGCGGAGGGCTTCTCGTGCTCGACGTCGGTACCGGGGACGGCGGCATTCCCATGAAGGTGGTTCATGCCTACCCCAAGGGGACCGTGCCCGGCATCGGCTGCGGCGCCTTCCGTCTGCCGGAGGAGCGGCTGGTCACCAACGGGGAAAGCGGAGCCAAGGGTGGCGACGACTTCCTGTTCGTGTTCGATACCCGTGGCGCGATATCCGGCAAGTTTCCGAACCCGGTGAAGATCGAGCTGCCGGGGGAGGACACCCACAGTGCGACAATCTGCGTCGACAAGAAAGGAAACGAGCACATGCTCACCCTGATGCGGGTGAGCAACCACGTGAACGTCGTGGAGCTCAAACGGAACCGCGTCGCCGAGACCCTGTCGATCGTCCGGCCTTTCAGCCCGGATCCCAAGCCGGACGTGGGCGAGATGATCGGAAACCGGCTCTTCGTGGCGCTTCGAGGCGCGAATCCACTCACGGCTATCAATGCCCTCAAGAATCCGAAGCGCACGCCCGGCGTAGCCGTCCTGACGGTAAGCAATGACTGCCACTCGGTCGACTGGAAGGCATCCGACCTCATGCCCATGACGAACAATCCTGACGCCGATCCGCACGGGCTCAACGTCTTCCGGCGCTGATCACACAGCAGAATCCCGCAAGCGGCTCGGGCCTGGCGCCCGCGCCGCTTTCTGCCGCCTGGCCCCGCGGACCGCGAAACACGATGCACGTCCTCTTGACTCTGGAGCATGCTGCGGGGTTTACGCTGCTTCTCATCGGAAACTGACGGGTGAATCGAAATGGCCACGGGCAGCCTTGCGGAACCGTCACTGAAGCTCTGGACCGAGGAGCCGGCGACGCGCGCGGACCGGGCGCGGATCCGCGCCCGCATCGGGGGTCTCCACTGCTCGCTTTGCACCGGAACCATCGAGAAGGCCCTCGGGCGGCTGCCGGGCGTGGACAAGGTGGCCGTCAGCCTCACCCACGAGCAGGCGCTCGTCGAGTTCGACCCGCGCCGGGTGCGGGCCGAGGAGCTGCTCCAGACCCTGCGCGACATCGGCTACACGATACACGACCCGCGCAAGATGCGGCCGTTCGAGGAGGAAGAGCACGAGCTCGTGCGCGAGGGCCGCCGCTTCCTGGGCGCGACGGCAACGAGCCTTATCGCCATTGCCTTCATCGTCAATCCGGACGCTCCCTGGTCGGTGGCGGTTGACGTCGTCGCTTCAGCCAGCCTTGCTGCGTTTGCCGGGCTGGTGCTTTGGTCGCGGGGCGCATTGCCCGCGATCGGCGCGGCGCTCGGCCTTGGCGCCGCTGCCACCATATTGCTGCTGTTGCGTGCGCAAGGCGCGATTGCGCCGGGCGCCGCTCCTTGGATCGTCGGCGGGCTGGCGTTCGGCATCGTCTTCGGCGTCGCGCGGCACATTTTCACGATGGCGCTGCAAGCGTTGCTGCGTGGCATCCTCAACCAGCACGTGCTCCTCGAAGCCGCAGCGCTCGCCGGGCTCACCGGCGGTTTGGTCGGGCTCGTGCTTGGCCGCGAAGGCTACCCGACCGCGCCGTTCTTCGCGGTCGCGGTGCTGGTTTCCACCTACCACCTCTTCTCCGAGTGGCTCTCGCTCATCGTCAAGACGCGAAGCTCACAGGCCGTCAAGCGCCTGCTCGAGCTGCGCCCGGACCTCGCGCATGTGATGCGCGACGGGGTCGAGACGGAGGTGCCAGTGGCGGAGGTTAGAGTGGACGACCTCGTGCGAGTGAGGCCCGGTGAACGTATCCCGGTTGACGGCACCGTCGCGCACGGGCGCTCATCCGTGGACCTCTCGCTCGTCACCGGCGAGCCGTTTCCCGTCGAGCGCGGCAAAGGCGATGCGATCGTCGGAGGCTCGGTCAACGGCACGGGAACGCTTCTCGTGCGCGTAACGGCAGTGGGCGAAGAATCGTTCCTGCACCGCATCGCGCGCGAGGTCGAGGATGCGCGCGCACTGAAACCCGGCATCCTTCATCTCGTGGACCGGGTGTTGCGCGTTTATGCGCCGCTCGTGCTGTCGGTCGCGCTCGCGACAGTTGTCGGCTGGACGCTCGGCGCGTATCTGATCACGGGCGCACCCGATCTGGAGCGCGCGGTCTTTGCCGGCTTGAGCGCACTGGTGATGGGCTACCCGTGCGCGGTGGGCATCTCGGCCCCACTCTCGATCGTGCGCGGCGCCGGCGAGGCCGCCGAGCGCGGCATCCTGATGCGAACCGGAGAGGCGTTCCAAGGCTACCGCCTGGTGACAACGATCGTGCTCGACAAAACGGGCACCCTGACCGAAGGTCACCCGTCGCTGCGCGAGATCGTCACCGCCGGCGCGAGCGAGGAGGGGCTCCTCGCGATCGCCGCGGCGGCGGAATCGGCTTCCGAGCATCCGCTCGCGCGCGCAATCGTTCAGGTGGCCTTCGAGCGTGGAATCACGCCGCCCGACGTAGGCACCTTCGAGGCGGTGCCCGGAAGAGGCGTCGCTGCACGGATCGGGGCGTCGGAAACGCTCGTGGGCAGCCCGCGTTTTCTCGCCGAGCACGGTGTCGACCTCGAGCCGCTTAAGGCGCGAATCGCCGCGCTGGAAAGGGAAACGCACACGGTAATGGCGGTCGCCCGGAGCGGGCGCTGCCTCGGTCTCCTTGCGTTCGGCGACCATCTGCGCCCCGACGCGGCGCAGACCGTCGCGGCCCTGAAATCGGCGGGGCTCGATACGATCCTCGTCACGGGAGACAACGAGGACGCGGCACGCGCGATCGCCAATCGGCTCGGTATCAGAACGGTACACGCCGGTGTGCTGCCCGGCGAGAAGGCGGCCATCGTGCGGCGGCTCCAGGCGCACGGGCGGGTCGCAATGGTCGGAGACGGCATCAACGATGCGCCGGCGCTCATGCAGGCCGACGTGGGCATCGCGATGGGCGGTGGCACGGACATCGCCATCGATTCCGCCGACATCGTCCTGATGGGAACACGGCTTGCCGCCCTCCTCGACGCGCGCGAGGTGAGCCGCCGGAGCTACCGCAAGATGCTCCAGAACGTGACGCTCGCCTTTCTCTTCAACGGAATCGGTGTGCCGCTCGCCGCGACCGGCCTCATCTATCCGGTCTGGGCGATGGCAGCCATGGCGACGAGTGTCACGCTGATTTTTCTTAACTCGCTGTGGGGTCGGCCGTCGCTGTTCTTCGACGCTATTATCAGCGTCGGGCGGTTTCAGCCGGGCCCTGCGCGAGCGCATCGATGATCGGGCAGCCCCTCCCGGTCGCGTTCGGAGCACATTTCGTTACGAGGCCTCGCAGCGTATCCCTCATTGCAGCGAGGTCTCGAATCTTCTCGGCAACCAAGGCCAGCTTCCGCTCCGCAAGCGCCTTCGTTTCCGCGCAATGTTCACCCTCGGCGAGCCCGAGTAGCATCGCCACTTCCTCGAGTGAAAATCCCAGGCCCTGAGCGCGCCGGATGAAGCGCAGCCGATGGAGAGCATCCGAGTCATAGCGCGCCATGCGGCCCTGATCGCGCCGGGGGCGCTGCATCAGGCCGATTCCCTGGTAATAGCGCACCGTCTCCACGTGAACGCCTGCTGCCTTTGCGAGCTCACTGATTTTGAACCGATTTCTCTGTTTCTCCTGCGTCAACATGACGGTTGACTCCGTAGTTAACTACGGAATTAAGCTTACAGGCTTGCTACCACCAAGGACAAGCAAATGATCAAAGGCAACGCTGAAACCAGCTCGCTCGTGACCGGCGGCATCGCCGCGGTTTTCGCGTCGGCCTGCTGCGTCGGACCGCTGGTTCTGGTCGCAACAGGCCTCGGCGGTGCGTGGCTTGGCTATCTCAGCGTGTTCGAGCCGTATCGCTGGATCTTCATCGGAATCGCCGTCTCCGCGCTGGCGTTCGCGGGGTGGAAAATCTATCGCCCGGTCGAAGAGTGCAGGCCGGGCGACGCCTGCGCCGCACCGCGATCGCGCACGGTGCTCAAAGCTTCATTCTGGTTTGTTGCCGTGTTCGTGGCCATCGCGGCGACGCTTCCCTATATGGCGGATCTGCTGCTCGGAGGCTGACGTGAAAAAAATGCTCGTGGTTTCATGGATTGCGACGACACTCGTCGCCACGGCAGCGCTTGCGGATTCGCGGACGGTGACTCTGTCTGTCCCGGGAATAACCTGAGGGTTCTGCGTGATCTCCGTGAAGAGATCGCTGGCCAGAATTGACGGGGTGAGCAGAGCGGACGTGAGCCTCGAGCAGCGCGAAGCCGTCGTGACCTTCGACGATGCGAAGACCACCGTTGAAGCATTGCTCAAGGCCACCAGGGAGGCGGGCTACCCGTCAACGCTGAAGAAGGAACGGAAATGAGTCTATACACCATTCGTGTGACAGGCATGACATGCGATCACTGCGCGTCCACCGTCGAAAAGGCGCTGAACCAGGTTCGCGGCGCCAGCGCCAAAGCCTCCTACGACGAGGCGCTCGCCACGGTCAGCACCACGGAAAATATCGAAGTGGATCGGTTGCTGGACGCGGTGCGAGCCAAAGGCTACGGCGCCGTGATGCTCGACGCGCCCAAGGGCGGCAGCCAGGAGCGAATCCCTGCGGAGGATAAGGCGACGCCATCGAAGCGCAAGGCCGAAAGCGCTCTGCACATCGCGATCATCGGCAGCGGCAGCGGCGCCTTTGCCGCGGCAATCCGCGCTGTTGATGCAGGTGCGCGGGTCACCATGATCGAGGCAGGAATCTTGGGCGGAACCTGTGTGAACGTGGGCTGCGTTCCTTCCAAGATCATGATCCGGGCAGCCCACTTTGCCCACGCACAGTCGGACAGCCCGTTTCGCGGAATCGCGCGGCGGCCGGCACACGTGAATCGGGCGGCGCTGGTGGCCCAGCAACAGCAGCGGGTCGAAGAACTGCGGGTTGCCAAATATCAGAATATCGTGGACGCCAACCCGGGTATCAACGTGCTGCAGGGCCACGCCCGTTTCAAGGAGCCCCACGCCTTGACAGTGACGCAGCCGGACGGACGAGAGACGCAACTACGCGCCGACCGGGTGCTGATCGCGACCGGCGCCACCCCCGCGATACCGCCCGTGCCGGGGTTCAAGGAGTCGCCCTACTGGACCTCCACCGATGCGCTGGTGGCGGACGAGTTGCCGCAGCATCTCGTCATCATCGGCTCTTCCATCGTTGCGGTCGAGCTCGGGCAGGCTTTCCTGCGGCTCGGCTCGAAGGTGACTATGATCGCACGCAGCAAGGTGTTGTTCCGGGAGGATCCGGCCATCGGCGATGCACTCGAAGCGGCGCTCACGGGCGAAGGCATGAAAATCCTGGCACATACCCGGACGCGCACGGTCGCGCATCGGGACGGGATGTTCCAGATTGAAACCAGCGCCGGCGTGGTGAGCGGGGATCGCCTCCTGGTGGCGACCGGTCGCCGTCCGAACACAACCGGCATGAACCTTGAGGCAATTGGCGTCAAGCTGGACGAGCGCGGCGCCATTCGTGTGGATGACCGCCTTTGGACCGGGGTACCGGACGTCTATGCGGTGGGCGACTGCACCGACCAGCCGCAATTTGTTTATGTTGCGGCCGCCGCCGGCACCCGTGCCGCGATCAACATGACAGGAGGCAGTGCGGCACTCGACCTTACGACCATGCCGGCGGTGATCTTCACCGACCCGCAAGTTGCGACCGTGGGGCTTTCGGAAGCGGAAGCGAACCTAAAGGGCATCGAGACCGAATCACGCACCCTCACGCTCGACAACGTACCGCGGGCGCTGGCCAACTTCGATACCCGCGGATTCATCAAACTGGTCGCGGAGTCAGGAACCGGACGGCTCTTGGGGACCCAGGCCGTGGCGGCGCAGGCTGGAGAGCTGATCCAGGCTGCCGCACTCGCGATCCGCAACAAGATGACTGTGGATGAGATTGCGGGACAGCTCTTCCCTTACCTCACGATGGTCGAGGGTCTGAAGCTCGCGGCGCAGACATTTACGAAGGACGTGAAGCAACTCTCCTGCTGCGCGGGTTAGGAGCATTTCATGAAAGAACTCATCAAGCAGTGTGGTTCCACAGCAGGTGCCGCCTTTGCCGGTGCCTGCTGCCTGGGCGTGACCGGTGCGCTGTCGATCCTCACTGCGATTGGCGCGGGCTTTCTCATCAACGACGCCTTTCTCATCCCGCTCTTTCTCGTGTTGCTGGCGCTGAGCGTGTGGCTTCTCTACGGCACTTCACGGGCGCACGGCAATCTCGCTCCCTTCTGGGCAGGCCTCGCCGGTGCGGTGATCGCCTTTGCCGGATTATGGATACTGCCGGCTCTGGTCTACGCTGGTCTCGCCGTGCTGATCGCCGGCAGCGTGTGGGATTTCCGGAGCGCGCACCGGGCTTCGGCATCCGCGCGCTAGCCCTGCGGCGTCAGGTTTGATTCACCGCGCCGGTCTTAACTGTTGAATGCATTCCGCGGCGGGGGTGGCAACCCGCGCCGCGCGCGGTACCGCATCCTTTTTGAATCTGACATGAAGGAGCGACCGATATGGCAATCAAAGTCACGACCGGCAAATTGGCGCTGCTGGCCGCCACCACCGCAATGGCGGGCGCGATTCATTCCGGGGCGCAGGCTGAACAGAGGATCGACTGCAACTCGGGGCTCGCGCAGATCGCGATCGCAAGCCAGCAGGGCAGTGAAGGAGGCGTCTGGGAAAGTTACGCGCACTGCATGACTGGCGCCCAGCGATCGACTCCGCAAGTAGTCGCCGGCCCCCCGGAGCGCAAAAGCAACCCACGGCTGGAAGCCCTAACCCAACCCGCTTGGCCTGATCAGTCCTACATTCAGGACTGACGCTGCAGCCGGGGTGTATCGGAAGAAGGCGGACCGGTTCCGCCTTCTCCGCCCTTATCTCGTCTTTCCCGCACCGCTCACGTCGAGGGTTGTGATCCTGAGACCCCGCGGCTAGTATCTGTTCAGACTCGCTATTGCGGCCAGAAGCATTCGCGTTCCGCGTTTCGGAGGGCCTGCACGCGCTGCCGCACGGAACCCTTGAGGGCCGACTGGCGCAAAGGAGGCCTGATGGAAGCGGTGAAAGTGATGTCCCTTTTCGTGGTCACCGCAGTTGCGGAGATCGTTGGCTGTTACCTCCCGTATCTCTGGCTCAAGCGCGAGGGCTCGATCCTCCTGTTGATCCCGGCCGCCGCCGCGCTGGCCGTCTTCGCGTGGCTGCTCTCGCTGCATCCGCATGCGGCGGGGCGAACCTACGCTGCGTACGGCGGCATTTATGTAGTCGTGGCCCTCGGTTGGCTACTGGCGGTGGAGCGCATCGTTCCGGACCGCTGGGACCTTATTGGCGGAGCCGTGACGCTCGCCGGCATGGCCATCATCTACTTCGGACCGCGCACTGTGGCTTAAACCGCATCGCCGGGCAGGCGGGCGTCCCCCAATTCGTTGAAACCCGAATATTTATTAACGACGGAACCAAACGGAATAAATAAGGCGCGCTCGTGTGTTTCCGTAGCTATAGGTTTCGCTAAGGAGTCGACCATGCCTGACCATCCCGCCAGCCGCTTGTTCTTGCTCGCATTCCTTTGCGTCTTTCTGGCAGCCTCGACGCCCGCATTGGCGCAGGGTCAGGAGGAAGCGTATGTCGCGAAAGTCGACGCGGACGGCGTGCAGCGCGTTCGCATCGTCGGCGGCGAGTATTTCTTCAAGCCCAGCCACATCATCGTGAAAGTAAACGTTCCGGTGGAGTTGACCGCGAGCAAAGAAGCAGGCATCACGCCGCACAACATCGTCATCAAGGCGCCGGAAGCGGGCCTCGCGGTAGAGGAGGATATCGATACGGAGCCGAAGAAGATCACCTTCACCGCCAAGGCGTTGGGCAAGTACCCCATTTACTGCAGCAACAAGTTGCTCTTCTTCGCGAGCCATCGCGAACGAGGCATGGAAGGGGTTCTTGAAGTGGTGCCGTAGACGATGATCGCGGCATTATTCCTGTCCGCTTCACTGGCGATCGGCGGTTCGGATCCCATCGACGTCGCCGTGGAGCGCTACCAGAAGGTGGAGTCGTACGAGGTAACACTCAGGTCTTCCGGCGCGGATCGGTCCGATATCATCCGCTTCTCCTACAAGAGGCCGGGTTTCGTCCGAATGGACTTTGTGCGGCCGCATGAAGGGGCAGTGCTGATCTACAGCCCGCTCACCATGGATGTCCGGCTGTGGCCGTTCGGCGAGAAATTCTTCTCGCTCACGTTAAGCCCGGAAAACGGCCTCGTGCAAAGCCCGACCGGGCAGCGCGTCGACCAGTCCGACATCGGCGCGCTCCTGCGCCACGTCAAGACGCTGCAGCGCAATGGCGAGACCGCCGTGGTCGGCGAGGAGCGCGTCGGCGGGACGAGAGCATTGCGCGTCCTGGTTTCGGGCCGGGGCGAATTCGTCGTGGGCAACGTGCACCGCTACGATCTGTGGCTCGACGCCGTCACCTCTCTGCCCCTGAAAGTCGTGAGCCGCGACGTGAAGGGCGACATCATCGAAACGGTCCTGATGGACGACCTTCGGATAAACGTCCGACTACCCGATAACCTGTTCGACCCATAGGAATCTGCCGCGCCCGGCACTGACAGACCTCTCGTGGAATATCGGGCCGCTTCTGTCTGTTTCCGCAATTGGAGGGACCCGTCACAATTGGAGAGCGCTTGCGATGGCTCAGTACCGCCTGACCACCCTTTGGCAGATCGATGCGCCGGTTGAGCGCGTGTACCAGGCCATTTGTCAGCCCGCGCGCTGGCCGAACTGGTGGTGGGGTGTGAAGGACGTCGTCGAGCTCGAGCCGGGCGACGAGCTGGGCGTCGGCAGCCTGCAGCGCTACACCTGGAAAGGGTTTCTGCCCTATGCATTGACCTTCACGATTCGTGTCGTCAGGGTCAAGCCCGCGGTCGCACTGGAAGGAATCGCGACCGGGGAGCTCGAGGGCAGCGGGCGTTGGCGCTTTTCTCAACAGGGTTCCACCACCTCCGTGTGCTACGAGTGGCGGGTGCGCACCGTCAAGGGATGGATGAACCTGCTCGCCCCGGTTGCCCGTCCGTTGTTCCAGTGGAACCACAACGTCATCATGCGCGAAGGCGGCAAGGGCCTGGCACGTCTGCTCGATGCCCGGCTGATCAGCTTGACGCAGGAGTGAGTCGCCACCTACTTCAGCGCTTTGAAGGCCGCGGCTGCTGTCACGCCGAATACTACGTGGGCAACCAGAGTGATCCAATCGCGAACCTCCGCGAACCAGGGAAAGATCGCGGTGAACCCGTACAGATTGACGGCGTAGAGCGACGCGCCAAATCCCGCGCCGATCAAGACCGCGATCCCCACGACCGCGCGCGATATCATGATTGCGAGCGTGATGCCGTACACAATGGACAGGGCGAAGTGAACGCAGGCCGCGATCAACATGATGGAGAGGTCGAAGCTCGCGGGTGGCGGCAAAACATCCCTGCCCATGAGAATCGCGGCGGCGAGGCGCGAGTCCCTGAATAACGCCGACGGGAACGCGTCGGTAAACGCCCCCCACAGGAGCGCCTGCGCGAGCGTTGAGACGACGCCTGCGGCAACGCCCGCCCAGATCGCCGCCTTCCATTTGATGGCGATCATGAAAAGCACCCAGCGACCATTCTACAGCGATCTCGGCCGTGCTACGATATCGGCTATCGATATCGGATTCGGATACAACCGGCGCAGCGAAGGGAGACTGGCATGCCGCATTCCGAAGCGCCGTTACAGGCACCGACGACCGCACGAGAGTCAGCGCTCAGTGTATTCAGCATTTTCCTGAAACTGGGCTTGACGTCCTTCGGGGGGCCGATCGCACACCTCGGCTACTTCCGCGAGGAGTTCGTCAACCGCCGCAAGTGGATCGACGACAAGGCGTACGCCGATCTCGTCGCCCTGTGCCAGTTCACGCCCGGACCCGCGAGCAGCAAGGTGGGGATCGGCATCGGGCTCACGAAGGCAGGGCTTCCCGGCGCCTTTGCGGCCTGGATTGCGTTTACCTCGCCTTCAGCCCTCGCACTGCTGCTGTTCGCATATGGGGTAGAAGCGTTCTCCGGTAACCTCGACGCCGGCTGGCTGCACGGCCTGAAGGTCGTCGCAGTCGCCGTCGTTGCACAAGCCGTCTGGGGCATGGCGCGAAACCTCTGCCCGGACGCGCAGCGCTTCACGCTCGCGGTTATTGCTGCGGCGATCGTCATGGCCTGGCCGTCTTCCGCCGGTCAGATCTTCGCGATCGTTGTCGGCGGGATTGTCGGCTGGCTCGCGCTGGGCGCCAAGGTTGAAGACACCCATGTGGAGATGGGCGCCACGGTGGGCAAAGGCGCCGGGGCGCTCGCGTTGGCCTTGTTCTTCGGGCTCCTGCTCGGCCTGCCCATCGCGGCGGCGTTTTACCCGAGCCATTCGCTCGCGCTGTTCGACGCCTTCTACCGCGCCGGCTCGCTCGTTTTCGGCGGCGGTCACGTGGTGCTTCCGCTCCTGCAATCGGCGGTCGTGCCGCCCGGATGGGTTTCAAACGACGTTTTCCTTGCCGGATACGGCGCGGCCCAGGCGGTCCCGGGACCCCTTTTCACGTTTGCCGCCTACCTGGGCGCCGGAATGGGACCCGAGCCCAACGGCTGGCAAGGCGCCCTCCTCTGCCTGGTCGCAATCTTCCTTTCCTCATTTCTGCTCGTCATCGGGGTGCTTCCGTTCTGGGATGGCCTTCGCAAGTTCCGGGCCGTGCGCGCCGCGCTGGTTGGCGTCAATGCCGCCGTGGTTGGCCTGCTGCTCGCCGCGCTGTACTCACCGGTCTGGACAAGCGCGATCAAGGCGCCTGCCGACTTCGGACTCGGCCTCGCGGCCTTTGCGCTCCTCGTATTCTGGAAGCTGCCGCCCTGGCTCGTCGTTGTGCTGAGCGCGCTTGGCGGCTGGGGCCTCGGCAGGCTGTCGTTATGAGAGAGTCCGAGCTCTACGGCGGCCTCGTCCGCCTGCACATCCTCCATCACGCAAACGAGGAGCCGATCTTCGGACTCGGCATCATCGAGGAGCTGCGCCGGCACGGCTACCGGCTGAGCCCCGGCACGCTCTACCCGATGCTCCACGCGCTGGAGGAGACGGGATACCTGCGGGCGCGAACGAAGATCGTGGAAGGCAAGGCACGCCGTAACTACGTCATTACGGCGAAAGGCCGCGCCGCGCTCGCTGCCGCAAAAGAAAAAGTGCGGGAGCTGTTCGGCGAACTGTTCGAGAACAACTAGGACAGCCGCGCCGGCGGCGCCGGCTAAAGGATTCCCGAAATCAGCCCCAAAGCCACCGCGAACAGCAATGCGGCAACGATGCCGCGGATTCCGGTCAGCGTGACGCTCGGGAGATACCGGTTACCGAGCAGCGCGCCTGCGAGCGCGGCGATCACCGCGGCAGCGAGCACCGGGTAATCGAGTTCCGCTCGATGCTGCAGGATGAGCTGCGCATACACGCTTAGCCGCGACACATCGATCAGGAAAGCGATCGCAGCGCCGGTCGCGACGTAGGCTTCCTTAGTAAGCCCCGCCTTGATCAGAAACGCGGATCTCAACGCGCCCTGCATTCCGGCGAGTCCTCCGAAGAACCCGCTCAGCAACCCGCCCAAGGGAAGATAGCGCGCCGGGAACGTAACCTGGCGAAATGATGGCATCATCTCGGCGCAGGCGAAGACGAGCAGGAGCAGTCCGACCACGAGCTTCGCGGGCGCCACTTCTACGATCCGGCCCCACAGCGAGTAGGTCACGAGCGGACGTGCATCCGCGAGCCAGAGCAGGCTCCACGCGCCCGCCAGCGCGCCCACGAAGGCGAGCACGCCAAACCGCATCACAATGGCGCGGTCCACGTGCCGCCACAGCAGCAACAGCTTGAAGAGGCCATTCAGAAAATGGACGACGGCCGTCAGTGCGACGGCGCTTTCAATGGCGAAGAAGACGGCAAACGCCGGCAGCAAGAGCGTGCCCAGGCCGAATCCGGAGAAAAACGTGAGCGCGGACGCAAGAAATGCGACCGTGCAGATGATGAGATAGCTCATCGCTTCCGCTCCGCGCCCCGCGCCGCGCGCGGCCGCGCGGCCGGTGGCAATCCTTGCAGCGCGGCCTTCAGCGCGGCCCGCTCCGCTTGCGGCGCGAAGCGGTCACGCCTGCGCAGGATCGCGCGCCTCAGTCTCATGTAGAACGCTGCGCTGGTCCGGCAGCGCTCGATGAGACGCGCGAGCGCCTTGTCGTCAAACAATGGATAGTAGCCGGGATAATCACGGCCGAGCATGCCGATGTTCCCGGGGATGCGGGATGCCAGCACCGGGACGCCGATGCGCGCAGCCTCGCAGATCACGTTCGCGCCGCCCTCCATCACCGAGCTCACCACCAGCACGTGGCTCGATGCGAGCCAGCGCATCGCCGCGCCGTGCGAGACGCTCCCGAGCCAATGGTAGCGGGATTCGCGCTTGCTCCACTTTGCGCACGCTGCGCGCAGCTGCGGATCGAGCGCGGCGCCAATTTGCACGACCTCCACGTCAGTCGACGGCTCGAGGCGACGCAGTGCGCGCACCGCCCGAAACGGGTCCTTCTCATCCCGCAGGTGCCCGATCACTGCCACCCGAAAACGCGACCGAACAGGCTTCTGCCGCAATCTCACGTCCGCCGACTGATAGACGACCGTCGCCTTCCTGCGCAAGGCGGGGCTCAGTTCACCGAGTCCCGCCTCCTGAAGCACGATCAATCGTGTCGCCATCTCGAGCGCCTGCCTCCCCTCGGGGTGCTCGCGAATATCGCGATAGAGATCGGTCCCCGTCAGCGCCAGCACGAGCGGCGCGTCCGGGCGCTGCTGCCGGAATCGCGCGATCGAAGGGAAACTCTTGTAGGCGTGCAGCGCGAGGAGCAGGTCATCGCTGCCGCCATTCCAGTCGCTCGCCACCCGCACCGTGTGTCCCAGGCTGCGCAAGAAAGCAGACCAGCGCGCGGCTGTATGCCGGTTCCCGCTGCGGGGCACCGCAGACGGCGGAACGGCAATGGTGATTCTCATGGGCACGTGATTGTCTTAGACTCGTTCGAATCATACCGACCCTGGCGCACAATGCGCGCGCAAATTGATCCGTCAGTGCTTGCCGCCGAGCTGCGCGCAAGCCGGGCGCATCTTGCCCGGATTACCGAAGACCTGGATGGCGAGCGGCTGCTTGGGCCCAAGCTTGTGATCGTCAACCCGCCGCTCTGGGAGCTCGGCCACGTCGCGTGGTTCCAGGAATACTGGTGCCTGAGAAAGAGCGCCCGCGGAAGCGCACCGGAGCCGCTCGTCTCCGTCGCCGACGGCCTCTACGATTCGGCAAAGGTGCACCACGATACCCGCTGGGACCTGCGCCTCCCCGATCTCGAGACGACGCGCTTCTACCAGGCAGGTGTGCTGGAGCGCGTTGTGAGAAGGCTCGAGCAGGAACCGGAAAATCGCGAGCTTCACTACTTCGTTCAGCTTGCCATGTTCCACGAGGACATGCATGCCGAGGCCTTCCACTACACCCGCCAGACGCTGGGTTACAGCAATCCACTCGATGGCAACGAAGGCGCCACCGGCCTGCGCGCGCAGGTCGCGGGAGACGTCGAGCTTCCCGGAGGAACCTTTCTCCTCGGGGCATCCGCGAGCGGCGATTTCGTCTTCGACAACGAGAAATGGGCGCACGAAGTCGAGATCCGCCCGTTTCTCATGGCGCGCGCCGCGGTCACCAATGCGGAGTTCGCGGCCTTCGTGGACGCCGACGGCTACGGCCGGCGCGAATGGTGGGACGATGAAGGCTGGCAATGGAAGGCCGCAACGAACCAGACGGCGCCGAAGTACTGGGTTCGACAGGACGGCGCGTGGTTTCAGCGACGCTTCGATCGGGTCGTGCCGCTCGCCCCGAATGAGCCCGTGCTGCACGTGAACTGGCACGAGGCGAACGCCTACTGCCGCTTCGCACGACGGAGGCTTCCCACGGAGGCCGAATGGGAGTACGCGGCGGCATTTGATGCCGGCGCCAGGCAGAAGCGGTACTACCCCTGGGGCAACGACTTTCCATCGCGCAAGCAGGCGCACCTGGAAAGCGCAGGGATTAGCAGCGTCCATGATCACCCTGAAGGCGACTCGCCTTCAGGATGCAGGCAGATGATCGGGAATGTCTGGGAATGGACCGCAACAACGTTCGAGCCCTACCCCGGCTACGTCGTTGACCCCTACAAGGAGTACTCCGCGCCGTGGTTCGGTACGCACAAAGTGCTGCGCGGCGGAAGTTTCGCGACGACGCGGCGCCTTATCCGCAACACCTGGCGCAATTTCTACACGCCGGACCGGAACGACGTCTTCGCGGGATTCCGCACCTGCGCCATCTGATATCGAAGGGGTGGGGGTGGGTAAGTGCGCTCGACTCCGTAAGGAGCGTCGTTCAGCACCAGAAGAATTTTCACGTCAGCTGTTTCGATCGCCGGGCGATCGGGCTGCCGTCGCCCGCAGCGTCGCCCTTCAACGCAACGAACGGAATTGCGAGAATTCCCGTGTACGTCGAGCTGCGGCGCGGGTCGCGAAAACCTGGTATCCCGATCGTCATGCCCTCGTGCCCGTCGCGCGGCTGCCCCCGATACGTACCGAACAGGCGATCCCACCACGGAAGGTTGAAGCCGAAATTCCGGTTGGTTTCCTCCCCCCGGATCGAGTGGTGCACCCGGTGCATGTCGGGCGTGACGACGAGCCACCGCAGAACGGAGTCGAGCCGCTGCGGGATGCGCACGTTCGAATGGTTGAACATCGAGCTTGCGTTGAGGGCGATCTCGAACACGAGAACCGCCAATGCCGGCGCCCCGATGACGAGAATCGCCGCAGCCTTGATCGCCATCGACAGCAGCATCTCGACCGGGTGAAACCGCGTGCCCGTCGTGACGTCGATATCGAGATCCGCGTGGTGCGCGCGGTGCAGGCGCCAAAGCAGCGGCACCGCGTGAAACATGATGTGCTGCAGGTAGATTGCGAGATCCAGCGCAGCCAGCGCCAGCAGGATCTTGAGACCTGGATGAATGTCGATCGCGTGCAGCAGGCCGACGCTGCGCGCTTCCGCAAACATCGCGATCCCGACCGCCGCCGCCGGGAAGATCGCTCGAACCAGCACCGTGTTTGTGATTAGAATGGCGAGATTCGCCGTCCAGCGCTGGGTCTTGGACGCTGCCAGCTTGCGGCGCGGAGCCACAATCTCCCATACCGCCATGACCGCAAACACGGCGAGGAAGATCGCGAACCTTAGCGGCGCGTCGGACTCCAGGAATGTGGCGATTACATCCATTGGTTATGAATGACGTGATTGCTGGCGTTGGCTCGAGTAATATAGTATTCAATTGAGTAATTGAATACAAGTTCAGATTTGGGAAATTGCCATGGCCGAAAAAGGCGTTAAATCGCTGCTTTTCTCGCAGTTCGCGCGGGTAAGCCAGGCGCTGGCAAGCGGTAATCGCCTTGAATTGTTGGAGTTTTTGGCTCAGGGTGAACGCAGCGTGGACGCGCTCGCCAAGCTGTCTGGGCTGTCGGTAGCGAATACTTCCCGCCACCTCCAGGTGCTGCGCCAAGCCGGGCTGGTTCAGGCCAGAAAAGAAGGACAGTTCGTCTACTACACCGTCTCGGGCGGGGGGGTCATCAAGCTGCTCGCGGCCCTCCAGGAAGTCGCCGAGCACAACGTTGCTGAAGTGACCAGGCTGGTCCACGAATACCTCGACGCAAAGGACAGTCTGGAACCGGTTTCAGTCGCCGAGCTCGCCGGACGCATTCGTGAGGGACTGGTGACCGTGGTGGATGTGCGCCCAGCCGAGGAATATGCGGCCGGCCACCTGCCGGGGGCGATCAATCTCCCGGTCTCGAAGATCGACGAGCATCTCGCGCGACTGCCGCGCAATCGGGAAATCGTCGCCTACTGCCGCGGACCGTTCTGCATCCTCTCTTTCGAAGCCGTCGCCGAATTGCGCAAGCGCGGGCTCAAGGCACGGCGTCTCGCGACCGGTTTTCCGGAATGGAAAGTGGCCGGCCTGCCGGTTGAGTAATGCCACTCACGCACTTGGGGGTGCAGTCATGACCTACTACGTCGTCAAGCTCCTGCTCTCCGCCGGGATCATCGTCGTCGTCTCCGAGGTCGCCAAGCAAAGCGCGGGGCTCGGCGCGCTCATCAAGTCGCTGCCGTTGATCTCGATCCTCGCCATGATCTGGCTCTACGTGGACACGCAGGACACGGGCAAGATCTCGGAGCTCTCAACTGCGACCTTCTGGCTCGTGCTTCCCACCCTGCCGATGTTCCTGGTGCTTCCCGCTCTGCTCAAGCACGGGCTCGGCTTCTACGTGAGCCTCAGCATCTCCGTCGCCGTCATGGCGGCGTGCTACCTCGTCGCGGTCCCGCTCCTCGCCCGCATCGGTATCACGATATGAATTGCTGGATATCGTTACGGGCGATGCCCGAGGTTCGATACCGGCCAGCCGTCTTCCAGTAACAGCTAGAAGTACAGCCGCGCCCGGAACTCGATGCGGCTCGAGAACTGCCGCTCGCCGAACTCGGTGCCGGCGCCGCCGTTGAGGAACACCGCCCGAAGCCGGAACTCGGTATTCTTGATGCCGGTGTAGGCGAGCTCGGGCGTAATCGAGCTGCTGCCGTCGTCGGCATTCACGATCGCCGTGATCCCCGGCGTGAGATACAGAATGTCGAATGGATCCTTCTGCGTGACGCGCAGGTACCAATAGTGCCGGCCCGGATTGGGCTGTCCATACCCCTGGCGCACCACGCTCGCCGCACGCTGGAGCTGTGTGTCATTTCCCGTCGCGAGGAATTGCGCATAGGCATTGTCCACGAACTGTACGACGTTCCGCATCTCCGTCTCGGTCAGCCCGGGGCCGTTGCGGTAGTACTCGAGGATGTAGGTCGTGTCCTGCGCAGAGAGATAGCGCAGACCGAGAAGGTAGCTCTCGGCCGCGCCGCGCACCACGGTCGTCGTGCCCGAAGCCGTCGTCACGGCTTGCTGCGTGCCTTCGTAGTGCGCCCACTCGCCGTGGACCTCGAGGTTGGTTGCAAGATTGCGCGAGAAGTCGAACCCGTAGCGCCGGCTGCGGCTGCCGTTCGACAGGAAGAGCAGATCGATGTCCGTGTCCTTGTATAGCAGGTAGAGCTTGGCCGCGACGTTGATGTGGCTTCCGGTTCCGAAATCCGAATTGACATCCGGGCTCGTCGGAAGCAGGACCGGCGTCAACGCCACCGTGCGCAGGTCTCCCTCGAAGTTGGTGATCCAGTCGGGTGTCAGCATCACGTAACCCTCGCGGGAGAGCTCCGGGTCGTTGGGATCCTTCGGTCGCTGGACAAAGCCGACCGGGTTCCACGCGTAACCCGTGCCCCACTTGAGCGCGATCTTGCCCGCATCGAGGGTGAAGCCGGGATTCGGCTTGTACGACCCGTAGAGCTCCTCGAAGCGGGCGTCGTCGTCGTAATCCCGCGTCTCCCATTCGGCCTGCACATTGGCCCGGAAATTCAGGCTCGCGTTACCCTTGCGGAGCCTGCCGGAGGGCTTGAACGTGAGCGTGGTCTGGTCGAGTGTCTGGCGCGGGTCGTTGTAGAAGTTGAGGAGGTAAATCGCGCCATCCTGGTTGAGCTCCGAGTGCTGCTGCTTGAATTCGACGTAGCCGCTGAACTCGAAGGGCTTCTTCTCGAACTGGGAGGGATCGAACGTGAACGACTCTGCGGCCCAGGCGCCCGTCGCATGCGCCAGCAGCAGTGCGGCGGCCGCGCCCGCGGCGCGAGGGTTCATTTCCTCAGCTCTTCGGCCCGCGACAGGTAATTGAGCGTGAAAACCTCGTCCGGCAATGTGCGCGGCTTGATGTTGGCGTAGAGCATGACCGACTTGTAGCCCTTATAGAGCGGGCTGTCGGTCTCCATCGTCGCCGGGCGCCGGATGCCGTTGCCGAAGTCCTTGATGTCACTGAAGCGCAGCGTCTTGATGAGGAGTCCGCTTGCCGCGTAGGCCTCGATCTTGGTGGGCAGCAGGATCTTTCCGTCGACCCACATCCTGAGCCGGTCGTAGGCGACCGCGCCGCTCCTCGCCTTGAGCTCGAGCGCGTAGCCCCCCTGCTCCTCGGTCACCTTCTCGGTGCGGTACTCGGCGCTGTAGTCGAGGTTGAGGATATCGGCGTTGTTGAAAATGCCGCCCACCACCGATTGCAGGCTGGTGATGCGGATCGCCTTGCCGACCTCGGGAATGTAGAGCCACATGTTGTCGCCAAGCCGGAGCGTCGCCCGTCCTTTCTCGCTCGGGGGATCGAGGAAAAGCGCAACCAGCTTTTCGCGTCCCTTCTTGACCGAGAACAGCACGAACTCCTTCTTTCTTCCGTCGGGCTCGATGTTGATCAACTTGCGGTACATCTCGTAGGACTCGGGGTTGAGATTGCGGTCGACCTTCCGCAGCAGCTCATCGCCGTCGAGCGCAAGGACGGGCAATGCGCTAAACGCGAGCATCGCCACCGCGAAGAATGCAGACCATGCGCGCCGTGCCGGGCGAATCCCCTCTCCCCCTCTTGGGGGAGAGGAATAGGGTGAGGGGGTATAGGGGGTATTCTTCATACGATCGCTCTTAGACATGACGCAGCGCCGTGATCGGGTCCATGCGCGAAGCTTTCCATGCCGGCTGCAGGGTGGCCACTGTCGCCACCGCCAGGACGACGACCGCAATCAGC
>DASPGR010000015.1:0-5019 GCA_035620515.1 Burkholderiales bacterium | reverse complement strand
TCCATGCGCTCCGGGTGGTAGCCGCCCATCTGGATCCGGCGCTGCTCGGCGGGTGACGGCGTCCCGGCCTTCGCGCCGGGTTGTTGCGCGAAGACGTCGGGGACCGGCAGCTGAATCAGCGCGAGTACCAGCGCGAGCAGTGCAAGCGGGCGGGAAATTCCTGGAATGGATCGACTCATTGCTTGCTCCTCCAATTGGATGAGAACCGCGCACCCGGATCACTCCCGTGACCGGGGCGCTACCGCCGCTGAGTCGCTCCTCGTTCTATTCTATGTTCGGCGCCCGCTCAGGCTTTCGGCGCAACCGTAAGCCCGCGGACGTTGTTTTTCTCGATGAGCTTCGCCACCAGCCCGGAGGCCTTGACGTCTTCGGCGAACTCCCGGAGATATTTTGCCCCAGCTGCACGCCCCTTGGGGGTGCCGATTGCTTGTTGCACCGCGGTGAACCGGCCCTCGAGGATGCGCGAACCCGGAAGGTTTGCCTGGTCCTTGACGAGGCGCGGTCTCAAGCCGGCGAGAGCCTCGAGCTTGTCATCGACGAAGCGCTTGAAAACGTTGTCGGCGCCGGTCTCCCGCACGAGCTTGGCATGCTTCAGGTGACGGGTCAGATAGAGGTCATATGCGCTCTTGCCGGACAGGGCGATGCGCACGCCCTCGCGGTCGACATCGGCGATGCTTTTCAGCGGGGAGCCGGGTGGCACGAGGTAGGTTGCCTCGATTTCGACGTAGGCGGCCGTGAAGTCGATCTGGTTCGCGCGTTGCGGCTCGGCGCCGAGAAAGCCCACGTCCCACGCGCCGGTTGCGGCCGCGTCGGCCAGGGCGCCGGGAGACGGGTAGCCGATAACCTCGACGGGCACCCCGAGCCGCCGGGCAAGCTCCTTGCCAAGGTCCACGGCGACTCCCGTGAACTCACCGGTCTTGGGGTCCTTGGCCGTCAACAGAAAGTTGCTGAGGTTGATGCCGACGCGAAGCGTGCCGGTCGGCGCCAGTTCGGAACGGAGCGCGGCGGAGGGTTGAGCCATAGGGGTCCCCGGGGAAAGGGGGGATGCTACCAAACTTGCGGCAGCATGGGTGCGCAAGCGTCAGCGGGATCACGCCCTCCGTTGACCCCCGCGGTTCGGCGGACGACAATGCGCGCGACCCGTCAAAGGAGGCCACATGAAACGGATGGCGCTGGTGGTCGCGATGTGTGTCGTCAGCGCCTACGCGCTGGCGGCCGGAGTGCCGTTTGCCGTGAAGTCGCTGCAGGCAGCGCAGGACCTGGTCAAGCAGGAAAGCTCGAGGCACGTGCTCGTTTTCTACACGAGCGAGAACTGAGGGCGCTGCCGGTACATCACCGGCGTGCTCTCCGGTGGAGAGCTTCGGGAACTCTACTCGAAGGACTTTGCCCTCTTCGAGGCCGAATCGCCCTCAAGCTATGCGCAGGGCGATGAGCTGCGCAAGCTCACCTCGTTTTCGTACACGCCGGTCTTCGTCTTCCTGGATGCAAGCGGCAAGAAGGTTGCCGAGACCCGCGGTTTTCGCGACGAGAGGGAGGCCAAGGGCCTTCACGAGTACGTCGCGAAACGTCACTACGTGAAGACGAGCCTCAAGGATTTTCTCAGGGCGTACTCGCCCTGAGCTCGGACGCTGCGCCGAGCAGGCGCAACTCGAGCGCGCGCCAGACCGCGGCGCGCCCCGAATGGACCTCGAGCTTGCGGTAAATGTTCTTCACGTGGCTCGCAACGGTATCAGCGGACACCCCGAGGCGCTCGCTCACCTGCGTGTAGGTATGGCCGCACGCGAGCAGTTGCAGCACGTCAATTTCGCGAGTGGTCAGGCGAATGGTCGTATCCATGGTCCCTCATCCGTGGATTCGCCGCTCGAGTGAGCAGGCGGCTTGTGGCGCATGATGGGCCGGCTGCGCCGACGAATGGATTACGGATGGGTCACGGATCGCTTACTTCTAAGGGCGGCAGCTGATTTGGCAGAAGATTTTTGCGGCGCGAATGCTCAAGCGGATACGGGCTCCATCCCCTTCTTGCGGATCACGGGTGCGGCGGCTGGCGCCGTCAGGAACCGGACAAGCGCCTTCGCCGCATCCGCTTCCCTGGCGGCGACATGCAGCCCGGCCGAGAAGGCCGTGATCTGCTGTATGTCGCGCGGAAGTGGCCCGACGATATCGATTCCAGCTACGGGAAGAAGCTCGCTCATCTGCTGAAAACCGATCTCCGCGTCACCGCGCGCGACGACACCGCCAGCCGGCTCGCCCTGCACCTGCTTCAGCTTGGCTTTAACCTGCGAGGCGATTCCCATGCGCTCGAACAGGGCAGCAAGATAGATTCCGCTAGGCCCGGTCGAATAGACCACTGACTTCGCCGCAAGCACCGCGCGCTTCACGGCTTCGCCCGAGCTGACGTCCGGTTTGGGAGCGCCTGCACGAACCGCGATGCCGATTCCGGATCGGGCAAGATCAATGCGTTTGGCGACGATCCCGGCCGCGACGAGCTCATCAAGCGATGCGGCGGAGAGGATCACGAGATCCACCGTCTCGCCGCCCTTCAAGCGGCTCATCATCTGCACGCTCGGGACCCAGAGCGTCGTGACCTGATGCCCGCTCGCGCGCTCGAATTCCGGCACGAGCTCCAGGTACGCTTCCCGGAAGGCGGCCGATGCCATAACCTTTATCGCAGCCATTTACACCTCGTCCGATACCCGTCACACATCACATCGTATGAGGTATTGTATGAGACTTCGGCGCCCAACCCATGCCGGAATCGAACATGCCAGTGACTTTGCGTCTTTCCCGACGCCCGAGCGGATGGTTCGCGCGGACCGTATGCATGGTGATGTTGCTCGTTGGAGCGTTGCCTGCGCTCGGAGAGGGCGAGATAGAGATCGTCGAGACTCGCACCATCTCCATGGAGCGGGATCCGGACAAGGCCGACGCAACGCACGAACTCCGGCTCGCACTCTACAGCTTTGCCGGAACGCGCTGGTCAGCCCCGCAGATCTATGCGGCCGCGCGGGAGGGATCGAGACTGCTCGCGCAGTGCGGCGTTGCCGTCGTGCACGCCGAACTGAGGATGCTCGAGGCGCCGCGCCGGTTCCGCTATTACCACACCCCGGTGTCGCGCGAGTTGTTGCGGCGGATAAAGGTCGTAAAACCCGCGATATTCTTTGTCGAGGACACGCTCAACAACCCGGCATTCGACGCGGAAGCGATCGGACGGGAGAACGCAGGCACTCAGCCGGAGCTCGCCGATAGCGTCTGGATCGCCTACGATGCTCGCGACCTGCCGCAGACTTTCGCGCATGAGCTGGTGCACGTGCTCTCCGATGACGGCGAGCACAGCAACGAGCCTGGCAATCTCATGCGCGCCCATACCTCGCGGCGCAACACCCGCCTCACCGACGCTCAATGTAGCCGCTTGCGCTCGCGGGGCGAGGCGAACGGCCTTCTCACCCGCAGGGAATGATTGTTGGGCAGGGAGTGACGCACCACGGATCACGTGGTGCGAGCGTTGAATGCAAGAAGCCCGATGGTGATCGCGAGAAGCGCCATGGCGCTCAATGCGAGCGACCAGTGAATTCCGATCATCCCTCCGACGACGCCGATCGTGACCCCGCTGAATGCGCGCAGCCCAAGGGCTGACATGTTGTAGAGGCCGATTACGCGGCCGCGCATCTGTTGGGGTGCGTGCAACTGAACGAGGGTCATGGCCATGGCGTGGAAGGAAAGCTCCAGAAAGCCGGCCACGAAGAGGAGCGCGACCGCGAGGCCGTAGAGGCTCGACCCGGCAAAGCCGGCAATGGCGAGACACCAGAACAATGCGAGGATGAGCGCCGTGCGCGGGTTCGGGGGAAGAAGCCCGCGGCTCTCCAGCACGATCCCGGCAATCAAGGCGCCCGCGGCGTTTGCGCCGAGCAGCATGCTGTAGAGCAGTCCGACGTCCTTGTGGCCGAAGTCGTGCGCAAAGCCCGGCATCTGCGCCTGGTAGCCGTGACCGATGAAAAACGACGCGCCCCCCGCGAGGAGAATCATGGCGACGATCGTGCGGTTACCCGAGACGTCGCGGATCGTGCCGGCGATGTCGCCCAGCCCGCGCACGGCCCGGGGTGGCGGGCGCTCATCCTTCCTGAAGCGCGGCCCGTATGGCGCCTTCCACAGCCACAGCACCATCGGGAGGTAGATCACTGCATTGACCAGGAGCCCGATCGCGGGGCCAAGCGCAAGCATCAGGCCGCCGCCGACCGCAGGACCGAGGAACACGCCAAGCCAGCGTGCCGTTGCGCTCAACCGCACCGCGCTTTGCAGATGCGCCGGTCCAACGATGTCGTGGATCAGCATCTGCGAAGCCGGGCCCCAGAGCACGCCGGAAAAGCCGTGAAGCACCAGCAGGACGCACGCGTGCCACATCTCGAGCGTATCGGTGATGAAGAGCGTTCCCCAGGCGAGGGAGACCCCCATGAACAGAAGCATCCCGAGCTGAATGATGCGGCGCGGGTCGAACCGGTCGGCGAGGTATCCGGCGTAGACCGAGAACAGCAGGAACGGCACCCAGTGCGAGATGACGGCGAAGCCGCCCAGCGCCGGCGAGCGGAACTTCTCGAACATCACCCAGTAGCTGATCACGTGCTCGATGTTGTCCGCCATCATCGCCAGCGCCGTGGTGACGAAGTAGACGCGGTAGCCGGGGTGGCGGAGCGCGGCGAACGAGAGGTGCGGGGCGGCGGGAGATGCCGTGGCTTCCGGTGGATGGGCCAAGCGTTACCTGACGGTTGGGAGGCGAAAAGGCGCCACTATACCAAGCTGGCAGCCTCAAACACCGTGACGGGTGACGGGTGACGAGTGATGGGTGGTGGGCTGCGGTGTGCAAACCGGGTTAGAGTCACGATGCGGAAGCACGACGCAGACTCGTTATCAACGCAGCGCAATGGCCATGGTGGCAAAGACAGAAGAATTCAGGGTCATGACATCCGGCGCCTTCACCGCGGCGCATCTCGAGCTGATCCCGCAGCTCGAGCGCCTGACGAAGAA
>DASPGR010000014.1:0-29222 GCA_035620515.1 Burkholderiales bacterium | reverse complement strand
CCGATCGACCCGGGGTCCGCGCCGAACGCCTGCCGGATGGCCTCGGCCGCAGCGAAGGCAACCGGCGCCTTGACCGGCCCGAGCTTGCCGGCCTTGACGAGGTTCAGCTGATGGTCGCCGCGCACCATCATCAGCACCGGCCGGCCATCGGTGCCGTCCACGCACACCGCCTTTACCGTGCGTTCGGGGGAAACCTTCAGACACGAGGAGAGCTCGCCGATCGTTTTCACGCCGGGCGTGTGCACGCGCTGCAGTTCCTGTCGTGCTGCGGGCCGGGCCGCGGCGGGTGCGAGCGCCTCGGCGAGTTCAACGTTGGCCGCGTAGTCCGAATCCGGACTAAAGGCAATCGCGTCCTCGCCGGAATCGGCGAGCACGTGAAATTCGTGCGAGCCGGTGCCGCCGATTGCTCCAGTATCGGCCGACACGGCGCGAAACTTGAGGCCGAGCCGGGTGAAAATCCTCGTGTAGCAATCATGCATGTCCCGATAGGTCTTCGAGAGGCTCGCCTCGTCCGCGTGAAACGAGTAGGCATCCTTCATCACGAACTCGCGCGCTCGCATGACGCCGAAGCGGGGCCGGATCTCGTCCCGGAACTTGGTCTGTATCTGGTAGAAGTTGAGCGGAAGCTGGCGATAGCTCTTCACTTCGCGCCGCACGATGTCGCTCACGACCTCCTCGTGCGTCGGGCCGAAGCAGAACTCGCGCTGATGGCGGTCCTTCAAGCGCAGGAGCTCGGGCCCGTACTCCTCCCAGCGCCCCGACTCCTGCCACAGCTCGGCGGGCTGCACCGCGGGCATGAGGAGCTCGATTGCGCCGCTCGCGTTCATCTCCTCGCGCACGATCTGCTCGATCTTGCGCAGCACGCGCAGCCCGAGCGGCATCCAGGTGTAGATGCCGCGCGCGAGCTGGCGCACGAGCCCGGCGCGCAGCATCAGCCTGTGGCTCACTACCTCGGCCTCGGCCGGGTCTTCCTTGAGCGTCGCGATGAAGAAGGTCGAAGCGCGCACGTTGGTCGCGGGCGGGCAAAAAAACCATTATTCTACCGAACCGTCCGAGCGGAAGAAGAACGCGATGGGATTTTTTGCCAATTGGCTGCTGGGAAAAAGCGCCCGCGACCGGCAGTCCGTCTACGTGACCGAGCGCTTCGGCGTGCGATCGCTCCACATCGGCAGCGACACGATCCAGAGCTCGATGCGGCTTGCGCGACCGAACGACCTCGAGCTCGCCTACACGCGCAGCATGATGGCGTTCCTGCTGTTCCGGGAGCGGCCGGCTCGCGTGCTGATGGTCGGCATGGGCGGCGGTTCGCTCGCAAAATTTGTCTATCACCGGCTGCCGTGGGCGAAGATCGACGTGGTCGAGATTGAACCGAAGGTGGTCGCGATCGCCCGCCAGCAGTTCTTTGTTCCGCCTGACGACGAGCGCCTGCGCGTGCATATCGGCGACGGCGCCGAGTGGATTGCGCGCGAGGGACCATCCGCTGATGTGATCGCCGTCGACGGCTACGACGGCGACTCGCAGGTGGAGGAGCTGGCGGCTCGCGGCTTCTACGAGGCCTGCAGGAAGCGGCTCGCGGCAGGAGGCGTGCTGGTTGCGAATCTGTGGGGCTCCGACCGGCGCTTTCACGAGTATCTCGAGCGCATCGAGACCGCTTTTCCGGCCGGCACGCTGTGCCTGCCCGCCGAGAAGCCGGGCAACGTGATCGTATTCGGATTCAGGGACCATCCCGGCAATCCTGACTGGGATCAGCTTGAGCAAAAGGCTGAAGCGCTGCAGGCGCGCTACGGGCTCGAGTTTCCGAGATTCGTGCGGGGCTTGCGCAAGATGAACCGGTGGGACGAGCAGCGCCTCTACGCGCAGCCCTGAGCGCGACCGCAAGCCTTTTGTTCTCACAGGATCTGTGAAAAAATCTCGATGAATGACAGCGTTGGGGATTTCCCATGATCGATCGAGACGGGTATCGCCCGAACGTCGCGATAATCCTATGTAATTGGAAGAACGAGGTTTTCTGGGGCAAACGGGTCCGGGAGCATTCCTGGCAGTTTCCCCAGGGCGGCATCAAGCCGGGCGAGAGCCCGCAGGCCGCGATGTATCGCGAGCTCGAGGAGGAAGTGGGCCTGCACCGGCGTCATGTCCGCATCCTCGGACGCACGCGCGAATGGCTGCGTTACGACGTTCCCGATCAATGGCTGCGCCGTGACTGGCGGGGCCATTACCGCGGCCAGAAGCAGATCTGGTTTCTGCTGCGCCTGATGGGGCGGGACTGCGACGTGCGGCTGCGCGCTTCGCCCAAACCCGAGTTCGATGCATGGCGCTGGCACGAATACTGGGTGCCGATGGACGCCGTGATTGAATTCAAGCGCAGCGTATACCAGCGTGCGCTCGAGGAGCTTGCGCCATTCCTTCAGCGTCGGGACGGCGGACGGCGGTCGAGCCGCGAGCGCGAGGCGGCGGATGCTGTCGGGCGGGGATGATCCCGCTTCTCAGGCTTCCCGCACGCAGCGTCTACTACCTCCCGCACACCGCCCCCGCGGTGTTCTACCTCGCTGATGTGGACGCAGGCGGGGTGCTGATCAATGTCCCCGGCTTTTCGGCCCGGCGCATGGCGGAGGTGACGAGGATTGCGCCGCTTCGTTATGCATTCATTCCCAGCCGGTTCGGGGCGCGTCATGCGGGGGCGTGGCGCGAGGCGGGCGCGAGGGTGATCGGCTCCCGGGAGGACCTCGCGCACGGCCGCGTCGCCGTCGATGTCGCGCTCGACCGCAGCTGGCGCTTTACCCGCGCCCTGGATTTTCTGCCGCTGTCGGGGCGAACTTCCGGCACCTGGGCGCTGCGCTGCAAGACGAAGCCGGCCATCATTTTTTTCGGACCTGCGCTCTCCCGCACGCCCTCGGGCTGGCCCGGCGTGGTAGCCCAGCCAGATGACCATTCGTACGAGAACCGCTTGCTCGGCGCGGTGGGCCTGCGTGCGTTGAAGTACGAGTATGCGTTCACTGACGATTTCGATCCGGTCAAGAGCCGCTACGGCCCCGGCGCCAGCCGTGGCATCGGGCGCGAGCTGGAGCGCGCGCTGCAGCCGGGTTGAAGGTCGCCGCAATATTGCTTCTATAACTGTTGACAGGCGCGATGGCGCCTCGCTATACTCGGTTCACAGATTAGACTTAGTCTAAACCCTGTCCCGTACGGGCGCTGTAAGTGGGCGCTTCCACACCGTGAATGCTTCATTAGATTATTGAATACAAGGAGAATTGTATGCAACTCAAGGGATCCAAGACGCACGAGAGTTTGAAAGCAGCCTTTGGCGGAGAATCGATGGCAAACCGTCGTTACCTGTACTTTGCTGCGAAAGCCGATGTCGAAGGCCAGAACGATGTGTCGGCCGTATTTCGTTCGACAGCAGAGGGCGAAACCGGGCACGCGCATGGTCATCTGGAGTATCTCGAAGCCTGCGGCGATCCCGCGACCGATTTGCCATTCGGCAGGACGCGAGAGAACCTGAAGGCCGCCATCGCCGGCGAGACTCACGAGTACACCGACATGTACCCGGGAATGGCGAAGGTTGCCCGCAGCGAGGGCTTCGGTGAAATCGCCGACTGGTTCGAAACCCTCGCAAAGGCGGAGCGCTCGCACGCGAGCCGCTTCCAGAAGGCGCTGGACGCGCTGCAGGACTAAGCCGTATCGCGACAGCCCGGGGTAACGCGCGGGAGAGGCGCCTGCCCGCGCCGTTCCGGCGCGCGTGAAGCCCTTGCGCAAGCGCCTGTCCAAAACGACCCGCACGTCACATGACCACACGCGAAGGAAGCCTCGAGGCACCGACCCGGCACCCGCTCGACTGGACCTCTCCGGATTTCTACGACCAGCAGAAAGTGGAGAAGGAGCTCGAGCGGGTGTTCGACATCTGCCACGGCTGCCGGCGCTGCGTGAATCTCTGCACCTCGTTTCCAACGCTCTTCGATCTCGTCGACGAGAGCAAAACGATGGAGGTGGATGGCGTCGCGAAGGAGGACTACTGGAAAGTGGTCGACCAGTGCTACCTCTGCGACATGTGCTACATGACGAAGTGCCCGTATGTTCCGCCGCACCCGTGGAACGTCGATTTCCCGCATCTTATGCTGCGCGCGAAGGCGGTGAAATTCAGGAAACACGGCGCGAGCTTTCGCGACCGGCTGCTCTCCAGCACCGATGCGCTGGGCAAGCTCGCGAGCATTCCGGCGGTGGTGCACGCGGTCAATGCGGTGAACAAGACGGGCGTTACGCGCGGGCTCATGCACCGCACGCTCGGCGTACACAAGGAGCGTGTCCTGCCTGAGTACGCCAGCCGGAAATTCCGCGACCAGGCTCGGCCCGCGCGCGGTTTTACGGTCCGCGACGGCGCCAACACGCCGGGCAAGGTTGCGCTCTTCGCAACCTGCTACATCAACTACAACGAGCCCGGGATCGGTCACGATCTTCTGAAGATTCTCGCGCACAACGAGATCCCGGCAGACCTCGTGGAGAAGGAGGCGTGCTGCGGCATGCCCAAGCTCGAGTTGGGTGACCTCGAGGCCGTTGCGCGCAACAAGGCGCTCAACATCCCGGTGCTGGCACGGCTTGCGCGGGAAGGCTACGCCCTCATGACGGCCGTGCCCTCTTGCACGCTCATGTTCAAGCAGGAGCTGCCGCTCATGTTTCCGGAGGATGCGGAGGTCAAGCTCGTTGCCGAGGCGATGTTCGATCCCTTCGAATACCTCGTCCTGCGCCACAAGGACGGCCTGCTCAAGACGGACTTCCGCACGGCCCTCGGCAAGGTGTCCTATCACGTTCCGTGCCACCTGCGCGTCCAGAACATGGGCCAGAGGACGCGCGAGCTGCTCGAGATGATTCCCGGGACCCGGACCACGACGGTCGAGCGCTGCGCGGGCCATGACGGGACCTGGGGTGTCAAATCGGAGTATTTCGAGAACTCCATGAAGATCGGACGTCCGGTCTTCCGTCAGATGGCCGAGGCAGGTCCCGATTACGTGAGCTCGGACTGCGCGATTGCCGGGCGCCACATTCTTCAGGGAATCGGCGCCACTGCCGCGCGCAAGGAGCATCCCATCACCCTTGTTCGCATCGCCTATGGACTCTGACAGGACAGGCCCGATCATGACGACGATCACCCGCGACAGCCTCATGAGCCTCGAGCGCTACGCCAAGGAGCGCCCGGAGTTCCGCGCGCGCGTGATGGCGCACAAGAAGAACCGGACGGTTCACCTGGGGGAGCACGTCGTGCTGATCTTCGAGGACGAGTTGACGATCCGCTACCAGATCCAGGAGATGCTCCGCGTCGAACGCATCTTCGAGGAGGAAGATATACAGGGCGAGCTCGACGCCTATACGCCCCTGATACCCGATGGCGCCAACTGGAAGGCGACCATGATGATCGAATATCCCGACGTCGAGGAGCGCCGGCGCATGCTGGCGAAACTGATCGGGATCGAGGATCGCGTATGGGTGCAGGTCGCGGGGCATGATCGCGTACACGCGATCGCCGATGAGGATCTGGAGCGCGAAACCGCGGAGAAGACTTCATCGGTCCACTTCCTGCGCTTCGAGCTGGCAGCGGCGATGGTGAGCGCGTTGAAGGCGGGAGCCGTCGTCACGATGGGCATCGATCATCCCGCCTGCGGCGTTTCTGCCGAAATTTCAAAGGCGATCCGCGATTCCCTGACGGCAGACCTGAAGGGCTGACGCACGGGGTCCGGCGCCCTGTGGTTGCCGCGCGGGGCGCTGTGCTATCCTTTTTAGCCCCATGTTCTCCTCGCGCCTTCTCAGCCGTTTCCAGCGCCGCCTGAAGGCGGGCGACGTGCCGCTCGCGATGCGTTTCTGGAACGGGACGACGGTGGTTGGGCAGGAGCCCCCGCAGCTGACCGTTGTCGTGAAGAGCCCGCAGGCGATCTCGGCGCTCGCCGATCCGACCATGGGCGGGCTTGCGCGCTGCTACGTCGAGGACCAGATCGACGTGGAGGGCAATGCGCGCGACATCCTGCGCATCGGCGAGGCCTTCTCCGGCGCGCTGGGCACCGTTCGCAGCGGCGGGCGCCGTCTGCGTGCCTGGGCAAAGCACACCCGTCTCTTCGACCGCAAGGCAATCCAGAGCCATTACGACGTCGGCGATGATTTTTTCGGGCTCTGGCTCGATGCCAGCCGTGTTTACTCGTGCGCCTATTTCCGCCGCGCCGACGACACGCTGGAAATCGCCCAGGAGCAGAAGCTCGATCACATCTGCCGCAAGTTGCAGCTTGCTCCGGGCGAGCGCTTCCTCGACATCGGCTGCGGGTGGGGCGCGCTCGTCATGCGGGCCGCGCAACGCTACGGCGTCAACGCGCTCGGCGTCACGCTCTCGCAGAACCAGTACGATTACGCGCGCGCGAAGATCCGCGAGGCAGGGCTCGAAGGCCGGTGCGAGGTGCGTCTCCTCGACTACCGCGACGTGCCGGAGGAGGACGCCTTCGACAAGATCGCAAGCGTCGGCATGTTCGAGCACGTGGGCCTCGAGAACTTCCCGGTCTACTTCGGCAAGATCTCCCGTCTGCTGAAGCCCGGCGGTCTGGCGATGAACCACGGGATCACGCACAACTGGCCCGGCCAGCGCGAGCTGGGCAGCGATATCGGCGAGTTCGTGGACTACTACGTGTTTCCTGGCGGCGAGCTCGCGCACGTCGGGCAAGTGCTGGATGCCATGTCGTGCGCCGGACTCGAGCCGTGGGACGTCGAGAGCCTGAGGCCCCATTACGGGCGCACGCTCTGGGCGTGGGTCGACCGCCTCGACGCAAACCGGGCAGCCGCGGTGGCGGCGGTGGGGGAGAGAATCTACCGCATCTGGCGCATCTACATGGCGGGCTCGGCGCACGCATTCGAGCGGGGCTGGCTCTCCGTCTACCAGGTGCTGGCGGGCAAGCCCCGCGCCGACGGCGCGCTCGCCCTGCCGCCGACGCGTGAGCACATCTATGCGGGCTAGCGCGATCGCGGTCCTGGCGCTACTCGCGCAGACCGCGGCGGCGCAGTGGAGCGGGTGGGACTACGAGAACGACCGCCCCAAGGAGGAGTTCAAGGAGCTCGAGGTGAAGCTGCCGCCCTATCCGGCGGACGAAGAACTGGTGGCGTTCGAGGCGGGCGCGGCAAGCGCCCACCGCTTCTACATCGACTCGAAAGCGCTCTCGATCGGGGAGGATGGCGTCGTCCGCTACACTCTGGTCGTGAAGACGGCCGGTGGCTCGACCAACGTGACGTATGAAGGGATACGCTGCGACCTGCGGCAGGTGAAGGTCTACGCTTCGGGCCGCCGCGACCAAACCTGGGTCCCGTCACGCAATCCGCAATGGACCCGCATCACGATGCAGCAGGCCAACATCCATCACGGTGTGCTGTTCGGCGACTACTTCTGCGCGGGCAAGACCAACAAGACCCCGGTCGCGAGGAAAGAGGAAGCGCTCGATCTGCTGCGCTACGGCGACAAACGGAACCAGATCCGCGAGTGATCAGACCCCGCGGCTAGAGCAGCACCAGGTTGTCGCGGTGAATCAGCTCCGGCTCGTCGACGTAGCCCAACTTGCTCTCGATCTCGCTCGAGGGGGTGCGCAGGATGCGGCGGGTCTCCGTGGAACTGTAGTTCACGAGACCGCGCGCAATCTCCTCGCGCTTGTCGTCGAGGCAGCGTACGGCTTCACCGCGCTCGAACTCCCCCGCGACTTCATGAACCCCGATCGGCAGCAGGCTCTTGCCGTCGACGCGCAGCGCCTTGACGGCCCCGGCGTCGAGGACGAGGCTGCCGCGCACCTGGAGCTGATCAGCGAGCCACTGCTTGCGTGCCGCCATCGTGGGCTTCTCGGCGGTTAGACGCGTGCCGAGCGCCTCGCCCTGGGCGAGCCGCGTGAGGACGTCTTTCTCGTGGCCGGAGGCGATCACGGTATGGGCGCCGCTCCGCGCGGCGCGCTTTGCCGCCAGCACCTTCGTCAGCATGCCGCCGAGCGCATAGTGGCTGCCGGCGCCCCCTGCCATCGGCTCCAGGGCGGGATCGAGCGCGCGCGCTTCCACGATGAGCCTTGCCGTGGGGTCCCTGCGCGGGTCCTTGTCGTAGAGCCCGGCCTGGTCGGTCAGGATCACGAGCGCGTCGGCCTCGACGAGATTCGTGACAAGCGCAGCGAGCGTATCGTTGTCGCCGAAGCGGATCTCGTCGATCGCGACGGTGTCGTTCTCGTTGATGATGGGAATGACGCCGAGCGCGAGCAGCGTGCGCAGCGTCGAGCGCGCGTTGAGGTAGCGCTTGCGGTCGGACAGGTCCTCGTGGGTGAGGAGAATCTGCGAGGTCATGAGAGCGTGCTCGCGGAAGCACGACTCGTAGGCCTGGATGAGGCCCATCTGCCCGACAGCGGCCGCGGCCTGCAGCTCATGCAGCGCGCGAGGCCGGCGCTTCCAGCCGAGGCGCTGCATGCCGGCGGCGATTGCCCCGCTTGAGACGAGCACCACCTCGCGGCCGCCGTGGCGCAGGCCCGCGATCTGCCCCGCCCAGCGCGAAAGCGCGGCAACATCGAGGCCCTGGCCCTGGTTGGTGACCAGGCTCGAGCCGACTTTCACGACCAGGCGCTTCGCGCTTTTTACGTCAGAGGACATGCGTCACCACGGAGCCGCGCACGTGCTTCTCACCTCGCGTTGGTCCTTTCCGCTCGCCGCGCGCGGGCCCGCGCCTTGGGCGCGTGCGCGGCCTGATCGAGGTAGTCCATGATCGCGTAGGCGAGCTCGGCGCAGCCTTCACCGGTCAGGGCGGAGATGATAAAGCTTCTTCCTCTCCAGCCAAAGCGCGTGAGAAAGCGCTTCGCGACGCGGCTGCGCTCGGCCGGGGGTATCAGGTCGGATTTGTTGAGCACCAGCCAGCGAGGCTTGCGATAGAGGCTCGGGTCGTAGCGCTTCAACTCCCGGACGATGGATTTCGCCTCGCGCACGGTATCGGCGCCGGGGTCAATGGGCGCCACGTCCACCAGGTGCAGAAGAAGCCGCGTCCGCGTGAGGTGGCGCAGGAACTGGTGTCCCAGGCCCGCACCGTCGGCGGCGCCCTCGATGAGTCCCGGGATGTCCGCCAGGACGAAGCTGCGGTTCATGTCCACACGCACGACGCCGAGGCTCGGTGCCAGAGTCGTGAAGGGGTAATCGGCAACCTTGGGCCGCGCCGCCGATACGGAACGGATGAGCGTTGACTTGCCCGCGTTGGGCATGCCAAGGAGGCCCACGTCGGCGAGGAGCTTCAACTCGAGCTTCAACCGCCGGTGCTCGCCGGGGCCGCCACGCGTGAACTGCCGCGGCGCGCGATTGGTGCTCGATTTGAAGTGGAGATTGCCGCGGCCTCCTGCGCCGCCGGCTGCAATCAGCGCGCGTGCGCCGTCGTGGTCGAGATCGGCGATCATCTCGCCCGATTCAGCATCGAACGCCATGGTGCCGACCGGCACGCGCAGCACGACGTCGGGGGCCGATCTTCCGTACTGATCCGAGCCCCGGCCCTTCTCGCCGTCGCGCGCGCGATGGATGCGCGCAAAGCGGAAGTCGATCAGCGTGTTGAGATTGCGGTCCGCCAGCGCGTAGATGCTTCCGCCGCGGCCGCCATCGCCGCCATCGGGGCCCCCGCGCGGAATGAATTTCTCGCGCCGGAAGCTCGCGCAGCCATCCCCGCCGGCTCCGGCGTGGACCTCGATCAGCGCTTCGTCGACGAACTTCATGGCGTGGGGCAGCCGAAACAAAAAAGCCCTGCCGTTCCGGCAGGGCCCTTGCGCTCGCCTCGGTTGAGCTCAGGCGGGAACGACGCTTACCGTCTTGCGGGCGTCCGGCCCCTTGTCCTCGAAGCGGATGCGGCCCGTCACCCGCGCAAAAAGCGTATGGTCACGCCCGATGCCCACGTTCTCGCCGGCGTGAACCCGCGTTCCGCGCTGGCGCACGATGATACTTCCGGCGTTCACCAGCTCACCGCCGAAGCGCTTGACGCCGAGGCGTTTCGACTGCGAATCGCGGCCGTTGCGCGAGCTCCCGCCTGCCTTTTTGTGTGCCATGCCGGCCTCTCCTTACCCGCCGATGCCCAGGATCTCGATCTCGGTGTAATTCTGCCGATGGCCCTGGCTCTTGCGATAGTGCTTGCGGCGGCGCATTTTGAAGATATGCACCTTGTCGCCGCGCCCCTGCGAGAGCACCTTGGCCTTGACGCTCGCACCGGCTACGAGGGGCGTGCCCAGCGTCACGCCCTCGCCCGCCCCGAGCACAAGGACCTGGTCGAGCACGATCTCCTGCCCCACTTCGGCAGGTATCTGTTCTATCCGGATTTTTTCGCCGGCCTTGACCCGGTACTGCTTGCCGCCGGTCTTTACCACCGCGTACATGGCGAGCCTGTCTTGCGTCGCACGGAAAGGCGCGGATTCTACCGAATGCGCGCGGCTTCGTCAAAGCGCCGCGCCGCCTGGCCCGTGCCGATGGCGCTGCCGCGCGCGGTCGCGGCACGCGGGACGGCGGGCCCGGGCGCCCGCGCGTTTGCTGGTATGATCCTCGTCTTTTTCGGCGCTTCCCAGCCGTGGCCATCGAAGCCATCCGCGACTTTCTTGCGGCGGACATGCGCGCCGTGGATGAAGTGATCCGCGCCCGCCTCGACTCGGACGTGGTCCTCATTCGCCAGGTCGCCGAGCACATCGTTGCCGGCGGCGGGAAACGGCTGCGTCCCATGCTGCTCCTGCTGTCGGCCGGCGCCTTTGGCTATCGCGGACCCCATCACCACGAGCTGGCGGCGGTGGTCGAGTTCATACACACCGCCACCCTCCTTCACGATGACGTGGTCGACGAGTCGGCGCTTCGTCGCGGCCACGCCACCGCCAATTCGATCTTCGGCAACTCCGCGGCGGTACTGGTCGGCGACTTCGTTTACTCGCGCGCGTTTCAGATGATGGTGGCCGTCGACAGCATGCGCGTCCTGCAGGTGCTGGCCGACGCCACCAATGTCATCGCCGAGGGCGAGGTCATGCAGCTCATGAACTGTCACAACGCCGACATCGACGAGGCCGGATATTTCGCGGTCGTCCGCTGCAAGACGGCAAAGCTCTTCGAGGCGGCGACCCGCCTGGGCGCGGTGCTCGGCCGGGCAACGTCTTCCCAGGAGGAGGCGGTGTCGCGCTTCGGCATGCAGCTCGGGGTGGCCTTTCAGCTGATCGACGACGTGCTCGACTACTCGGGCGAGGAAGCGGTGATCGGCAAGAACCTCGGCGATGATCTCGCCGAGGGGAAACCGACGCTGCCGTTGATCCACGCCATCAGGCACGGTAGCCCTGAGCAGGCGCGCACCGTGCGCAAGGCGATCGAGCGGGGCGGGCGGGACGATCTCACGGCGGTGATCGGAGCCATACAGGCGACCGGCGCGCTCGAGTACGCGCGCGAGCAGGCGCGAGCGGCCTCGCGCGCGGCATGCGAGGCGGCCGCGTCGCTGCGCGATTCAGCGCAGCGGAATTATTTGCTACAATTGGCCGACTTCGCGGTGACGCGATCGTTCTGAGCGGGGGCACGGTAGCGCGTGCCCCCGTCTTTTCTGGGCGTCGGGGTGTAGCTCAGCCTGGTAGAGTACTGCGTTCGGGACGCAGGTGTCGGAGGTTCAAATCCTCTCACCCCGACCATTTCCCGCGCCGTGCACGGGTTGCCGCAGGGCGCCTGCGCCTTGATCCACTGGCAGGTCGCTGGCGCCGGGCGCGCGAAAAGGCGGCGTGACACGGCGGGACGAACCTGATCAGGCGACCCTCACGGATGGCGCTCGCACAAGACCTCGGGGAACTTGGAACGCGCATTGCGCGCTTTTTCCTGGGGCGGGACCGTCTCGCCGCCATGCTTCACAAGCGCGGCAAGGCGCTGCTTGAGCGGGGACGGCTCGAGGAGTCGCTTGCGAGCTGCGAAAGCGCCCTGCGCATCAAGCCTGACTTTTCCCAAGCGTTCTACGGCCGGGGAAACGCGCTGATGGGGCTGGCGCGGATCGAGGAAGCGCGCGCGTGCTATCAACGCGCCGTCGAGCTCGAGCCGGACTACGCCGATGCCCACTATAACCTTGGTCTCGCGCTGCAAAGGCTCAGGCGGGCGCAGGAGGCCCTCGCGAGCTACGACCGCGCGCTGGCGTTGAAGCCCGGCGATGCCGAGGCACTCAACAACCGCGGCAACGTTCTGGTCGATCTCAGACGACCCGACCTCGCGCTCTCGAGCTACGAGCGCGCCTTGTCGATCAGACCCGACTACGCCAGCGCCTGCTACAACGTCGGGCTGGCATTGCAGGAGCTCGGACGCCCCGAGGAGGCGGCGCGCCGCTTTGAAAGAGTGCTGGAGCTCGCCCCGGATTATCCGTTCGCGAAGGGCAAGCTGCTTCACGCAAAGATGCTCTCCTGCGAGTGGGCCGACCTCTCGCGCCTGGCGGATTCCGTCGAGGCCGACATCGAGGCGGGGAAGAAGTCCGCCGAGCCCTTCGGACATCAGGCTGTTTCCCGCTCCGCGCGGAACCTGAGGCGTTGCGCGGAGATATTCGCCGCCGAAAACTACCCGCCGGCACCGGTCGGGCTCTGGGGCGGGGAGCGCTACGACAATCCCCGGATCCGCATCGGTTACGTGTCGGGCGAGTTCCGGCAGCAGGCGACCGCAATTCTGATGACGGGGCTCCTGGAGCACCACGACAGGAGCCGGTTCGAGATATACGCATTCGATAACGGATGGGACGATGGCAGCGAGATTCGCGCCCGGATCAATCGGGCCGTCGACGCGATCGTTGATGTGAGCCGCCTGGAGGACGCGGAGGCCGCCGCGACCCTATGCGAGAGGAAGATCGACATCCTCGTCAATCTGAACGGCTACTTCGGCCGCGAAAGGCTCGGTCTCTTCCGCTACAGACCGTGCCCGGTGCAGGTCAACTACCTCGGATTTCCCGGCACCCTCGGCGTGAACTACATGGACTATATCCTTGCCGACGCACATGTGCTGCCGCCCGACCACGAGGCCTGCTACAGCGAACGGGTCGTGCGCCTGCCGGATACCTACCAGGTAAACGATTCGAGGCGCCCCATTGCGCAGCGCACGCCAACCCGCGCCGAGTGTTCTCTGCCCGAGGCGGCTTTCGTCTTCTGCTGCTTCAACAACAATTACAAGATCACGCCCGAGCAATTCGACGTCTGGATGCGCCTCCTGAAAGCGGTCGACGGCAGCGTTCTGTGGCTGATCGAGGACAATCCGGCGGCGGCGGCTAATCTGCGGCGGGAGGCCGAGCGCCGGGGCGTGCCCGCGCGGCGCGTGGTTTTCGCCGCCCGGATGAACCCGGACGAGCACCTTGCGCGCCACCGGCTGGCAGACCTCTTCCTCGACACGCTGCCCTACAACGCGCACACGACCGCAGCCGATGCCCTGTGGGCCGGGCTGCCGTTGCTGACCTGCACGGGAAGCACGTTTCCCGGACGGGTTGCCGGAAGCCTCTTGAAGGCGGCCGGTCTGCCTGAGCTCATCACCGAAAGCCTCGCGGGCTACGAGGCACGCGCGCTCGAGCTCGCGAGAACGCCGGCAATGCTCGCCGAGATGCGGGAGAGGCTTGCCCGCAACCGCGCAAGTTGCGCGTTGTTCGACACCGATCGCTATCGCCGCCACCTGGAAGCCGCATACACGACGATGTGGGAGCGCTATCAGCGCGGCGACCCACCGGCGGCCTTCGAAGTGCGCCCGTTATCTTGAGCGCGCCCGCTGCGCATCGCCGGAGCGAACGCGGGCTCCCGCCCGGGCGCTCCCGGGTGTCGCGCGCTGCGACATTCGACCTCGACGCTCGCGCGCCGTTGCGGCACACTAGTCCTTCGCACTGAAACCGGGGTCGTGTTTGGCGAAGATCATCCTGCTCCTCCTGGGCCTGCTGCTTGTATGGTGGATCCTGAAGGGCTATCGGCGACGCATCGACGGCAATGAAACAACGCCGCCCGGAGCGTCGGAGGACATGGTCCGCTGCGAGCGTTGCGGCGTGCATCTGCCCCGCAGCGAGAGCCTGGTGGCCGGAGGCAAGCATTACTGTTCGGTCGAGCACCGGCGCGAGCGGCAGTCCGGATAGCACCGATGAGCCTGGCCCGTACGAGTGAGGCAGGTTATCGGGTGCTGTATTCCGGCGCCGGCTCCGACGCGCAGTCGGCACTGCTCTGGCGCTCGCTCTTTCTCTTCAACGTCTATCGCCTTGTGGTGGGCACGCTGCTCTTCGCCGCGGCCGTCCTGTGGGGCGAAAACATCATCTTCGGCTCACAGGATCGCGGTCTTTTCCTGCTGACGGCTGTTGCCTACATACTTTTCGGCGTGGCCTGCTTCGTGACGGTGGGCACGCGCCGGCAGTTCAACCTGCAGTTGAATACGCAGGTGGCCGCCGACATCGCGTTCATCGTCCTTCTGACAGCCGCGAGCGGCGGGATCTCGAGCGGCCTCGGCCTGCTGCTGCTGACGACACTGGCGGGCGCGGGGCTCATCAGCCGCGGCCAGTTGACGCTTTTCTACGCTGCGCTCGCCGGCATCGCGGTGCTCCTTGAGCATACCTACCAGGTGTTGACCCATGATGCGCCGGTCGCCCAGTACGCACAGGCCGGGCTCCTCTCCGCTGCATACTTCGCGATCGCCTGGCTGGCCCACGCGCTTGCAAAGCACACGCTCGCGAGCGAGGAGCTCGCGGCGCGACGGGAGATCGACCTTGCCAACATGGAGCAGGTGAACGCGCTCGTCATCCGCGACATGCAGGACGGGGTGCTGGTTGCAGACGGGCGCGGCGTCATCCGGCAGGCCAATGCTCGCGCGGAGCAGCTGCTCGGGCCCCTGCGCCGGCAGGGCAAGGAGGTCACGCTGGCAGGGTACGTGCCGGCGCTCGGGGCGCGGTTCGAGCAATGGCGCCGCAATGCCGCGGACGCGACGGATGCCAAGCCGCTCAGCAGCACCGTCGGCGCGCGCTTCGTGCCGATCGGCAAGAGCCGGGAGGTCGGCGCCGTCATCTTTCTCGAGGACCAGAGCCGGATCCAGTCGCAGGCACGGCAGTTGAAGCTCGCCGCGATGGGGCGCCTGACTGCCAACATCGCCCACGAGATCAGGAATCCCCTCAGCGCCATCAGCCACGCGGCCGAGCTCCTGCGCGAAGAGCCGATGATCGGCGACACGACGCGGCGTCTCATCACGATCATCCATGAGAACAGCCAGCGCCTGGACGGCATGGTGAACAACGTGCTGCGGCTCTCGCGCGGCGACCAGGCGCACCGCGAGCGCTTCAAGGTCGTCGACTTCTTGAAAACGTTCGTCGAGCAGTTCACCCAGATCGAGCGCATCAATCCCGAGATCTTCTGGCTCGAGCTGACCGGGGACCTCGAGGTGCTCTTTGATCGCAGCCATTTGAACCAGGTCATGTGGAATCTCTGCCGCAATGCGGTGCGCCACTGCCGGCGCAAGCCCGAGAGCATCCGCATCCACGTCGGCGCGGTGCGCTCCGACACTGTTGTAAAATTGGACGTCATCGACGATGGACCGGGCATCACTCCCGACGTGCGTGCGCGTCTTTTCGAGCCGTTTTTCACCAGCGCGGCGGGTGGAACGGGGCTGGGCCTCTACATCGCGCGGGAAGTCTGCGAGGCGAACGGCGCAAGCCTCGATCACGTGGAGACGGCGAAGGGCACGCAGTTCACCGTTCTGTGCCGTGCGGCCGCATCAGCGAGCGAGCGATGAATGACGGGTCCAGCGACGGCACGTTGAGATGAGCGCGATGAGCCAGGTGCTCGTCATCGACGACGAAGCCGACATCCGGGAGCTTCTGAGCCTCACGCTGGCGCGCATGGGTCTCGAGGCGCATTGCGCCGCCAACGTGTCGGAAGCCTACGCGCTGCTCGCGAAGAACTCCTACAACCTCTGCCTGACCGACATGCGCCTGCCGGACGGCGACGGGCTCGCCGTGGTCGACCACGTGAGCAAGCACCATCCCGACCTGCCGGTCGCGGTCATCACCGCGCATGGCAGCACCGAGAACGCCGTGGCGGCGCTCAAGGCGGGCGCCTTCGACTACCTCGCCAAGCCCGTATCGCTCAACCAGCTGCGGACGCTGGTGCGCTCGGCGCTGAAGCTGCCCGCGCCGGGCGCGCGTCGCCCGCAGGAGGACGAGGAGACCGGCGCGGGCGCGGCGCTACTCGTCGGCGAGTCGGCGCCGATGCGCGCGACGCGCTCGATGATCGAGCGGCTCGCCCGAACCCAGGCGCCGATCCACATCACGGGGGAGTCGGGCAGCGGCAAGGAGCTCGCGGCGCGCCTGATTCACACCAAGGGCTCGCGCCGGGACGGCCCGTTCGTAGGGGTCAACTGCGGCGCGATCCCGGAGAACCTCATGGAAAGCGAGTTCTTCGGTTACCGCAAGGGCGCCTTCACCGGCGCGACGTCCGACCGCGATGGCTTCTTCCAGGCCGCGAGCGGGGGCACGCTCTTTCTCGACGAGGTGGCCGACCTGCCATTGCCCATGCAGGTGAAACTTCTGCGGGCAATCCAGGAGAAGAAGGTCCGCAAGGTCGGGGCGACATCGGAAGAAGCGGTCGACGTGCGGCTGATCAGCGCGACGCACCGCAACCTGGGCGGCGAGGTGAAGAGCGGCAATTTCCGGCAGGATCTCTACTACCGGCTGAACGTGATCGAGCTGCGAATGCCGTCGCTGCGCGAGATGCGGGACGACATCCCGTTGCTCGCCGGGACATTCTTCGCCCGCCATTCCGGCACAGGGAGCGGGGAGAAGCCTTACCTCTCGGACGAGGCGCTCTCCCGCTTGCAGGGCTACGACTTCCCGGGCAATGTGCGCGAGCTCGAAAACGTGCTCGAGCGGGCGCTTGCGCTCGCATCCGGGCACGAGATCCAGGCGGGCGACCTCCAGTTGGGACCCGCATCGGCGCGGGAGCCCGAACCCGCAAAGGCGGGGGAGGCGGCAGCCGCCGGCACCGCCGGCCTGCCATTGCAGGAGCGGCTTGACTCGGTCGAGCGCCAGGCGATCCTCGACGCGCTGGCGCAGACGCGCTACAACCGCACCGCGGCGGCGAAGGTCCTCGGCATCACCTTCAGAGCCCTGCGCTACCGGATGGAGCGGCTCGGAATCAAGGACGAGCTCGACACGAAGGACTGAGGCGCCGCCGCGCGACCCGGCCCGGCATGAGAGCGAAGCTGAACGAAGAGGGACTCCTGGAGGGCGTGCGCTACGTCGCCTCGCCCAACTGCGACGAGCGTCCGTCCGGCTGCGCAATCGATCTCCTCGTCATTCATTACATCAGCCTGCCCCCGGGAGAGTTCGGCGGGGCGGACATCGAGGCGTTCTTCATGAACCGGCTCGATGCGGCCGCGCACCCCTTCTTCGCGACGATCGCTCAACTCAAGGCGTCCGCGCATTTCCTCATTCGGCGCGACGGGGAGGTGATCCAGTTCGTGCCGTGCGCGAAGCGCGCCTGGCACGCTGGCGAATCGAGCTGGAAGGGACGCTCGCGCTGCAACGATTTCTCGATCGGCATCGAGGTCGAGGGCGACGGCGAGGTGCCGTTCACGGCGGCTCAGTACCGCCGGCTCGCCGCGGTGACGCGCAGGCTGCTCACGCGCTATCCGGTTGCCGAGATCGTCGGGCACAGCGACATCGCGCCCGCGCGCAAGGTGGACCCCGGTCCGCAGTTCGATTGGGCGCGCTACCGGGCGATGATCGAGGCTCCCCGGCGCACCCAAAAGGCCAGGAAAGAACCCGCCCCGCGACGTGCCTGAGTGCGATGCGCCCTCCGGCAGTGACAAGCCCGGCAACGATACGGCGCCTTCCACGCCTTTGAGCTGAATCCCCTCGCGCGCCCGCACGCCGGGCGCGTGTTTTCTGCGCACGCCCCGCTGTATTCACCGCGGGACATCACCCGGCCGCCCTGGCGACGCGTTTTGTGACGTTTGTCACACACGCGGTTAAGGCACTGCTTAATTTTTAAGCAGGGAAATTCCATCTTTTCCAAGGGTTGCCGGGAGGTTTTCCCAATCTTGTCGAGCATTTAACCGCATCTTCAAAAATCTGTTGCGCTCCCCCTACCGCGCTACTAGAATTTGTTCAAAACAATTGAATAACCACAACATATAGTGGTTCACAACGGGGGCAAGAGTAGGCACAAAGGGGGGGCCAATTCCCTTTGGGTCGGAAAAAACATATAACTCAAGGAGTTGCGTATATGCAGGTCGCCACCGAGACGGCTCGTGCTACAGCCGACACCCCTCTGCCTCTCGCGGACAGTACCGCGGGCAACGAAGAGCGCTACGCCCAGTACAAGGTGATCCGCCGCAACGGCGCGGTGGTCGGATTCGAGCCGTCGAAGATCGCGATTGCGATGACGAAGGCGTTCATCGCCGTCAACGGTGGCACGGGCGCCGCCTCGGCGCGCGTGCGCGAGCAGGTGACGAAGCTGACCGAGAGCGTCGTCGTCGCCCTCATGCGCCGGCAGCCGAGCGGCGGAACGTTCCACATCGAGGACATCCAGGATCAGGTCGAGCTCGCTCTGATGCGCGAGGGCGCGCACAACGTGGCGCGCGCCTATGTTCTCTACCGCGAGGAGCGGGCCCGGGAGCGCGCAAAGGAGCGCCAGCAGCTGGACGACAAGCGCGGCTCCGCGGCGATCTCGGTCAAGGACAACGGAATCGCAAGACCGCTCGATCTCACCGCCATCACCGCGCTCGTGCGCGAGGCCTGCGAAGGCCTGGGGCGCGACGTCGCTCCCGAGCCGGTGCTGCAGGCGATGCAGCGCGATCTCTATGACGGCGTGCCGATGGCGGAAGTGCGGAAGTCACTCATCCTCGCGGCGCGCGCGTTGATCGAGCAGGATCCGGGCTACAGCTACGTAACGGCCCGGCTGCTACTGCACTCGCTGCGGCTGGAGACCCTGGGAGAAGAGGTGACGCACGCCGAAATGCGCGGGCGTTACGCGCAGTACCTCCCGCGATTCATCGAGGTTGGCATCGAGGCGGACCTCCTCGACGAGCGGCTCGCAACCTACGACTTGAAATGCCTCGGTGCCGCGCTCGACGCGAACCGGGACCTCAAGTTCACGTATCTCGGCCTGCAGATCCTCTATGACCGCTACTTCCTGCACGTGCAGGGGCGGAGGATCGAGCTGCCGCAGATCTTCTTCATGCGCGTCGCGATGGGCCTGGCGTTGAACGAGCCCGAAGACCAGCGCGAAGCGCGCGCCATCGAGTTCTACAACGTGCTCTCGAGCTTCGATTTCATGAGCTCGACACCGACGCTCTTCAACTCCGGCACCCGGCGCTCGCAGCTCGCGAGCTGCTATCTCACGACCGTGTCCGACGACCTCGACGGGATCTACGAGGCCATCAAGGAGAACGCGCTCTTGCAGAAGTTCGCAGGAGGCCTTGGCAACGACTGGACGCCGGTGCGCGCGCTGGGCGCCCATATCAAGGGCACCAACGGCAAGAGCCAGGGCGTCGTGCCGTTTCTCAAGGTCGTGAACGACACCGCCGTCGCGGTCAACCAGGGCGGCAAGAGGAAGGGCGCGGTGTGCTCGTATCTCGAGACCTGGCATCTCGACATCGAGGAGTTCCTGGAGCTGCGCAAGAACACGGGAGACGACCGGCGGCGCACGCACGACATGAACACGGCGAACTGGGTGCCGGACCTTTTCATGAAGCGGGTGATGGAAGACGGCGAATGGACGCTCTTCTCGCCCTCCGACGTGCCCGATCTGCACGAGAAGTACGGCAAGGCCTTCGAGCGCGCCTATATCGACTACGAGCAGCGCGCCGCGGCCGGGGAGCTGAAGCTCTACAAGAGGATTCCGGCGCTGCAGCTGTGGCGCAAGATGCTCTCGATGCTCTTCGAGACCGGGCATCCCTGGATCACGTTCAAGGATCCCTGCAACATCCGCAGCCCCCAGCAGCACGTCGGCATCGTGCACAGCTCCAACCTCTGCACCGAGATCACGCTCAACACCGGCGCGGACGAGATCGCGGTCTGCAACCTGGGCTCGGTCAACATGCTCGCCCATCTCGACCGCAGCACGGGGCGCATGGACATGGAGAAGCTCCGTCGCACCGTCGGCACGGCGATGCGCATGCTCGACAACGTCATCGACCTCAACTTCTATTCCGTCAACAAGGCGCGCAACTCCAATTTCAAGCACCGGCCCGTAGGTCTCGGCATCATGGGCTTCCAGGACTGCCTGCACGTGCTGCGCATCCCGTACGGCTCGCAGGCCGCCGTGGAATTTGCCGACCGCTCCATGGAGGCGATTGCGTTCAGCGCTTTCAACGCGTCGGCCGACCTTGCGGAGGAGCGCGGCCCGTACTCGACGTACAAGGGCTCGCTCTGGGACCGCGGGATCCTGCCCCAGGACACGCTGCGGCTGGTTGCCGAGGAACGGGGCGGCTTTGTGGAGTGCGATCTCTCCTCGACGCTCGACTGGGAGGGGTTGAGACGCCGCGTGCAGAGGGCGGGGATGCGCAACTCGAACTGCATCGCCATCGCGCCCACGGCCACGATCGCGAACATCACGGGGCTCGCGCAGTCGATCGAGCCGACCTACCAGAACCTCTACGTCAAGTCGAATCTCTCCGGTGAATTCACGGTGGCGAACGAATTTCTCGTGCGCGACTTGAAGGCGCTCAACCTGTGGGACGACGTGATGATCGCGGATCTCAAGTATTTCGACGGCTCGCTCTCGAAGATCGATCGCGTTCCGGCCGAGGTGAGGAGCCTCTACGCGACCTCGTTCGAGATCGATCCCAAGTGGCTTGTCGAGTGCGCCGCGCGCCGGCAGAAATGGATCGACCAGTCGCAGTCGCTCAACATCTACATGGCCGGGGTTTCCGGCAAGAAGCTGGACGAGGTGTACAAGCTCGCGTGGCTGCGCGGACTGAAGACGACGTATTACCTGAGGACGCTCGGCGCGACGTCCGCGGAAAAATCCACCGTGAAGACCGGACAGCTGAATGCCGTCCCGGCCGACGGGGGATTGCCCGCCACGGACGCCAAGCTCTGCGCGATCGACAATCCGGAATGCGAATCGTGCCAATAGCATGAGGGCGATCCAGCGAACCAAAGTGCTTGAGGAATGCTTCATCGGCGCCAATAGGCGCGTCACCCATAACACCGATAAAGACGCGTCGGCGGAGCCGGAAAGTGTCCACCGATAAAAGCTGATAAAGGAGACTCGCGATGTTGCAGTTCGAGAAGCAGCAGGGACCTGCTGTCGGCGCAGGACGTGTCCCGGGGGGAATCGAGACGCGCGCCGAGAGCGAAGCCGCGCTGCGGCGCGTCAACCTCGCCGACAAGCGCGTCATCAACGGCCAGACCGACGTCAACCAGCTCGTGCCGTTCAAGTACCGCTGGGCGTGGGAAAAATATCTTTCGGCGTGCGCCAATCACTGGATGCCGCAGGAAATCCAGATGAGCCGGGACATCGCGCTGTGGAAGGACCCGAACGGGTTGACCGACGACGAGCGGCGCGTCGTGAAGCGCAATCTCGGATTCTTCGTCACGGCCGATTCGCTCGCGGCGAACAACATCGTGCTCGGGACCTACCGCCACATCACGGCGCCGGAATGCCGACAGTACCTGCTGCGCCAGGCGTTCGAGGAGGCGATCCACACGCACGCCTATCAGTACATCGTCGAGAGCCTGCAGTTGGACGAGGGCGAGGTGTTCAACGCTTATAACGAGATCCCGTCGATCCGCGACAAGGACGAGTTTCTCATCCCCTTTATCAATACGCTGACCGACCCCTCGTTCCGGACCGGCACGCCGGAGAACGACCAGAAGCTGTTGCGAAGCCTCATTGTGTTTGCCTGCATGATGGAGGGCCTCTTCTTCTACGTGGGCTTCACCCAGATCCTTGCGCTCGGGCGGCAGAACAAGATGACGGGCTCGGCGGAGCAGTACCAGTACATCCTGCGCGACGAGTCGATGCACTGCAATTTCGGCATCGATCTCATCAACCAGATCAAGCTCGAGAACCCGCATCTCTGGACGCCGGAGTTCCGCGAGGACACGCGTGAGCTCTTCCGCAGGGCGGTCGAGCTCGAGTACCGCTACGCCGAGGACACGATGCCGCGCGGCGTGCTGGGGATGAATGCCTCGATGTTCAAGGAGTACCTGCGCTACATCGCGAACCGGCGCTGCCAGCAGATCGGCCTCGACGCGCTCTACGAGGGGGCGACGAATCCGTTTCCGTGGATGGCGGAGATGATCGATCTCAAGAAGGAACGCAACTTCTTCGAGACGCGCGTGATCGAGTACCAGACCGGCGGCGCGCTCTCCTGGGACTAGAAGAGGCGTTCGGGAACGAGAGGAATTTTTCAACCAGCATGGGAGGCGCGATTCCTTGGGCTCCAGCCTGCTGAACCGACGTTACCGCAGCCGAAGAGGACGCTTGAACCACACCATCACTGAATGCCGCGCCGAGGGCAACTACACGCTCTGGCTCCGTTTTGACGACGGGCTGGAGGGGCGCGTTTATCTGGGGGATCTGGTCTCGACGACGCACAGCGCCCTTTCCGACGAGGCGAGCTTCAACCGGGTGGCGATCGACCCCGTGTCGAACGGCCTTACCTGGGGAGGCGGAATCGACCTCGACCCGGAGTTTCTGTATCGCGATCTGGCGAACAAGGCGCAGGCCGCCCTGCATTAGGGCGCGGTGCGCAGGGCCGCCCAAGCTGACAGGAGGCGTCAATGCCGAAAGCGAGGAAGAAGTCAGGAAAGAGAAGGGTGAAGAAAAAGAAGAAAGCCGCGAGAAAGCGGCCGGCAAGGCGCCGTGCGGGCAAGGCGCGGGCGCGGAAGCGCGCGGTGAAGCGCCGGCCGGCCCGCAAACGCGCGGCGGCGCGCAGGAGAACGCCGGCCCGCAAACCGGCCGCGGCACCGGCCCCGAGGCCGGTGGCTGTTCCCGGCGCGTGGCCTTTCCCGATGGGCAGCAAGCCCTAGGTTTTTCAAAACCGCGGTGCGGCGCTTTCCTCCTCCGGTGCCCGCACCGCGGTTCTTTTCGGTCCAGTTCACGCGCCCGGTCGCTCCGCCGCCTGATGGGCGATCTCGAGGCAGATGATGGAGCGCAAGCGCATCAACGCGTCCACCATCCGCTCCGTCGGCTACGACGAGGGCCGGCAGCTGCTCGAGGTGGAGTTCACGAGCGGTTCGATCGTTCAGTACGCGGGCGTCTCGCGTGAAGTCCACCGCCGCTTCATGAACGCGCCTTCCCCGGGCAGCTTCTTCCAGGACGAGATCGAGGAGAATTTCTCCGGCAAGCGCACCCGCTAGATCGCGCGCGCCTTCGACTTCTCCCAGCGGGCCGCGAACGCATGGACCGCGAGGTCCACGTCGGCGGACGAGATGTGGCGGTGCGTCACAAAGCGCAGAACATGGGTGTCCGCCGGCGCGACCAGCACACCGTCCGCCTTGAGCCCGGAGGCCCACTCCGAGGCGGGGCGGCCGCTCTTCCTCACGTCGACCCGCACGAGGTTGGTCTCCACGTCCTTCGGGTCGCAGAGAGAGGGATCGATGCGGTGAAAGCCCGCTGCAAGGCGCCTCGCGCTCGCGTGGTCTTCGGCGAGGCGCTCCACCATCGTTTCGAGCGCGACGACACCGGCTGCGGCCAGGGGCCCCGCCTGGCGCATGTTGCCGCCGACCATGCGGCGGTAGGCGCGTGCGCGCTCGATCAACTCGCGGCTGCCGCAGAGAATCGACCCGACGGGTGCCGAGAGCCCCTTCGAGACGCAGAAGCACACCGAGTCTGAATACCTCGAGATCTCGGCTGCGGCGCAGCCGAGCGCGATGGCGGCGTTGAAAATGCGCGCGCCGTCGAGGTGCACGGGAACGCCGTTCCCGCGGGCGAGCTCGAAGACCTCGCGCATGTGCGCGAGCGGCAGCACCGCGCCGCCCGCGCGATTGTGCGTGTTCTCCATCCAGACGAGCGCCGTGCCCATGTTCGACCGCGTCATCGGCCGGATCGCCTCGCGCAGGCGCTCGAGCTCCATCGCGCCGCGCCGGCCGGGAATGCCGCGGTGGAGGAGCCCGGCGACGCCGGCGATGCCGCCCAGCTCCGCGTTGAGCGTATGCGAGCCCTCCTCGAGGAGGACCTCTCCGCCGCGGCTGCCGTGCGCGAGCATCGCAACCAGGTTCGTCATCGTGCCGCTCGGCATGAAGGCGCCCGCTTCCTTGCCGGTCTTCGCCGCGGCCATGGCCTCGAGCTTCTGCACGGTCGCGTCGCCTTCGCGCGAGTCGTCCCCGAATGTCGCCTCGCGCATCGATTCGAGCATGGCCTCGGTGGGGCGCGTGACGGTGTCGCTTCTGAGATCGATCATGGCTCAACCCCGTGAAAAATCGGCGGCTCAATGCCCAATCTTCGCTGCGAGCAGGAGATCGACGAGCTCGCGGAAACCTGCGCCGCCGGGAGAGCTCGTGACGTACTTCGGCTCGTGCTCAAGGCGCCCGCGGAATTCCCGCACGTTGGCGACGCCGACGGCATGCGGGAAGAAATCGAACATCGGCGCATCGTTCGGCGAGTCGCCGGCGAAGACATAGGCCCCGCGCGCGGCGTCGAGATCAACGTGAAACTCCTCCCGCATCAGCTGGCGCGTCATCGCGAGCTTGTCGTAGGCGCCGAACCAGCCGTTGACATGGATCGAGCTCACCTTGGCGGTCAAGCCGCGGCTGCGCATGAGCGCCGCGATTTCCTCGACAGCGGAGGGCGGAAGCCGCGCGACATCCTCGCAATAGTCGATGGCGAGATCGGTCTCGCGGTAGCCCTGGTCGGCCGCGATTGCGCAGCCCGGGACCGCGCGCACGATCTCCTGACCGATTGCCGCAAGCCGCTCGCGGTTGCGGGCGCGCGTAGCGGCATCGTCGGCATAACGCCGCTTCATTTCGCGCCGCGCGTGGTCGTAGCGGAAGTAGAACGCGCCGTTCTCGCCGACCACTGCCGCGACCGGCCACATGCGCGCGATGTGGTCGCACCACCCGGCAGGCCGGCCGGTAATGGCGATGACCGTCATCCCCTGCGCGTGCAGGCGCTCGAGCGCGGAATACGCGTCGGCCGTGAGCCTGCCCGCGGTCGTCAGCGTGTCGTCGATATCGCAGAAGACGCCGTCGAGCCGGCGGCGCACCTCTTGGGGAATCTCGGCAAGCGGACGCATCACGGACACGCTTCCTCGCCCGCGGGCTGGACCGGCCGCGGCATGAATCCGAAGCGGCGCGGCACAGCCTGCGATCTGACCGGCTCGACCCTGACGGCTGCGCCGCGGTAGCGGAGCCACAGGGGGGCCGACTCCCCGCGCTGCAGGGCCTCCATCCGCGCTTCGAGGGCCGCATCATCGAGCGCCACGCGGCCTGCGTCGCAGAACGAGGCGATCAGGCGATCGAGGTCGCCGTCATGCACAGTGCCGACGCCATGCTCGGTTTCGAGGAGGGTGATGCCGTTCTCGTCGACCCAGGCGCCGCGCACCCGGGTTACCGGCTTGCCGACGTGCGCCTCGAGCTCGAGCGGCGCGCCGGGCGGACTCACGACGCGGTAGACGAATGGCGCGTATTCCAGCGCGACAAAGACCCGCTGCGGGCCGTTCTGGAAGAACCAGCGGCCTTCCCCATCGTGCGCATAGTTGCGCCCGATGAACGCCGTGACCCCCGGGTTGGCGATGCGCTCGCCTTTCAGCAGCCATTGGCCGCGGCGGTCGAGCGAGAGCCAGCCGTAGACCGCCGGCACGTCCGGCCACCTGGCCATCCCGCGAAGCACGATCTCGTCCATCGCGCCACTTTATATCAGAGCGCACGCGCGTGACCCGGGCGCAGCGGCTCCCGTGCAGCCGGCGAGGGTAGCCGGGCTTCCGGCGCCTCAGTCCTCCTCGGCGTGGACCGCCGTCTTGGCGTGCAGGGCCGAGAGGTCTTTCTGCAGGTTTGGCGGCACGGGATCGTAGTGCGAGAACTCGATGGAGAACGAGCCCTGGCCCGCGGTCACCGACTTCAGCCGCGCCTGGTAGTTGTTCAACTCGGCAAGCGGCACGCGGCCCTTGATGACGAGCGTTCCCGGGCCGAGCGCGTCGGTCCCGCTCAACTGTCCGCGCTTGGAGGAGATGTCGCCCGCGATGTCGCCCATGTTCCCCTCCGGGGCCGTGACCTCGATCGTCACGATGGGCTCGAGAAGGATGGGGCGCGCCTTGCCGATCGCGTCCATGAAGGCGCGCTTGCCGGCGGCGATGAAGGCGACTTCCTTGGAATCCACCGGGTGGTGCTTGCCGTCGTACACGGTGACCCGCACGTCGTGCACCGGGTAGCCCGCGACCGGACCCGAGTCGAGCACCTGGCGCACGCCCTTCTCGACCGCAGGTATGTACTGGTTCGGAATGACGCCGCCCTTGCTTTCATCCTTGAACTCGAAGCCCGCCCCGCGCTTCAACGGCTCGACGCGCAGGAACACCTCGCCGAACTGGCCGGCGCCACCGGTCTGCTTCTTGTGCCGATGGTGGCCTTCGGCCCTGGACGTGATCGTCTCGCGGTAGGGAATGCGCGGCGGCTTGGTGGTGACTTCCACGTGGTACTGCCCGGCCATGCGGTCGAGGATGTAGCGCATGTGGAGGTCGCCCAGCCCGCTGATGATGGTCTGGTTCACCGTCGCGTTGTGCTCCACCCGGAACGTGGGGTCCTCCGCCGCGAGCTTGTGCAGGGCGTCCGAGATCTTCTGCTCGTCGCCGCGGCGCTTGGGCTCGATCGCGAGGCTGTGCATCGGCGTGGGGAACTCGAGCGGCGCGAGGTGAATGTGGTCCTCGTCATGGGAATCGTGCAGCACCGAGTCGAACTGGACCTCGTCGACCTTGGCGACCGCCCCGATGTCGCCGGGCACCAGCGCGTCGGTCTCGACGAGTTCCTTGCCCTGCAGGAGGTAGGCGTGGCCGACCTTGAAGGGTTTCCGGCCCTCGCCGACGAAGAGCTGCGTGTCCTTGGTAATGGTGCCCTGGTGCACCCGGAAGGCGCCGACTTTGCCCACGAACGGATCGATCGTCACCTTGAAGACGTGGGCGAGCACATGCTTCTTCGGATCGGGCTCGGACTTGACGGGCTGGGCTTTCTCGCCCTCGCCCTTCAGAAACTGCGGCGGATTGCCTTCGGTCGGGTTGGGCATCAACTTCACCAGCACGTCAAGGAGCTCCGCGACGCCCGCGCCGTTCCGCGCCGAGACGAAGCACACCGGCACGAGATGGCCCTCGCGCAGCGCCTTTTCGAACGGCTCGTGCAGCTCGGCGGGCGCGATCTCGCCCTGGTCGAGGTACTGGGCCATCAGCGTTTCATCCACCTCGACCACCTGGTCGACGAGCGCCCCGTGGGCTTCCTCCACCGAGGAGAAGTCGGATTCACCCGCGGGGTTGAAGAAGCAGTCGACCACGCGCTTGCCGCCCTCCGCGGGGAGGTTTATGGGCAGGCACTCCTTCCCGAATGCGGCCTGGATTCTCGTGAGGAGCCCCGGCAGGTCGATGTTCTCGGCGTCGATCTTGTTCACGATGATCATGCGGCAGAGGTTGCGCTTCTCCGCCCACTGCATCATGCGGCTCGTGATCATCTCGATGCCGTTCTGCGCGTTCACCACCACGCACGCGGTCTCGACGGCAGGGAGCGCGCCGATCGCGCGCCCGATGAAATCGGGCAGTCCCGGCGTGTCGATCAGGTGCACGCGGGTGCCGGCGTGCTCGAGATGCGCCACGGCCGCGCTGAGCGAATGCAGGTACTGCTTCTCCAGGGGATCAAAATCACAAACCGTCGAGCCTTTCTCGACTGCGCCCGCCGAGTGGATCGCGCCCGCCTTGGCGAGCAGCGCCTCGGCGAGCGTAGTCTTGCCCGAGTGGCCGTGTCCGACGAGCGCAATGGTGCGAATTGCATCCGGGGAAAACTTCGACATGGAGCTCCTCCGCCCTCTTTATGGAATCGATCTTGCAAGCCCGCGGGGTTGCGCCGCGGGAAGGGAGCGGAGGCCGGCCTGAAGGCGAGCCCGGCGTCGCGGGCTGTCAGGCTTGCAGTGCGCTACGCGTGGGCTTGCAGGAGAGATTCGTTTGGGGTCAACCCAGTATAGCGACGGGTCAGGGGGGGTTCAAGGTTAACCCCTTCTGGCCCGTGCGGACGTTTAAAGGGGAAGCATCACCTGGATGCGTAACCCCAAGGAGCAAATCATGAACTGGAAGCCGATCCTGGCAGCCATGCTGCTCGGAAGCATGACGACCACGCCCGCGCTCGCGGGCCGGCTGGCCGATGTCACCGTATACGACAGCGGCTCGGGCCGCGTGCTCCCCGTGCACGCGCACGATGGCCGCTCGTACATCGTCGGGCAGCCCGGCAACGAGTACCAGATCCGGATTCGAAATCGCACCGGCGCCGAGGTGCTCGCCGTCGTTTCAGTCGATGGCGTCAACGCGGTCAGCGGCGAGACGGCGGGCTGGAACCAGACGGGCTACGTGCTGGCGCCGTACCAGACGCTTTCCATCAAGGGCTGGCGCAAGAACCTGCAGCGGGTCGCGGCGTTCTACTTTACCGAGCACGCCAACTCGTACGCCGCACGCACCGGTCGTCCGCACAATGTCGGGGTCATCGGTGTCGCGCTCTTTCGCAAGCGGGTTGACGCGGACGCGCGCATCGACCGCGGGTCCTCGCGAGCCGGAAGGCCGGGCAAGGTCGAGGAGAGCCCTTTTCCGGACGATCAGGAGCGTGCGCGCGATAGCGTCGGGCGGGGCGACAGCGCCGATGCGCCGGCCCCGTTCGGGGCCGCGGGGCAGGAGCCCGGCGAGGCATCCGCAGGGCTCCCGCGGAGCGCGCCGCGCCAGGACGCGGCCAGGGAGCGCCCGTACACGCCTGAGCCACTCGCCAGGAAATCATCCTCGCTCGGCACCGGTCATGGCCGCAGTCGCACCTCGCATGCGCGCTATACGTCGTTCGAGCGGGCGGGCGAGCACCCGGCGCAGATCGTGGCGATTCACTACGATACGTACGGCAATCTCGTCAGGCTCGGCGTGCTGGGCTCGCCGCGTATCGCGACGCCCTTCCCGGGCGCGTTCGTGCCGGATCCGATGTGAATGACCGGCGCTGCACGGCCCGCCATGGCGGGTTGTGGGTCTGCGGAGGCTGCCGCATACTCACAACCCGTCATGTCTTGGAACGAAGGTTCCAGCGACGAGGAGCTGATGCTTCTCTA
>DASPGR010000013.1:0-2499 GCA_035620515.1 Burkholderiales bacterium | reverse complement strand
GGAGCAGAAAGGGCGGACGATTGCGACCCCCCTGGGCCAAGTCGTGTGGCTCGACCTGCGCCATCTGGGTGCCGCGACGATACACGAGCGGTTGCCGCTCATCACCGAAGTCGCGAAGACCTTTGCAGGCGTTGATCCTGTTGTCGCGCCGATTCCGGTGCGCCCCGCGGTGCATTACACGATGGGCGGCATCTTATGCAACGGTCAGACCGAAACGCCGCTGAAGGGGCTCTATACGGCAGGCGAATGCTCGAGCGTGGGTATCCATGGCGCCAACCGCCTGGGCTCGAACTCGCTCGCGGAAATCGTGGTGTTCGGCAAGGTTGCGGGCGAACGGGCAGCGCAGTACGTGAAAGCGGTGCCGGCTGGGAAGACCGAAGCTGCGCGCCGTCAGGCGGAAGCCGTGGAGGCGCGGCTCCTTACGCTGCTGGGGCGGGACAAGGGCGAGCGTGTCGCAACCATACGCAACGAGATGCACGACGCGATGGAGACCGGCGTGGGCATCTTCCGCAAGGCCGACGGTATGAAGACGGCATGCGACAAGCTTGCGGCGTTGCGCGACCGCTACCGGCGCGGGCTGAAGCTCGACGACCGCAACCGCGCATTCAATACCGAGTGGCTTTCGGCGATCGAGCTAGGCTTCACGCTCGAAATTGCCGAAGTGATCGCGCAGTCGGCGTTGAACCGCAAGGAATCGCGCGGCGCGCACACGCGCCTCGACGAGTACAAGGAGCGAGACGACGCGAACTACTTGAAGCACACACTCGCGTATCGCACCGGTGACGGGCCGCCGCGCCTCGAGTACGCGCCCGTGACGATCACCAAGTCCCAACCCAAGACGAGAGTCTACGGGGGCGAAGGCAAGCAAGCCGTTCTGACTTGAGGACTGCGCATGGCCGATACGCTGAAAATCAAGATCGAGGTGCTGCGCTACAACCCGGAGCAGGGCGGCGAGCCGCATTTCCAGACCTTCGAGGTGCCCTTCACTCACGACACATCGGTGCTGCAGGGCCTGCAGTACATCAAGGACCATCTCGACGGCAGCCTCACCTTCCGCTGGTCGTGCCGCATGGCGATCTGCGGCAGCTGCGGCAAGATGGTGAACGGCGTGCCGCAGCTTTCCTGCCACACGTTCCTGCGCGACTACTATCCCGGCCCGGTCCGGGTCGAGCCGCTGAATCATTTTCCGATCCTGCGCGATCTCGCGATCGACCAGACCGATTTCGTCAAGAACAAGCTGCCCTCGATCAAGCCCTACGTCGTGCCGAAGGAGGACAAGGCGGTTTCAGCCGGGACCTACCTCCAGACTCCGGAGCAGCTTCAGAAGTACTATCAATACTCTCAGTGCATCAACTGCCTCCTCTGCTACGCGGCGTGCCCGCAGTACGGCCTCAATCCCAAATTTACGGGCCCGGCGGCTCTGGCGCTGCTCCATCGCTACAACGCGGACTCGCGCGACCGCGGCTGGGATGAGCGGTCCGAGGTACTCAATTCGGAGGCGGGCGTGTGGGGTTGCACCCTCGTCGGATATTGCTCTGAGGTGTGCCCGAAGGACGTGGACCCGGCGCACGCGATCAACCAGAACAAAGTCAACAGCACGATGGACTATTTCGGCGTGCTGAAACTCCTCATGCCGAGGGGAGGTGCCTGATGGCGCAGGTGAGGACGTATACCCGCCCCATGGGCGGCTGGTGGCGCAAGAATCCCTACTACGTGCGCTACATGATCCGCGAGGCGAGCAGCCTCTTCCTCGCGATCTATACGGTGATCCTGCTCGTGGGCCTCTATCGGCTCACGCAGGGCGAGGCGGCCTGGGACGCGTGGCGCGCGGCACTGACCAGCCCCGGCTCCATCCTGTTCCATTGGATTGCCCTGCTCACGGTCGGCTATCACGCCTACACGTGGTGGAAGGTGGCACCGAAGACTGCTCCGGATCTTCGCATCGCCGGCCGGGCGGTGCCCGAATGCGTGATCGCGGCGGGTGGATGGCTGGCGATGGTCGGCACCTCGATTCTGGTTTACGTCATCGTGCGGTGGATGTGACATGAAGCGCTCCAACGAACCCATATTCTGGTCGCTGTTCGGGGCGGGCGGCATGCTTTCCGCGCTGGTCGCGCCGATACTCATCTTCATCACCGGGATCATCGCGCCGATCGGCCTGTGGATGCCGTCGCAGGCCCTCGATTACTCGCGTGTGTTCGGGTTTGCCCAGCACTGGATTGGCAAGCTTCTCGTGCTTGCCGTCATCTCGCTTTTCCTGTTCCACGCCGTTCATCGCATCTATCACGGGCTGCACGATCTCGGCATTCACGCCGGAACCGGCGCGATGGCCGTCGCCTACGGAAGCGCGGCTCTCGGCACCCTGATCGCGGCCTGGCTGCTGCTTGCTGTCGGATTCTGACGGAGTGACCTGCCCAAACGGGGAGAGGAGAACAACATGAGCAATCCTTGGAAGGCTGTTGCACCCATAGCGATTGCCATCATCATCGCCCTCATCCC
>DASPGR010000012.1:0-3351 GCA_035620515.1 Burkholderiales bacterium | reverse complement strand
GACAACCTGCGCATCGCCCGTTACCTTGAGCCCGCCGAAGGTAAAGGTGATGCCGCCCGTCACCGGCCATGAAAGATACGGCGGCTTGTCGAGCTTGAGCGCCCAGTTCGTTTTCCGGGGCTCGATGCCCTCGGTATGGATCCCATCGAGCACCGCCGGGTTAAACGGACCGCCATGCCCTGCCGCGCTGTTGTACTCCTTGAGCGTTTTCATCGCCTGCTCGCGATCGAGATCGAGCTGCTTCACCAGCCCTTCCAACGTATCAGACTTGAACGGCTCGGTCGTCGCGTAGCGCGGCTCGAGGAGATTCACGACCTTGCTGTCGAAGATCTGGTAGACGAGGCTCCTCGGCTGCTTGAGGATCATGCCGCCGTACTTGGCGTAGGTGAATGAGTTGAGATCCGCGCCCTCGTCCACCCAGCGCCTGCCCTCGACGTTGAGCATCACCCCGTAGTGATACGACAGGCGGTTCGTCTTGTCGGTCAGGTTCTGCACGCCGTAATCGGCCGCGGTCGCGACGATCGGCGTCGCGTGGCAGCCACTCCAGTGGCCCCAGGGCATGGCGCCGATATCGAGCGCCATCTTGAGGCCATCGCCGTAATTGAAGTTGGAGCCCCGCACCTTGGCGTGGTCCCACGGCGCACCGAGGTAGCGAAGGCGCCACTCGGGATTGGTCTCGAATCCGCCGCACGCCAGCACCACGGCTTTCGCGTTGAACGTGGCAAACCCGTCGGGACCGCGCGCCACAACGCCGGTCACGCGTCCGCTTTCCGCCTGCGTCAGACGCACGCCGCCCGTCTCGTAGCGGATCTCGATGCCCATCTTCTCCGCGGTCTCGAACCAGGTCTTGGACAATCCCACGCCTTCGTGCTCCGTGCGGATCATCGCGCCGCGCGGCCACTTGACCTCGTTTCCCACGCGTACGCCCATGACCGAAATCGCCAGCTCGAAATGGTGCTTGCCCACGTCCTGGAGCCAGCACATGGTGTCGAGCGAGTTCTCGATGAGGATTGCCGAGAGCTCCGGGTCGCTGCGCCCCTGCGTGACCTTCATGAGATCGTCGCGGAAGCCGGATACCGGATAGGGCTGCACGCCCTTGTGAAATCCGGGATAGTCCCGCTCCGCGTTCGGCACGAAGCGGTCGAGCTGCGATACGTCGTCGTAGATGAAGCGGAAGACCGCTCCGCTGAAGTGCGTATTTCCGCCGCGCTTCTCGCGCGGCGCCTTTTCGAGCACGAGCACGCGCTTTGCGCCGCTCTCGCGGGCCGAGATGGCCGCGGCAAATGCGGCGTTTCCTGCGCCAACAACAATAACGTCGTAGTCCATTTTTTTCCTGAAATGCGTGATCGGTGACGGGTGATGGGTGACGGGGGCATGTCACCCGTTGCTGGTTTCCGAGTATCGGGTGTGGGTAAAAATGCTGTCAACAATCTGCGCGGTCCGATCGATCGGACTACAATATGTGGACTGCGCGCCGCGTGAGTCGCGCTGCGCTAACATGGTCGCAAAGGAGGACCCGGTCATGAACGATCCCCGCCCGGTCAGTGCCCCTACCCGCGAGCTTGCCGCCTGGGTTTCCCGCTTGCGTTATGCCGATCTTCCCGGCCGGACCCGGGAAACGGTGCGGCTTGCACTGCTCGACACCCTGGGTTGCGGCGCCTACGGCTATGTCACGCCGTGGGCGAAGACGCTCCTCAAATGGGCCAAGGCCGGTGCCGGCAAGGCTGAGGCCACCGTGTGGGGCGAACCCACGCCGTCGCTTCGCGCAGCGGATGCCGCGCTCGTCAACGGTGTCTCCTCGCATGCGTTCGAGCTCGATGACTATCACAACGCCAAGCTCCATGCCGGCGCAGTCGTCATTCCTGCGGCCGTCGCCATGGCAGAAAAGCTTGGCGCGAGCGGAGAGCGGCTCGTCACCGCGATCGCGGCCGGTTATGAAGTCATGATCCGCTCAAGCCTTGCGCTCAATCCCTCCGCGGCTCGCCTGCGCGGCTGGCATATCACCGGCATATGCGGCCCGTTTGGCGCGGCGGCCGCTTGCGCCTCGCTCATGGGCCTCGATGACGAGCAAACCGCCTGGGCCCTGGGTCTTGCGGGCACGCAGGGCGCCGGCACCTGGGCGTTCAACGCGGATGGCACGATGAGCAAGCGTTTTCACGCCGGCAAGGCGGCGCACTCCGGTGTGCTTGCAGCAGAACTTGCGCAGATGGGCTTCACCGGGCCGACGCAGATCTATGAGTTCCACGATGGCGGCGTGCTGAAGGCATATTCGGACGCATCCGACCCCGCGCCGCTCACCGAAGATCTCGGCAAGGTCTTCCGGCTCGATACCAACCGCATCAAGCCCTATTCCTGCTGCGGGAGCACGCACTCCTATGTCGATGCGGCGTTCGAACTGCGCCGGCGGCTTGGCACGCCATGGAATCCGAAGCGCCGCGTGCGCGTCGGGCTTGCCAGGGTGGTCGATGTCCAGTGCGGCTTCAAGTACTTCCCGACAACGGCGCTCAACGCGCAAATGAGCATGCGCTACGTCGTCGCGGCAGCGCTGCTCGAAGGCCAGGTCCTGCCGCCGCAGTTCGCCGAGCCCAAGCTTGCCGATCCGGCGCTTACCGCGCTCGCCACGCATCTCGAGCTCGAACATGATCCGGCGCTCGACAAGCTCTATCCCCAGAAATTCGCCGCGTGGATCGCGGCGCAGGACGACAAGGGCGAATGGCAGCGCATCGATGTCATGGATCCCCTGGGATCGGAAGCGAACCCGGTCGGAGCACAAGGCATCATCGAGAAATTCCGCGGCATCAACCCGCAGCTGCCGGTCGATGCCATCGCCGACGTGGCGCTCAACATCGAGAAACACTCCGTCAAAGAGCTGCTCGGCCTCCTCGCCAGCGCCAAAGCCAAGCATCTCCAGACTGCGTGAATTGGAATCATCCCCTCCTGCCCGAGGGTGAGCCGGGTTTTTCCCCTCCTGCCCGAGGGTGAGCCGGGTTTTTCCCCTCCTGCCCAAGGGTGAGCCGGGTTTTTCCCCTCCTGCCTGAGGAGGGGTGGCGCGAAGCGCCGGGGTGGTGGGAGTCAACCCGTCAGCCACTTCATGCGTTACTTGACGCATGACAGCATCCAGGCGCTTGAACAACGCGCACCCTTTCATAAATCGGCGACGGACACTGCGAGCCAACCTGACGGCGGCGGAAGCGGTCTTGTGGCGGGCGATAAAGCATTCGGGTTTGCACGGCCGGAAGTTCCGGCGCCAGCAAAGCATCGGCCCGTATATCGTCGACTTCTACTGTCCAGTGGAAAGACTGATCGTTGAACTTGAAGGCTCAGCGCACGATAGCGACGCGGCGGCTAGCT
>DASPGR010000011.1:0-4242 GCA_035620515.1 Burkholderiales bacterium | reverse complement strand
CGAAGTGGGCGTTATTTCCCTCGGTGGGCTCGTCTACAAGGGCTCCGTTCGCGTCGGCGGCGACAAGTTCGACGAGGCGATCATCAACTACATCCGGCGCAACTACGGCATGCTGATCGGCGAGACCACGGCCGAGCTGATCAAGAAGGAGATCGGGTCTGCGTTTCCGGGCAGCGAGGTGCGCGAGCTCGAGGTCAAGGGCCGCAACCTGGCCGAAGGCATTCCCCGCAGCTTCACCATCAGCTCGAACGAGATCCTGGAGGCGCTCACCGAGCCGCTCAACCAGATCGTCTCCGCGGTCAAGTCGGCGCTCGAGCAGACGCCGCCCGAGCTCGGCGCGGACATCGCCGAGAAGGGCATGGTGATCACCGGCGGCGGCGCCCTGCTGCGCGACATCGACCGCCTGCTGATGGAGGAGACGGGACTGCCCGTGATCATCGCCGAGGATCCCCTGACGTGCGTGGTGCGCGGCTCGGGCAAGGCGCTCGACAAGGTCGAGCGGCTTGCCACCATCTTCACGAGCGACTGACGGAGCGGGTCCCGCGTTCGAAGCTCCGCGTTCCGAAGTCCAGGTCCTGATGCTGCATCTTGAACCCTGAGCTCTGAACACGGATCGTTGAGCTGAATGGAATATCAGGCTCCGCCCTTTTTCAAGACCGGCCCCACCCCGCTTGCCCGCCTCCTGATTCTCTCTGCGCTCTCGCTCGCGTTGCTCATCTCCGATGCCCGTTTCAACTATCTCGCGCCGCTGCGCCAGGTAGCCGCTGTCATTCTCTATCCGCTCCAGCGCATTGCGCTGGCGCCGGCGAGCATCGCGCGGCGCGTCGGCGATTTCTTCGTCACGCACTCCTCGCTGCGCACCCAGAACGACCGCCTTGAGCGGGAGAACTTTGAAAATGCCGGAATGCTGCAGGAGCTGAAGGGGCTGCGCGCCGAGAACGAGCGCTTGCGCGCGCTGCTCGGCGCGCGCAAGCGCTTCGGCGTCGACGCAACCGCGGCCGAAGTGGTCTACGCCGCGCGCGATCCCTTCAGCCGCCGGATTGTCATAGACAAGGGCATGCGCGACGAGGTCAAGGCGGGCCAGCCGGTCGTCGACGAAAACGGGCTCCTCGGGCAGGTCACGCGCGTCTACCCGTGGCTTGCGGAGGTGACGCTGGTGACCGACAAGAGTCATTTCGTCCCGGTGCAGAACCTGCGCAACGGCCTGCGCGCAGTGCTCTCCGGAACCGGCAGCGACGGCGTGCTCGAGCTGCGTTTCGTCCCGGTCAATGCCGACCACGCGAACGGCGACGAGCTCGTGACCTCGGGCATCGACGGTGTCTATCCGCCGGGGCTCCCCGTCGCACGCATCTCGCAGGTCGAGCGCAGCGCGACCCGGCTCTTTGCCCGCATCACTTGCACCCCGCTCGCCGGCGTGTCGAACCACACCCAGGTCCTGCTGTTGAGCGCCCAGCGCGACTTGCCGCCGCGCCCGGCCGAGCAGGCTAAACCGCGCGTCAAGGGCAAGGCGAGGAAACGCTGATGGCAACGAGCCGTCCCGCGCCCCAGGAGATTCTGCTGCCGGTCAAGCCCGGCTATATCGCGCTGACCCTGGCGGCCGCGCTTCTGCTCAACCTCCTGCCGTGGTCCGGCTACGGGCTATGGATAAAGCCCGACTTCGTGGCGCTGGTCGTGCTCTACTGGTGCATCGAGCAGCCGCGCAAGATGGGCTTCATCGGGGCCTGGCTGGTCGGCCTCTTCATGGATGTCGCCGACGGCACGCTCTTCGGGCAGCACGCGCTTGCCTACACCATCCTCGCCTACGCCGGGATCGTGCTCCACCGGCGCGTGCGCATGTTCGCGATCACGCCGCAGGCCCTCCACGTCATTCCGCTTTTTCTCATGAACGATCTCATCATTGTCAGCGTCCGCATGCTGGGGGGAGCGGATTTCCCGGGGTGGCACTATTTCATCGGCAGCTTCGTCGCGGGCGCGTTGTGGCCGCCGCTCGCCGCCCTTCTCAAGATTCCGCTGCGGCCCAAGCCGGATCCCTTCCATGTCTGAGCTGTCGATCAATCCCGGCGTGGAGATCCGGAACGCCGAGCTCGAGCTCAAGCACTTCCACGCGCGGCTCGCGGTCGCTTCCGCGGCCGTGCTGCTCGTGTTCGCTCTTCTCGGCGTGCGTTTCTTCTACCTGCAGATCGTGCGGCACGGCGAGCTGAGCACTCTGGCCGAGGCAAACCGCATCGCGGTCCTGCCGGTCACACCGAACCGCGGGATCATCGTCGATCGCAACGGCGTCGTGCTCGCGCACAACTACTCCGCGTATACGCTCGAGATCCGTCCGCAGGATGTCGCGGATATCGACCGGCTCGTCGATGAGGTCTCCACGGTCGTCGAGATCGGGCCGCGGGACAGGCGCCGCTTCAAACGGCTGCTGGAGGAGAGCAAGGCGGTCGGCAGCCTCCCGATCCGCACCCGGCTTACGGACGAGGAGATTGCGCGCTTTGCCGCCCATCGCTACCGCTTTCCCGAGGTGGACATCAATGCGCGGCCGTTCCGCCAGTATCCCCAGGGCGAGCTCTTCTCGCACGTCGTCGGGTACATCGGTCGCATCAACCAGCGCGAGATGGACCGCCTCGAGGAAGAAGGCCTCCTCGCCAACTACCGCGGCACCGATTACATCGGGAAAACCGGCATCGAGCAGCGCTACGAGCGCTTTCTCCACGGGACGACCGGGGTCGAGAACGTCGAGGTCGATTCGGGAGGACGCGCCGTGCGCACGCTCTCCCGCACGCCGGCCATCTCCGGCAGCAACGTCGCGTTGAGTCTCGATGCGCGGCTACAGGAAGTGGCGTACCATGCCTTCGGGGACCGGCGCGGCGCGCTGGTCGCCATCGAGCCCGCGACCGGAGGCGTGCTGGCATTCGTGAGCAAACCGGGCTTCGATGCCAACCTCTTTGTCGACGGGATCGATCCCCAGAGCTGGAACGAGCTCAACCACTCCCCGGACCGCCCGCTGCTGAACCGCGCGCTCGCGGGGACCTACCCGCCGGGCTCCACCTTCAAGCCGTACATGGCGCTGGCCGCGTTGAGCCTTGGAAAGCGCACCCCGCAGCAGACGATCCACGATCCCGGCTACTTCTTCTTCGGGGGCCGCCAGTTCCGCGACAGCCACGAGGGCGGACACGGCGTGGTCGATCTCCACAAGTCGATCGTCAAGTCGAGCGATACGTATTACTACATGCTCGCCAACGATCTCGGCATCGACGCAATCGCGCGGTTCGTGGGCCAGTTCGGGTTCGGTTCCCGAACCGGGATAGACCTCTCCGGCGAGGCGCTCGGCGTTCTGCCTTCCCCTGAGTGGAAGATGCGCCGCTTCAAGGAGAAATGGTATCCGGGCGAGACGATCAGCATCGGGATCGGCCAGGGCTACAACTCGTACACGCCGCTGCAGCTTGCCGTTGCCATCGCCGCCATCGCCAACGACGGCGTCGTGCCGCGGCCCCATGTCGTGAATTACATCGAGGATTCCCGCACGCGCGAGCGCGTGCCGGTCGCACCGGGCCCCGCGCGCGGGCTCGGGCTCAAGGCGGAGCATCTCGCCGCGGTGAAGGCGGCGCTCGTGGGCGTCACGCGCGAGGGCACCAGCCGCACCGCGTTCGAAGGGGCGAAGTACACCAGCGCAGGCAAGACGGGCACCGCGCAGGTGATCGGCATCAAGCAGGGCGAAAAGTACGTCGAGAGCAAGGTCGAGGAGCGTTTGCGCGACCACTCGCTCTACATCGCCTATGCGCCGGCCGACCGGCCGACGATCGCCCTTGCAGTCATCGCGGAGAATTCGGGCTTCGGGTCAATGGCTGCGGCGCCGATCGCGCGCATCGTGCTCGACTACTACCTGCTCGGAAAGGCGCCGGCGCGGCCGAAAGCCGACGAGGGGATGGTCAATGCATCCCGCCGTTAGGCGCATTCCGCGCCTCATCACGCGCCACGTGGATGGCCTCCTGCTGGGACTCATCTTGGTGCTCATGGCAGTTGGCCTCTTTGTCCTCTACAGCGCCTCCAATGCGAGTACTGCGCGCGTGACCGCCCAGCTCGTCAATATGCTGGTCGCGCTCGCCGTGTTGTGGGTTTTCGCCAACATACCGCCGCATTACCTGCTGCGCCTCGCAGCGCCGCTCTACGTGGCCGGCATCCTGATGCTCCTCGGCGTGGCGCTTTTCGGCGAGGTCTCGCACGGAGCCCGGCGCTGGCTCGATCTCG
>DASPGR010000010.1:0-9837 GCA_035620515.1 Burkholderiales bacterium | reverse complement strand
CCCACGCGCGGCCTGCGCGTGGCGCGCATGGTGGGCCACATCACCTACCTCTCGGATGATGCGATGGCGGACAAGTTCGGCCGGCAGCTGAAGCACGGCCGGCCCTCCTATTCCTTCGAGCCGGAGTTCGAGATCGAGTCCTATCTTCGCCACCAGGGCACGAAGTTCTCCGGTTACTTCGATGCCAATACCTACCTTCGCATCACCAAGGTGCTCGACTATTTCGATCCCGGGCTCGAGCACGGCGGCGACCTCGCCAGGGCGCTCGCGCCGGCGCGCGCCGCGTACCTCGTCGTCTCCTTCACGACCGACTGGCGTTTCTCGCCCGAGCGCTCGCGCGAAATCGTGAGAGCGCTGCTGCACAACCGGCGCGAGGTCACTTATGCCGAGATCGACGCGCCCCACGGCCACGACGCGTTCCTGCTCGACGACGCGCGCTATCACAGCCTGGTGGCCGCCTATTTCGACCGCATCGCGGGAGAGCTCTCCCTGTGAGTCGCGAGCCGCGCAGGAGTGAAGGGAACGGCATGAAGCGGCCCGATTTTGCCGCCATTGCGGCGTGGGTGCGTCCCGGGGCGCGCGTTCTCGACCTGGGCTGCGGCGACGGCACGCTCCTCAGGTACCTCCGGCGCGAACGAAACGCTTCAGGATACGGCGTCGAGATCGACGACGGCGGCGTGCTCGCCTGCGTCACGAACGGCGTGAGCGTGATCCAGTGCGACCTGGAGAGCGGGCTCTCGGACTTCGAGGACCGCGCGTTCGATTACGTGATCCTGTCGCAGACCCTGCAGGCCATGCGCCACAGCGAGCACATCGTGCGCGAGATGCTGCGCGTCGGGCGCGAGGGCATCGTGACCTTCCCGAATTTCGGCTACTGGAGGAACCGGTTGCAGGTTCTCGCCGGCAGCATGCCCGTGTCCGACAATCTTCCGTTTCAGTGGTACGACACGCCCAACATCCACCTTTGCACGATTTCTGATTTCGAGGCCTTCTGCGGCACGCACGGCGTGCGGATCCTCGAGCGCACGGTTATAACCGACGGCAGCCCGGTATCCTTCCTGCCCAATCTCCTCGGGGCACTGGCCGTCTACCGCTTTCAGAAAGCGTGATCGGCGAGCTGTGAGCCTGTCCGCGCTGCCTAGGATTTCCGCAGCGCCTTCAACACATGCGCCGCGCCTTCCGCGCGCGTGCCGATCCAGACGTCCTTCGATTTCTTCGCGATCTCGATGACCTTCTCGAAGGCCCAGATGCCGGCGGGCCGGCCGAAGCAGTGCGCGTGCACGGTGGGGTCGATCTTGGCGGCGCCCTTCTCCCGCGTGCGGACGTACTTGAGCCACTCCACGAAATTCTCCACGAAAACGCCGGGCGGCTGGCCGTGCTTCATGTAGAGCGGAAGATCGTTGACGTCCATGGTGCCGGGAATGGCCACGATGGAGGCCGGACCGAAGCGCACGAGATAGGGCAGATCGTCGTTGAGGGTGTCGCCATGCCACAGGAAACCTTCCTCCGCAAGGAGGCGCGCGGTATTGGGGCTCGGCGTGCCGCGCGGATTGATCCAGCCCAGGGGGCGCTTTCCGGTCGCCCGCTCGATCAACTCGACGTTCCGCCGGATGTTGGTCCGCTCCTCCTCCTCGTTCATGTAGATCGACATCATGTCCATCGTGTAGGAGTGAGCCGCGACCTCGTGCCCCGCCTCGACGATCCTGCGCACGATGTCAGGGTATCGCTCCGCGAGCAGCCCGCACACGACGACAGTCGCCTTCACCTTGTATCTTGAGAACGTATCGAGCACGCGGAAGACCCCGCGACGGTAACCGTACTCCGCCCAGCCGCGAGCGTTGAGGTCGGGAAAGCCCGCCTTCAGCGGATTGCCCATCGGGCTGACGCCCGGCCAGTGGTCATCCGACCACGCCTCGAAGGCCATCCGGAGGAAGACGCCGATGCGCTTTCCGCCGGGCCAGCGAAAATTCTCCGGCAGCTTCACCTCGGTGGCGCCGGTGTGCACGCTCAGCGGTCCGGCATTGTCCATGTGCCCCATGTGTTTCCTCCTTAAGTCGAACCCGATTTCCTGGCTTCGCTCGAGACGCCGCCCGGCGCCGCCATGCGCGACGCGAGCCACGCCAGCGCGATCACCGGCAGCCCGATCAGCGCCGTTCCGATGAAGAATGCGGGATACCCGTGATGGTCCACCGCCCATCCCGACCAGCCGGCGAGAAACTTCGGCAGCAGCAGCATCAGCGAGCTGAAGACGGCGTACTGCGTGGCGGAGTACGCGACGTTGGTCAGGCTGGAGAGATAGGCGACGAAGGCGGCGCTCGCGATGCCGGCGCTCAGGTTGTCGGCCGAGATGACGGCGACGAGCGCGGGAACATCGTGGCCGCGCGTCGTGAGCCAGGCGAAAAGGAGATTGGTGAGCGCCGAGAGCACCGCGCCGAGAATCAGCACCCGGGCGACGCCGTAGCGCAGAGCGAGGACCCCGCCCAGCGCGGCGCCGACAAGGGTCATGATCACCCCGTATACCCCCGATACCGCCGCCACCTCGTCCTTGGTGAAGCCCATGTCGCGGTAGAAGGGGTACGACATGACGCCGAGAACGATGTCGGAGATGCGGTAGGTTGCGATCAGGGCGAGGAGCAGCACCGCATGCCAGCGGTAGCGAACCACGAAATCGAGAACCGGGCTCACCACCGCGACGTAGAACCACGACCTGCCCCGCTCGCGCCGCAGCGTCTCCGGCGTGATCACCACCGCCGGCTCGCGCGAGAAGAGAACGGTGAGGATGCCCACCATCATTGCAACGGCCATGCACAGGTAGGCGACCGTCCACGGCGCGTGCTCGTAGGTCTTCTCGCTGGGATCGACGGCCGCGGCAATCCACAGCGCCCCGGCGGATGCCGTGATCATGGCCACACGGTAGCCGACCTGGTAGGCCGCCGCCATCGCGGCCTGCCGGTCGACCGGCGCCGACTCGATCCGGAAGGCGTCGAGCGCGATATCCTGCGTGGCTGAGGCAAAGGCCACGAGCAGGGCGAACGCGACCAGGCGGTGGAGATCCTGCATCGGATCGGTGAGCGCCATGCCAATGAGCCCGGCCACGATCACGAACTGGGCGGCGAGCAGCCAGCTGCGGCGGCGGCCGAGGCGGCGTGTCAAAAGCGGCAGCGGCAGCTTGTCGACGAGCGGCGCCCACGCCCACTTGAAGCCGTACGCGAGCCCGACCCAGCTCAGGAACCCGATGGTCGTGCGGTCGATCCCCGCCTCGCGCAGCCGGAAGGAGAGTGTCCCCAGAACCAGGAGCAGCGGCAGGCCCGCGGCGAAACCGAGCAGCAGCATGCGGGCGACCGGCGGCTCGCCGTAGACGCGAAGATTCTGCAGCCAGCCGCGCAGCCGCTCAGAGCGCATGGTCGTAATCGATCGTGAGCGGCGCGTGGTCGGAAAACCGGCGTGCCTTGTAGATCGCGGCACGCCGCGCGGTTGCAGCGAGCCGGGGTGTCGCGATCTGATAATCGATGCGCCAGCCCACGTTCTTCGCCCACGCCTGGCCGCGGTTGCTCCACCACGTATAGGCCGCCCCGGTTGCGCTCGGGTGAAGGCGGCGGTAAACGTCCACCCAGCCGATCTCGTCGAACACGCGCGTCAGCCAGGCACGCTCTTCCGGCAGGAAACCCGAGTTCTTCCGGTTGCCGCGCCAGTTCCGGAGGTCGATCTCGTTGTGCGCGATGTTCCAGTCCCCGCACAGCAACACTTCGCGGCCGCTGCGGCGGAGCTTTCGAAGGTGCGGCAGGAATTCATCCATGAAGCGGAACTTCATCGCCTGCCGGTGCGGGCCCGAGGATCCCGAGGGGAGATAGACCGAGATCATGCTCAGACGCCCCCAGTCCGCCTGGACGTAGCGTCCCTCCCTGTCGATGTCCGGGATACCGATGCCCTCGACAATTCGATCCGGCTTGCGACGGCAATAGAGCCCGACGCCGCTGTAGCCCTTTTTTTGCGCGAAGTGAAAGAACGCGGAAAAGCCCCCCGGCTGCCGCATCTCGGGCGTCAGATCGGCGGCCAGGGCTTTCACCTCCTGCACGCACACCACGTCCGCGCGCTGGCGCTTCAGCCACTGGAAGAATCCCCGGCGGGCGGCGGAGCGGATGCCGTTGACATTCACCGTTATAATTCTCATCGCTTCAAGCCGGCGCGGTGCCCATCCGGCTCATTCGACCGGACGCGCTGCGCGCGCCGGTCAATTCGCCAGTGGCGAGCGAGGTGCGAGGCATGGCGACCGATTTCCGGCAGGAGTTCATCCGGTTCACGATCGAGCAGAACGTGCTGCGCTTTGGGGAGTACAAGACCAAGGCGGGGCGCCTGTCGCCATATTTCTTCGATGCCGGCCTGTTCTACGATGGCGCGGCGCTGAAACGGCTCGCCCAATTCTACGCGAAAGCCATTCTTGCGAGCGGCATCGCGTTCGACATGCTCTTCGGGCCGGCCTACAAGGGGATCCCCCTGGTCGCGGCGACGGCGATCGCCCTCTTCGACGCCGGTCGCAACGCCCGCTACGGCTTCAACCGCAAGGAGGCAAAGGATCACGGTGAGGGCGGGAACGTGATCGGGGCGCCGCTCAAGGGGCGCGTCTTGATTGTGGACGATGTCATATCTGCCGGCACGTCAGTGCGCGAATCCGTCGAACTTATCCGCGCGGCAGGCGCGCTTCCCGGCGGAGTGGTAATCGCCCTCGACCGCATGGAGCGCGGGACCGGTAATTTGTCCGCCGTGCAGGAAGTAAGGGCCCACTATAATATTCCGGTGACCAGCATCGCGACATTGGACGATCTGGTTGCGTACCTGAAGGCCGATCCGCGACGCGCTCCTGATCTCGCCGCGGTGGCCCGGTACCGAGACTCTTATGGAGTAACGGCTGATGTCTGACAAGCGCTTCTGGGTTCTCGCCGCCGCGGCGACTGCGTTGATCGTGGTCTCCGGCGCCGTTGCCGCCGCGCAGTCGACGAGCAGGATCATCTGCTGGAAGGACGAGAGCGGCAGGGTGGTAGGCTGCGGCGATCGCGTGCCGCCCGAGTATCGCGGCAGCGCAACCAAGGAGCTCGACAACCGCGGCATCACTCGCAAGACGACCGAGACTCCGGAGGAGGCGGCCAAGCGGCGGGCGGAGGAGCAGGCGCGCGCCAAGCAGGAGGAGGAGGAGCGCCGGCAACTCGCCGAGGAGCGGCGTCAAAACCGCGCGCTACTGGCCACCTACGCGAACGAGCAGGAGATCGACGACCGGCGCGACCGCGAGCTCGAACAGGTGGAAGCCCGCATCCGGCAACTCGACGTGTCTCTCAAGAACGTAAGCGAGCGGCGCGTTGACCTTGAAAAGCGGCGCGCTGTGGCGGTGAACGACAAGTATCTGAGGGACGGCTTGCCCGAAATAAACAGCGAGCTCGACAAGGTGAGCGCGGAGCTACAAAGGCTGGTAGAGCGAATCGCCGGTCAGGAAAAGCTCAAGACCAACATTCGAGCGCAGTACGAGGAGCAGAAGCAGCGTTTCCGCACGCTCAAAGGCGCGCCCGTTTCCGCGAACCCGTCGCGGCCGAACTGAGCCTGGCGGCGCGCGCGTCATCATGGCCGCGCTTTGCTCGTCACACCCTACCCGGCCAGCTTTCGTCTGAGGATCTCGCTCACCTGCTGAGGGTTCGCCTTGCCCTGGGTGGCCTTCATCACCTGTCCGACCAGCGAGTTGAACGCCCTGTCCTTGCCTGAGCGGTAATCCGCTACCTGTCTCGCGTTGCCGGCGATGACCTCGTCGCAAATCGTCTCGAGCTCGCCGCTATCCGAGATCTGCCTGAGACCGCGCCTGGCGATGATCGCATCCGGCTCGCCCTCGCCTGCCCAAACCGCGTCGAAAACCTCGCGCGCCATCTTCCCCGAAAGCGTGCCATCCGTGACCCGCGCGACGAGATCCCGCAGCTGGGAAGGCGCAATCCGGCTCTCGGTGATCGCCATGCCCTCGTCGTTCAATCGGGCGGTTAGAGCACCGGCGATCCAGTTGGCCAGCTCCGTGGGCGCCGCCGCGCCTGCGAACGCAGTCCTGGAATAGTCGGCCAGGTCCCGACTCGCGGTGAGAGCCGCGGCCTGGTTCGGCGACAAGCCCAGGGCGGCGAATGCGCTGCGCGTCGCCTCCGGAAGCTCGGGCATCTCGGCACGGATGGCATCGACCCACGCCTGCGGGACGTCCAGCGGAAGGAGATCGGGATCGGGAAAATAGCGATAATCGTGCGCATCCTCCTTGGTGCGCATCGAGCGCGTCTCGTCGCGGTCGGCGTCATAGAGCCGCGTCTCCTGCACGATCTTGCCTCCATCCTCGAGAATCTCGATCTGGCGCTTCGCCTCGAACTCGATCGCACGCTCCAGAAAACGGAAGGAGTTGAGGTTCTTGATCTCGCAGCGCGTGCCGAGCGTATCGGAACCCGCCGGCCGGACCGACACGTTTGCATCGCAGCGAAACGATCCTTCCTGCATGTTGCCATCGCAGATGTCGATCCAGCGCACGAGCGCGTGCACCGCCCTCGCGTAGGCCACAGCCTCCGGGGCGCTGCGCATGTCCGGCTCGGAGACGATCTCGATCAACGGGGTCCCTGCCCGGTTGAGATCGATACCGGTGAAGTCGTGGAAGCCTTCGTGAAGTGATTTGCCGGCGTCCTCTTCCAGGTGCGCGCGCGTCAACCGGACGGTCTTCTCCCTGCCATCCACGAATATGGGAATGGCCCCGCCCTGGACGATCGGCATCTCGTACTGGCTGATCTGGTAGCCCTTGGGAAGATCGGGATAGAAGTAGTTCTTGCGCGCAAAGACCGAGCGGCGGTTGATGTTGGCGCCGATCGCGATCCCGAAGCGAACCGCCTTGGCGACCGCTTCACGGTTCGCGACCGGAAGCACGCCCGGCAAGGCGATGTCGACCGCGCACGCCTGCGTGTTGGGGGCAGCGCCGAATGCCGTCGCCGCGCCTGAGAACATCTTCGACCGGGTCGAGAGCTGGGCGTGTATTTCGAGCCCGATGACGGTTTCCCACTTCATTCGATGCCGGGAGGCGCCTTCATATGCCAGTCGGTCACCTGCTGGTACTGATGCGCGACGTTGAGCATCCTCGCTTCGGAAAAATAGTTGCCGATGATCTGCAGACCGACGGGCAGTCCCCCGCCGTCGAAGCCGCAGGGAATCGACAGCCCGGGCAGGCCGGCGAGATTGACCGCGATGGTGTAGATGTCGTTGAGATACATCTGCACCGGGTCGCCCATCTTCTCGCCCAGCCGGAATGCGGTGGTGGGGCTGGTCGGTCCCATGATGACGTCACACTTGCCGAACGCATCGGCAAATTCCCGCGCGATCAGCCGGCGCACCTTCTGCGCCTGGATGTAGTACGCATCGTAGTAGCCGTGCGACAGCACATAGGTGCCGATCAGGATGCGGCGCTTGACCTCGGCGCCGAAACCCTGCGCCCGCGTCTTGCGGTACATGTCCGCCAGATCCGCGTATTCCGGGGCCCGGTAGCCGTAGCGCACGCCATCGTAGCGCGCGAGATTGCTCGAGGCCTCCGCCGGCGCAAGCACGTAATACACCGGGACCGAAAGCTTCATGTTGGGCAGGCTGACCTCAACGGTGCGGGCGCCGAGCTTCGTCAATTCGGCGACCGCCGCTTCCACCGCTTTCACCACGCCGGGCGCCGCGCCCTTGGCAAAGAACTCTTCCGGCAGGCCGATCCTGAGACCCTTTGCCGGTCTGCCGAGATCGCGCGTGTAATCTTCCCGCTCCCGGGCGAGCGAGGTGGAGTCGCGCGGATCGAAGCCTGCCATCACGTTGAGCAGCAACGCGAGATCCTCCGCACTGCGCGCGAGGGGCCCGCCCTGGTCGAGGCTCGAGGCGAACGCGATCATGCCGTAGCGCGACACCACGCCATAGGTCGGCTTCAGCCCGGAGACGCCGGAAAGCGCTGCCGGTTGCCGGATCGAGCCGCCGGTATCGGTGCCGAGCGCGCCGGGCGCAAGCCGTGCGGCAACCGCCGCCGCTGAACCGCCCGAGCTGCCTCCGGGTACGCGCTCCGGGTCCCAGGGATTCCTGACCGGCCCGTAAAAGGAGGTCTCGCTCGATGAGCCCATGGCGAACTCATCCATGTTGGTCTTGCCGAGGGTCACCGCGCCCGCGGCCTTGAGCCGCTCGACCACATGCGCATCGTAGGGAGACTTGAAGTTGGAGAGGATCCTCGAGGCACAGGTGGTCAGCCAGCCCTTGGTGCAGAAAATGTCCTTCTGGGCGATCGGGATGCCGGTAAGGGGCTGGCCGGCGCCGGTAGATCGCATTCCATCCGCCGCTTGAGCCTGCTTCAAACTGGCATCGGGATCGAGCGTGATGAAGCAGTTGTATTTCTTGTCTAATTGATTGATGCGGCTCAACAAATGCCGAGTGAGCTCCACACTGGAAAAGGCGCGGGAAGCAAGCCCGTCGGAGAGACTCTTGATGGTAGCGTTGTGCATCGATCCGCGAAAAACCGGGAAAGGCGCACCGGGCGTCGGCGCGGCCGTCGCCACGGCCCGACACTTAACCTATTCGATGACTTTTGGCACGAGGTAGAGGCCGTCCTCGACGTGGGGCGCGACCGATTGAAACAGCTCGCGCTGGTCGGATTCCGTGACGCCGTCCACACGCAGGGGCTGCGTCACATCGAGGGCATGGGACAGCGGCTCGACCCCTCGCGTATCGACGGCCTGCATCTCCGCGATCAAGGCGAATACGCCGGTGAGTTGCGCCAGCACAGCCGGCGCCTCGGTCTCGTCAATCGCTATGCGGGCCAGGTGGGCCACGCGCTTCACGTCATCCAGCGTCAGCGCCATCGAGCACCGCAATATTGCTTAAAAATCGAAGCTGCATAGGGTATCATAACCGCCTGATGCACAGCATCAAATCCTTTTAGGCGGAATGCTTTATGTTCGGTTTCTTGAGCCGCTACTTTAACGAAGATCTGGCGATCGATCTGGGCACCGCCAACACGCTGATCTACGTGCGCGGTCGCGGCATCGTCCTCGACGAGCCCTCGGTGGTAGCGATCCGCCAGGAAGGCGGACCGAACGGCAAGAAAGTCATCCAGGAAGTCGGCCTCGCCGCGAAGCAGATGCTGGGCCGCACGCCGGGCAATATCACCGCGATTCGCCCCATGAAGGACGGGGTTATCGCCGACTTCACCGTAACGGAGCAGATGCTTAAGCACTTCATCCGCAAGGTGCACAACACGCGCCTCTTTCGCCCGAGCCCGCGCATCGTGATCTGCGTGCCCTGCGGCTCGACGCAGGTCGAGCGGCGTGCCATTCGCGAGTCCGCGATCGGTGCCGGCGCATCGAGCGTCTACCTGATCGAAGAGCCGATGGCCGCGGCCATCGGCGCGGATCTCCCCGTGGGAGAGGCCACCGGTTCCATGGTCGTCGACGTCGGTGGCGGCACGACCGAAGTGGGCGTTATTTCCCTCGGTGGGCTCGTCTACAAGGGCTCCGTTCGCGTCGGCGGCGACAAGTTCGACGAGGCGATCATCAACTACATCCGCCGCAACTACGGCATGCTGATCGGCGAGACGACGGCGGAGCAGATCAAGGAGGAAATCGGCTCCGCGTTTCCGGGCTCGGAAGTGCGCGAAAAGGAAGTGAAAGGCCGCAACCTCGCCGAGGGTATTCCGCGCAGCTTCACGATCTCCTCGAACGAGATCCTGGAGGCGCTCACCGAGCCGCTCAACCAGATCGTGTCGACCGTCAAGTCCGCGCTCGAGCAGACGCCGCCCGAGCTCGCGGCGGACATCGCCGACAAGGG
>DASPGR010000009.1:0-2158 GCA_035620515.1 Burkholderiales bacterium | reverse complement strand
CTCGGCGCGTCGCTGCCCGTCATCAACGCGTCTGGCGCGACGGGACAGACCGGGCTCACCAAGATGCTCACGCAACCGGCCGACGGCTACTCGATCTCGGTCTTCATCGCCGACACGCTCGCGCTGCAGATGGGCAAGAAGGCGAAATGGACGCTCGCGGATATCGTCCCAGCGGCGATCATGATCCGTCAGCCCTCAGCGTTCTTCGTCGCCGAGGGAAGCCCGATGAAAACGTGGAAGGATGTCGAGGCCGAAGCGAAGAAGCGCCCGCTCAAGGTGGGTGTCACGGGATTCGGCAGCGCGGACGACATCACCGTGATCTATCTCAACGGCAAGGGCCTGAAGTTCCAGTCGGTGCCGTTCCCGAAGCCCGCCGAACGCTATACCGCGATCCTCGGCGGCCACGCGGATATCCTCTATGAGCAGCTGGGCGACGTGAAGAGCTTCCTCGAGGGCAAGCAGATGCGCCCCGTCGTGATCTTTGCCGAGCAGCGCTTCCCCGCCTTCCAGGACGTCCCCACGGGCAAGGAAGTGGGCCAGACGATCATCATCAACCAGTTCCGGTCGGTGGTGCTCAAATCCGGCACGCCGGGCGCGCGCGTCAATGCCGTGTCCGACGCGCTGGCAAAAGTCGCCGCAACAGACGACTACAAGGCCTGGTTGAAGGCCCAGTACGCCGATGAGGCAAGTTTCATCCCGGCTTCGGGCGCGGTCGGCTTCATGAAGCAGGAGCTCGATACGATGCGGAAGTACGCGCCGAAGAAATGACGCGCGCCGGCGGCCGCGGGAAGCGTTCCCCGCGGCCCGCCCGACGCGGCGATCTGGCACCGTGCTGACGCATGCTCTCGCGTGACCGCATCCGCCGCATCGCTCCTTATGCGCTCCTCGGCGCGGGCGCGGGCTACCTGTTTCACATCGCGACGCAGATCGAGTATCAGCAGCGGGTCGGGACGCTGGGTCCGGACTTCTGGCCGAAGGCGCTGCTGCTGCAGCTGATCGCGCTCTGCGCCTATCAGGCGATTCGCATCGCGCTGGCGCGACAGCCCGAGGCCGACGTGGCCGGCGTGCTCGAGGAGCTCGTGGAGGAGTCAGAGCAGAAGCACGGTGTGACGGCACCAGTCGCGCCCGAAATCGACCGCCCGCTCGCGCTCCTTGCAGGTATTGCGCTCACCGCGCTCTACGTCTGGGTCATCACGACGCTCGGCTTTTTCTCGGCGACCGTCGCCTATCTCGCCGCATTCATCGCGCTCGGGGGCTACCGGCGCTGGGGGGTGATCGCCGCGGTGAGCATCGTCGGAACACTGCTGCTGTTCTTCTTCTTCGTGAAGATCGTCTACGTGTCGCTCCCGATCGGCGAGGGCGTGTTCGCGCAGGTGACGCTCGCCCTCATGCAGCTCATGGGAATTCGCTGAGGACGATCGATGGAAGACGTGCTCGCCCACCTCGCGGCCGGCTTCGTCAGCGTTTTTGCGCCGATGAATCTCATCGCGCTCGTGATCGGGCTCGTCGCCGGGCTGCTCGTGGCGGTGCTGCCCGGTCTCACGCTGGTGATGGGCGTCGTGCTCGCGCTGCCCTTCACCTACAACATGGACGTTACCTCCGCGGTGATCCTGCTGACCGCAATGTATGTCTCAGGCACCTACGCCGGCGCGTGGACCTCCATATTGTTTCGCGTGCCCGGCGAGCCGATCGACGTTCCGCTCCTCTGGGACGGCTATACCATGGCGCGCAAGGGGCAAGCGGCGCAGGCCCTTGGCTGGACGTTGCTCGGCGCGCTCTTCGGCGGCCTCGTGGCAGCGACGGCGATGGTCCTGCTCTCGCATCCAATCGCAAGGATGGCCCTCACTTTTTCGACGCCCGAGTACTTTGCGGTGATCTTCTTCGGCCTCGCGAGCGTGGTCTCGCTCGGCGGCACGAGCCTCCCCAATGCCCTCATCAGCCTCTTCATCGGGCTCCTGCTCGCCACCGTCGGCGTTGACGACACCTACGGCGCCCATCGCTTCACCTTCGACATCAAGATCCTCGGAGACGGAATCGACTATCTGGTGGTGATGGTCGGGGCCTACGGGCTCGGGGAAGTCTTCATGCGCATGCGCCAGGGCTTTCAGACGGCGCCCCTCGAATCGGTCGGGACCGTGACGACGCGCCTGCCCCGGCT
>DASPGR010000008.1:0-3168 GCA_035620515.1 Burkholderiales bacterium | reverse complement strand
ATGAGCCGCCACGCGAAGCCGTGGCGATCGAGGTATGTGGCAAAATACCCTGGACCTTCGATGGGCGCGTGGCGGAAAATCGCAACAGGTTTCATGAGGTTGCCGGTGAGAGCGCTCTTCCGTCATCTTAGTGCAGTTCTGATTGCCCTGCTATTGGGCCCGGGCGTTGCCGCGGCGACGGACGTCTCGGTGGTCGGCCTCTTCGCGAACAAGGCCGTGGTGATCGTGAACGGCGGGAAACCCCGCACGATGGCCGTGGGCGAGACGACGCCCGAGGGCGTGCGTCTCATCAGCGCGGACAGCGAGTCCGCCACCTTTGAGTTCGACGGCAGGCGCGAGACCTTGAGGCCCGGCCAGCAGGGCGTCTACTCCGCCAGCCCCCCTGCCGGCAGCGGGCGCAAGAAGATCGTCATCACGGCCGACTCCCGCGGGCACTTCTTTACCGTCGGAACGATCAACGGCGTTTCCACGCGATTCATGGTGGACACCGGCGCGACGGCGATCTCGCTCTCGAGCGAGGAAGCGAAGCGAACCGGAGTCAACTACCTTACCGGAACGAAGGTGCTGACGCAGACGGCCAACGGCGTCGTTCCCGTATACCGGGTTCGCCTCGACGCGGTTGAAGTAGGTGGCGTCACGCTTACCAACGTCGATGCGATCGTCATCGAGGGCGGCCGCCTTCCAATGGCGCTCCTCGGAATGAGCTTCCTGAACAGGATGGAGATGCGGCGCGAGGGCGACACGCTGACCCTCATTCAGCGCTACTAGAACAGTCACGCGCCAGCCGCTCACTGCCTGCGGTCGGAGTGCCCGAGATCTTTCCGCGGGGCGATCCGGTCGCGCACCAGTTGTTTCAGCTCCGCCGCCTCCGGAAACCTGCCGCGCTCCTTGCGTGACCACACCGTCTCGCCGTCCACCCGCACCTCGAATACGCCGCCGCTCCCCGGCCGCAGGGCAACTTCCCCTACCTCGGCTTCGAAGGTACTCAGTAGCTCCTGCGCCAGCCAGGCGGCGCGCAGCAACCAGCGGCACTGCGTGCAATATTCGATCTCGACCCGGTAGCGTCGGCTCATGCCGCGGGAGCGGTGAGTTGGGGAACCAGCGCGATGCGCGCCTTACTTGTCCAGGTCCTTCTTTCCGGATCCCGGGTCCTGCGAATCTCCCACCAGCGATAACAGGTGGCCGAACTTGCTGCGCTTGGTGCTGAGATAGGCGAGATTCGACTTGCGGGGCGGCACTTCGATCGCTACCCTCTCGGTGACGGTAAGGCCGTAGCGCGCAAGCGCCTGCACCTTGTCCGGATTGTTCGTCATGAGCCGCACGTTATGCACGCCGAGATCAAACAGGATGTGCGCGCCCGCCTTGTAGTCGCGCATGTCGGCGGCGTAACCCAGCTCGTGATTGGCCTCTACCGTGTCGTGGCCCTGGTCCTGGAGCGCGTAGGCGCGAACCTTGTTGAGCAGCCCGATGCCGCGGCCCTCGTCGAACATGTAGACGAGCACGCCCGTCCCGGCCTGCTCGATCACGGAGAGCGCCCGGTCGAGCTGCTCGCCGCAATCGCAGCGCTCGCTGCCGAAGACATCGCCGGTTACGCATTGGGAGTGCAGGCGCACGAGCGTCGGTTCTCCCGTGCGAAGCTCTCCCTTGATGAGCGCGACGAATAGCGTCGACTCCATGCGGTCGGAGTAGACGATAAGGCGAAAGTCGCCGGCCTTGCGGGTGGGCAGCACGGTCTCCGAGCGGCGGCGGATGTCGCGCTCGCCGAGCCGGTAGGCGACGAGATCAGCGATCTTCAGGATCCGGATGTTGTGCTGCTGCGCGAAGCGCTCGAGGTCGGGCATGCGCGCCATCGTGCCGTCTTCCTTCATGATCTCGCAGATGACGCCCGCCGGCTTCAACCCCGACATTCGCGCGAGGTCGACCGCCGCCTCGGTATGGCCTGCGCGCGCCAGCACGCCCCCGTCGACGGCGCGCAGAGTCTGCAGCCTGCCCGGCCGGATGAGGTCGGTCGGTTTCGCGCCATCCGCGATCGCCACGGCGATCGTCCGCGCGCGGTCGTACGCAGACATCCCGGAGGCCACTCCCTCCCGCGCGTCGATTGGAGTCGCGAAGGCGGTTCCGAACTTCGTCTGGTTGCCGGTATCGTCGGTGATGAGCGCGAGCCCCAGCTGGCGCATGCGCTCTTCGGTGAGCGCGAGCGAGACCAGCCCGCGCGCCTGCGTCGCCATGAACGTGATGGCATCGGGTGTCGCCCGCTCCGCAGCGACGAAGAGATCGCCTTCATTCTCGCGGCTCTCGTCGTCCACGAGGATCACCATGCGCCCCTTGCGCACGTCGGGCAGGATCTGCTCGACCAGGTACTCGCTCGTGTTCGCCGTGTCGGTCATCCCCAGCTCCGAATCCACTCACCGTTCACTGGTCACGGGCCACCGCTCGTTAGCCGACGGGGCCGCTGCGGCCGATCAGGCGCATGAACTCGGCGCGCGTCTTGTCGGTATTGAACTCGCCCGTGAACGCGGAGGTCGTCGCAATCGAGTGCTGCTTCTGGATCCCGCGCATCACCATGCACAGGTGCTGGGCCTCGATCACGACCGCGACCCCGACCGGCTTCAGCGCCTGCTCGATGCAGTCGCGGATTTGGACGGTGAGTCGCTCCTGGACCTGGAGCCTCCGCGCGAATGCGTCCACCACGCGCGGGATCTTCGAGAGCCCGACAATGGTGCCGTTCGGAATATAGGCGACGTGGCACTTTCCGAAGAATGGCAGCACGTGGTGCTCGCACAGGGAATAGAGCTCGATGTCCTTCACGATCACCATCTGCTGGTACTGCTCGCGGAACATGGCCGAGCGCAGGATCTCCGCGGGGTCGAGGTCGTACCCGTGCGTCAGGAACTGGAAGGCCTTCGCGAAGCGCTCCGGCGTCCTCTGCAGTCCTTCGCGCGCCGGGTCTTCACCGAGGTCCTGCAGAATGGCGCGAAAATTCTCGGCGATGCGCCGCACGAGAACGGGGTTGTACTCCTCGTTCCGGGCGTAACCGTCCATCTCGTTTTCCTCGATCATCTGCTTGCTGAGCGCCATCTCCCGCCTCACCGACGACCCATCACCCATCACCCATCACAGATTATCTACCGCCCGAGCCGCTCCCGGACGGATTTGACGATCCCGTCC
>DASPGR010000007.1:0-12292 GCA_035620515.1 Burkholderiales bacterium | reverse complement strand
CCCGCGCAGGTCTTGGCGGCGGCGAGCCAGCGCTCGGGAACATCCTCTTGTGAAGGGTTGACCCAGTAGTGGCGACGGTGCTTTTCCGCCGGATTGATGACCCCGGCGATATGTCCGCTAGCCGCCAGCACCATTTCGATTCTACCCGCAAGAAGGCGGGCACTGGAAAAGGCGGTCTTCCACGGCACGATGTGGTCCTCGCGCGTGGCCAGAACGTAGGCCGGCATGTCGACATGCCCGAGATCGACCGGGACCCTGCACATGCTGAGGCGCCCCGGCACTCTCAGGTTGTTCTCGAGATACATGTTGCGCACGTAATAGACATACATCGCGCCGGGCAGGTTGGTGCTGTCGCCGTTCCAGTAGAGCAGGTCGAATGGCTCCGGAACGCGTCCCTTCAGGTAGTTGTTCACGACGTACTGCCAGATGAGATCGTTGGCGCGCAGGCTCGCGAATGTGAGCGCGAGCTCGCGGCCCTGAAGCACGCCTCCCTCCGCGAAATCCTGCTCGCGCCTGCGCACGTAGGCTTCGTCGACGAAGACGGCGAGCTCCCCGGTGTCGCTGAAATCGAGCATGGTTGCGAGGAGCGTCAGGCTCGCGGCCGGATCCCGGCCGCGGGCGCGCTCGACGGCCAGAGCCGAACCCAGCAACGTGCCGCCCACGCAGAAGCCCAGCGCGTTGACCTGCGGCGTGCCGCAGATCTCCGCTGCAACGGCGAGCGCTTTGATCACGCCGTGCTCCAGGTAATCGTCCCACGTGGCGCGGCCCATCGAATCCGGCATATTGCGCCACGAGATCATGAAAACCGTATGACCTTGCGCGACGGCGTAGCGCACAAATGAGTTCTCGGGCCTCAGATCGAGGATGTAGTACTTGTTGATGCAGGGCGGGACCATGACGAGCGGCCGTTCGTACACCGTATCCGAGGCGGGGCGGTACTGGATGAGCTGCATGAAATCGTTCTCGAAGATGACGGCGCCGGGCGTGATCGCGAGATTGCGGCCGATTTCGAAGGCGGTGTCGTCGGTCATCGATACCATGCCCTTATCGAGGTCGGCGGCGAGGTTCGTCAATCCCGAGCGAACGCTGGCTCCGTCGGTCTCGAGGGCAAGCTTCAGCGCCTCGGGATTGCTCCACGGGAAATTGGCCGGGGACATCGCGTCGGCGAGCTGCCGGGAGAAGAACGCAAGCTTGCGCTTGGCATGAGCCTCGAGCGTGACATTCTCGGAGATCTCCTTCAGCCAGCGTGCGCACAGGAGATACGACTGCACCAGGTAGTCGAAATACGGCGCTTTTCTCCACTCCGGGCCGCGAAAGCGCTTGTCCGCCGGATCGGGCTCGATTATCGCCCTCGGAGTTTCCGGCCGAAGCGCATAGGCGCGCCACAGCTCGAGCTGCATCTGATAGTAGCGCGCGTAAAGCTCGCGCCAGCGCTCGGGGTCCCGCGCGAAGTCAGCCGCGAGCGCTTTGAACAGCGCCGGCGCATCGAGGCTCGAGTCAAGACCCAGCGGCTGGGCGACGCCCTCAATCAGCCGCCGATTCAATGTCTCGATCTGCCTGATCGCCTCTGTGGCATTGTTCGCGGTGCGGTTCATCGTCACGATTCGAGCCAGATCAACGCCGCCATGCGGCCGGTTGTCCGGTCGCGGCGATATGAGAAGAATCGCGCCGGATCGGAGTAGGTGCACATTCCGCCGCCAAAGATCGCGCGCAGCCCCGCGCGCTCCAGGCGGTTGCGCGCGAGCATGAAGAGATCCGCAAGCCATTTTCCCGGAGCGCGCGGCGCGAACGCGGCGGCGTCCTGAGAAGCTTGCGCGAGAAATGCCTCCCTGACCTCCGCCCCGACTTCGAAAGCAGCCGGACCGATTCCCGGGCCAAGGTACGCGAGGAGGTCGGCGGGTTCCTCGCCGATTGCGGAGAGGGTGCGCTCGATGACACCGCAAGCGAGGCCACGCCAGCCGGCGTGTGCGGCCGCGACGACGCTGCCGGCGCGATTGCAAAGAAGAACGGGCACGCAATCGGCGATCAGCACAGCGCACACGGTTCCCGGTGAGCGCGCGACGCTGGAATCGGCTTCGGGCGCGCTTGATGAGACGGTGTCAGCGCTGACGACGACGCTGCCGTGCACCTGACGCAGCCATTTCGGCTCCTGCGGCAGCAGGCTGCGCAGTCGTGCGCGGTTCTTTGCAACCATGGCAGCATCGTCGCCCGTGCGCAGCCCGAGGTTGAGGCTCGCGTAGGGGCCCGCGCTGAATCCGCCTGCGCGTGTCGTGATGACGGCGTTGACGCGGGCTGGCGCCTGCCACTGTGGCACGACCCAGTCGGGATCAGGCGTCATGTCTGCGCAAGGTCCGGATCAGGCGCTGCATGTCTGCGGGAGGAGGCGCGCGCCAGCTCATGGCGCGGCCGGTCTGCGGGTGGCGCAGGGCGAGACGTTCGGCATGGAGCGCCTGACGCGTGAACGCGAGCGCCGCATGGCGCTTGCCGTAGGTGGGATCGCCGACCAACGGGTGTCCGATCGATCCCAGGTGGACGCGTATCTGGTGCGTTCTGCCCGTCTCGAGCCGGCAACGCAGCAGGGTCGAATTCGAGAAGCGCTCGAGCACTTCATAGTGCGTGACGGCGTGCCTGCCGCGCGCCGCGACCGCCATGCGTGTGCGCTGGACGGGGTGCCGTCCGATCGGCGCATCGATCGTTCCTTTGCGTGCAATGCGTCCATGCGCCAGCGCCAGGTACTCGCGTCTCACAGCGCGCGCCTGGAGCTGGCGCACGAGATCGGTCTGCGCGGCGAGGGTCTTGGCCACGACCATGAGGCCGCTCGTGTCCTTGTCGAGACGGTGCACGATTCCGGCGCGGGGCAAGGCGGCGAGATGGGGAGAATGGCGCAAGAGCGCATTGAGCAGCGTGCCGCTCCAGTTTCCGCTGCCAGGGTGCACGACCAGGCCGGGCGGCTTGTTGACGACCAGCAACGAGTCGTCCTCGTACACGACATCGATCGCAATGTCCTCGGGGCGATCGGCGAGCACCAGGGGATCGGGGTCGGCGACGATATCGATCACTTCCCCGCCCCAGACCCGATGGCGGGGGAGCGCTGCCGCGCCATCGAGGCGGACCTTGTTCGCGCGCACCCATTGCGCGAGCCGGGTGCGGGAATACTGCGGCACCAGACGCGACAACGCCTGGTCCAGCCGCAAGCCGGCGCATGCGGGCGGAACGACGATTCTCAGCGGCCCGCCCGGGGCGGGCGTTGGGCTATAATTTGCACTGACTTCCATGCGATCCGTTCTTCGGCATAGTGTAGCGCTAGTGGCGGCTTTTCTTGTCGCGTCCTGCGGCCTGCTTGGCGAGCAGGAGGACGAGACCAAGGGCTGGTCGGCCCAGAAGCTCTACGCCGAGGCCAAGCAGAATCTCAACGACGGCGGTTACGAAGAGGCGATCAAGTATTACCAGAAGCTCGAAGCGCGCTATCCGCATGGGCGTTATGCGCAACAGGCCCAGCTCGAGATTGGCTATGCCTACTACAAGGACGAGCAGCCGGCGGACGCGATTGCGGCGGCGGACCGGTTCATCAAGCTGCATCCGAACCATCCCAACGTGGACTACGCGTACTACCTGAGGGGCCTCGCCAATTTCAACGGCGACCTCGGGTGGCTCGGCTGGATCGGCGGTCAGGACATGAGCGAGCGCGATCCCAAGGCGGCGCGCGAGGCGTTCATGGCTTTCAAGGATCTGGTCAAGCGCTTTCCGCAGAGCCGCTATACGCCGGACGCGATCGAGCGCATGAAATACCTGGTCAACGCGCTGGCGGAGCACGAGGTGCACGTGGCGCGCTACTACATGACGCGGGGCGCCTACGTGGCGGCGGCGAACCGCGCGCAGTTCGCGATCGCGACCTATCCACAGGCGCCGGCGACGGAGGAGGGACTCGTCATCCTGGTCCAGGCCTACGACAAGCTCGAGATGAACGAGCTCCGCAACGATGCCGAGCGCATCCTGATTGCGAACTTCCCCAACAGCCCTTACCTCAAGGGCGATCCGCGCAGAGCGGGCACGCCCTGGTGGCAGATCTGGAATTACTGAGCAGGCTCGCTCGTACCTAGCCGACGGCCAGGCAGACGATTCCCGCGACCATAGCCGAAGCGGCGATCATCCGCCGCCCGGTCTCGCCTTCCTTCAGCAGCTGCGCCCCCATTACGGCGGCAATGAGAATGCTCACCTCGCGGGCGGGCGCGACGTAGCTCACGGGCGTGAACACCATGGCCGTCAGCACCAGGATGTAGGACAGCGGGCACAGGATGGCGACGGCGATGATCTCCTTGCGGGCACGGCGCCACGTGGCTGCGATCTCGTCAGGCGCGCGCAGCGCAAGCGGCGTCATCAACGCAACGCGCCCGACGTTGGCCGCCCAGTCCTGCAGGATCGGCGGCACGGCGAAGGCGGCGACGGCGAGCTTGTCGACCACCGTGTAGGATGCAATGACGCATCCGGTAAGGAGCGCGTAGGTCACTGCGAGCAGGCTTCCGCGCTCGCGCAGGTGCGAGAGATTACCGGTCAGGAGCACGACCCCGCAGGCGGTCAGGGCGGCGCCGGCGAGCGCGATCCCGGAAGGATTTTCGCCTAGCAGCAGAACGGCAACGACCACGGTGATGAGCGGTCCGCTGCCGCGCGCCAGCGGGTAGACGAGCGAGAGATCTCCGCCCGAGCGATAGCCGCGGTCGAGCAGCATGAAGTAGGCCGTATGCAGGATCGCGCTGGCCAGCATCAGCGCCAGGGACATCCAGCCCAGCGCCGGCTGGGTCCACCATACTACGGCGACCGCAAGCGGCGCGTACAGCACCGCGGACAGTACAGCGAACAACCACACGAAGGCGTTGCCGCCTCCCGAGCGCTTGAGGAGGTAGTTCCACGAGGCGTGAATGAACGCCGCGACGAGAATGAGCGTCAGCGCGAATCCGGTCATGACCCATACGGTACAACAAAAGGGCTGCCCCTTTGGGGCAGCCCTGGCGGGAAAGCGGCCGGATCAGTTCAGAACAAGTGTCCCGTCCCGAACCTTGACGAAATCGCCGACGCGAACGATCGGCTCATGGTCGAAGGAGAACATGCGCGTATCGCCGCTTTCCATCCGCACGGCGACGTCCCAGCGTTTCGTGGACTTGATGGATTTTTCGGCCTGGTGCCCGACGTAGGCGCCGCCGGCTGCGCCCGCGACCGTTGCGATCTTGCGGCCGTTGCCGCGCCCGATCTGATTCCCGAGCACGCCGCCGACGACGCCGCCGGCAACCGCCCCAAGGCCGGTGCCTTCGCCTTCCTGCTCGACCATCTGCACCGTGGTGACTTTTCCGCAATCGGCGCAGACCGGCGATGCGGGTTTCACCGGCTCGGCCGCAGCGACACGCGTGGGGCTGCTCGAAGCGCTCTGGGCCTGACGCGCTCCCGACTGGTTTGCCGCCTGCGGCAGCTTGGTGCTGCCAGGCGCGGTCGTCTGAACCGGCCCCGCAGGGTCTGCACTCTTGGAGAACGAACTGGGAATGACCCCGGCCATCACGCCAATCCCCACGACGCTGAAAATGATGAGCGAAACGGCCGCGATCGCGACGATCGGGCTTACTCGGTTCTGCGTGCCTGACATAGTAGCCTCCTGGCTGTGGCGGAAAGTCCGCCTCCCGGAGCTATCATGCTACGCGTGGGGCACTGCCCCCGATATGAAAAACTTCTCCCGGTAACAATGATTTACATGTCGTTCACGGGAGACATTCCGCCACGCGGCAGGTTACGGCACATTCGAGGACACGGGCGCGGGCGAGAACGCGCCGGTGTGTGATGCGTGTCACACCCGTCTCAGGACGCAAGCTCCGGGCGCCCGCGGAATTCCGCGAGCGCCTCCGGGTTCGCCAGCGCCTCGATGTTCCGCACCGGCCGGCCGTGAATCACGTTGCGCACGGCGAGCTCCACGATCTTTCCGCTTTTCGTGCGCGGGATATCGTTCACCTGAAGCACCTTGGCGGGCACGTGCCGCGGCGTCGCGTTTTCGCGGATGCGGCGCTTGATCTTGTCGATGAGCGGGTCGTCGAGCGCGAGCCCCTCGCGCAGCCGGACGAAGAGGACGACACGCACGTCGCCCGCGCGATCGGGAGGCCAGTCCTGTCCGACGACAAGGCTCTCCACGACCTCCTCGAGCTGCTCGACCTGCCGGTATATTTCGGCCGTGCCGATGCGCACCCCGCCGGGGTTGAGCACCGCGTCCGAGCGGCCGTAAATGATGAGGCCGCCATGGGCGGTCAGCTCCACGTAGTCGCCATGGCACCACACGCCGGGAAACTTCTCGAAATAGGCCGCCCGATACTTGGCGCCGTCCGGATCGCTCCAGAACCCGACCGGCATCGAGGGAAAGGGCGCCGTGCAGACAAGCTCTCCTTTCTCGCCGCGGATCGATCGCCCCTCATCGTCGAAGACATCGACCCGCATCCCGAGGCCGCGGCACTGCAGCTCTCCGCGCCAGACCGGTCCGACGGGATTCCCCAGCGCAAAGCACGAGATGAGATCCGTGCCGCCCGACATGGATGCGAGATGAATGTCCTGCTTGACGTCGCGATAGACGAAATCGAAGCTCTCGGGCACCAGCGGCGAGCCGGTCGAGAGCAGCGCCCGCAGCGCATCGAGGCGATGGCTCTCGCGGGGCTTCAAGCCCAGCTTGGCCACGCCGTCGATGTATTTCGCCGACGTGCCGAACACGGTCATCGCCTCGCGCTCGGCGAGATCGAAGAGAATGCGCCCCCCGTCGATCATCGGCGAGCCGTCGTACAGCAGAAGGGTTGCGCTGCTTGCAAGCCCGGAGACGAGCCAGTTCCACATCATCCAGCCGCAGGTCGTGAAATAGAAAAGCCGGTCTCCGCTCTTCAGGTCCACGTGCAGCTGGTGCTCCTTGAGGTGCTGCAGGAGCGTGCCCCCCGCGCCATGGACGATGCATTTGGGGACCCCGGTGGTTCCCGACGAGTAGAGAATGTAGAGGGGATGGTTGAAGGGCAGCGGCTCGAACCTGATCGGGCGCGGCCGGTATGGCGCCATCCATTCGTGCACGTCGACGGAGCCGCGGATCCCGTCGATGACCGGATCGCGTCGCGTGTAAGGCACCACGACTACTTTCTGCAGCGAGGGGAGATTTGCGGCGATTTCCCGCAGGCGATCGATGACGTCGATCGTCTTCCCGTTGTAGAAGTAGCCGTCGGCGGCAAACAGCACCTTGGGCTCTATCTGCCCGAAGCGGTCGAGCACGCCCTGCACACCGAAATCAGGCGAGCAGGAAGACCACGTAGCCCCGACACTCGCGGCGGCAAGCATGGCGATTACCGTGCCGGGAAGGTTTGGCATGTAGCCCGCCACGCGGTCGCCCGGACCGATGCCGGCGGCGCGCAGCGCCTGGGCGAGGCGCGAGACCTCGGCATGGAGCTCGGCGTAGGTGACGCGGCTCTTGACCCGGTTCTCTCCCCAGAAGACGAGGGCGGTCGCCCGATCGCGCCGCCGCAGCAGGTTCTCGGCAAAATTGAGCCGGGCCTGCGGGAACCAGCGCGCGCCCGGCATCTTCGCGCCGTCGATGAGCACCGGACCGGCACCCCGGTCGCCGATCACCTTGCAAAACGACCACACCGATTGCCAGAACTGCTCCGGCTGGTCAACTGACCAGCGATAAAGGCTCGCGTGGTCGCCGACGTCCGCGTCCCACTGCTCGCGCACGTGACGGGAAAACGCCGTCAGGTTTGCGCGGGCGATGCGCTCGGGAGAAGGCTGCCAGAGGGGGCGGTCCATCCCCGGTTCCGAGTCACTGCTGCTCCGGACGCAGGAGCGGAAAGAGAATCACATCGCGAATGGAGGGGCTGTCGGTAAAGAGCATGACCACGCGGTCAATGCCGACTCCCGCGCCCGACGCCGGGGGCATGCCGTACTCCAGGGCGCGGATGTAATCCGCGTCGTAGTACATCGCCTCGGCATCCCCGGCATCGCGCCGGCTTGCCTGCTGCTGGAAGCGCGCCGCCTGGTCTTCCGGATCGTTCAGCTCGGAGAAGCCGTTGGCGATTTCGCGCCCCGCGATGTAGAGCTCGAAGCGCTCGGCGATCTCCGGGTTCGCGTCGCTCCTGCGGGCGAGCGGCGATACCTCGGTCGGATAGTCGAGGATGAAGGTGGGCTGGATGAGCTTGTCCTCCACCGTGTTCTCGAAGAGCGTCAGCTGCAGCCCGCCGATGCCATCGCCTTCGCGATAAGCGATGCCAAGTTCCTTGAGTTTGGCGATGAGGGCGTCTCGATCGTTCAGCGTTGCATCGGTTATCTGGGGGTGGTGCTGCTTGATCGCCTCGGTGATCGTCAGCCGCTGGTACGGTTTCGTAAGATCGATGCTGTGTCCCTGGTAGCTGATGGTCGCGGTTCCCAGGGCGTTCATTGCGGAGTAGGCAAACAGCATCGGGATGAGGAGCATCATGTAGCGGTAGTCGGTGTGCGCCGCGTAGAGCTCGAGCATCGTGAATTCGGGGTTGTGCTTGGTCGAAATGCCCTCGTTGCGGAAGTTGCGGTTGATCTCGAACACCTTTTCGAGCCCCCCCACCAGCAGCCGCTTCAGGTACAGTTCCGGCGCGACTCGCAGGTACAGGTCCATGTCGAGCGCATTGTGGTGCGTCACGAAGGGCCGAGCCGCCGCACCCCCCGGGATCGGCTGCATCATCGGCGTCTCGACCTCGAGGTAGCCGCGATTCAGCAGGAAGTCGCGCATATAGTGGATGATGCGGGAGCGATGCGCGAACCGCAGCCGCGTCTCCTCATTCACGATGAGATCGACGTAGCGCTGGCGATAACGAAGCTCGGGATCGGTCAGACCGTGAAATTTCTCGGGGAGAGGCCGTAGCGATTTCGCCAGCAGGTGCAGCTCCCTGACCCGGATCGTCACCTCGTCAGTCTTGGTCTTGAACAGCACGCCACTCACACCGATGACGTCGCCGATGTCGTAGTGCCTGAAGGCGTCGTGCACTTCCTTGCTCGGCGCATTGTCGGCGACGAAGATCTGGATCTGGCCGCTCACGTCCTGGATGTTGGCGAATGTGATCTTGCCCATCGTCCGGCGCAGCATCAGGCGGCCGGAAACCTGCACAACGACAGGGTTGAGATCGAGCGCGTCGCGATCTGTTTTCTCATACTTCTCGACCAGCTCGGCGCCCAGATGCTGGCGCTGGAACGCGTTCTGGTAGTCGAATCCCTTGGCGCGGAGCGCACGCAGCTTGGCGCGGCGCTCGGCGACGAGCTTCTCGCGTTCCTGCTCGGTCTCGGGCTCGGTCGGCGGGGAGGGCGGCTGGGGGGACTCGGACATGGCTCTGGCGCTGTCGGGTGAAGATCTAGAGGGCGCGCTTGAGGCTCGCGTCGATGAAATCGTCAAGATCGCCGTCGAGGACGGCCTGCGTGTTGCCGATCTCCACGTTCGTGCGCAGATCCTTGATGCGCGACTGGTCGAGGACATAGGAGCGGATCTGATGACCCCATCCGATATCGGTCTTCGAGTCCTCGAGCGCCTGCTGTTCCTCCTGTCGCTTGCGAAACTCGAGCTCGTAGAGGCGCGCCTTCAGCATGGACATGGCTTCGGCCCGGTTGCGGTGCTGCGAGCGATCATTCTGGCATTGCACGACGATTCCGGTCGGCAGGTGCGTGAGGCGCACCGCCGAATCGGTCTTGTTGACATGCTGCCCGCCGGCGCCCGACGCGCGGAACGTGTCGACGCGCAGATCCGCCGGGTTGATCTCGATCTCGATGGTCTCATCCACCTCGGGGTAAACAAAAACGCTCGCGAATGACGTGTGGCGCCGATTATTCGCATCGAAGGGCGATTTTCGCACGAGGCGGTGCACCCCGGTCTCCGTCCTCAGGTAACCGTAGGCGTAGTCGCCGCTCACCTTGAGGGCCGCGCTCTTGATGCCTGCGACTTCCCCGGGGGACTCTTCGAGCAGCTCGACGCGGAAGCCCTTCCGCTCGCAGTAGCGCGTGTACATGCGAAGCAGCATCTGGGCCCAGTCCTGCGCCTCGGTGCCGCCTGAGCCGGCCTGGATGTCGACAAAACAGTTGGCCGGATCGAGCGGGTTGGAAAACATGCGGCGGAATTCCATGTCCGCCACCGACTTTTCCAGCTCGCGCGTGTCGCTGTCGATCGCACGCAGCGTTGCGTCGTCCTGCTCGCTGCGGGCGATCTGGAAGAGTTCCGAGGCGTCTCGCAGGCCGCTGGAGGTCACCTCCAGCCGCTCAACGATGGTCTCGAGCGCCTTCTTTTCCCTGCCGAGCTCCTGCGCGCGGCGGCTGTCCGACCAGACGCCGGGGTCCTCGAGCTCCTTGTTCAGCGCCTCGAGCCTGCGCTTCTTGCCCTCGAAGTCAAAGATACCTCCGCAGCTCCGCAGCGCGGAACCCGACGTCCTGCAGCCGCTTCGCGAGTGCGTTGATATGCTCGGCTTCCATGCCGCGATTATACATGGCGGGGAATTTCAGGCTGACGCGGCGTCCCAGTGGTCTAGGGTCAACTGCAGGCTGCGAAGGCCCTGGTACTCGCTGACCTCGAGCCGGTACACGGCGACGATGCACCCGGGCAGCCGCGCTGTGCTTCCGAACAGCATGGCATCGACCGCGCGGCCGGACGCAGAAAGCCTCAACCTGAGATGCCGTTCGCCGACGATCCGCTGGGAAAGCACGTCGAAGGGCCCGTGAAACGAGGGGCGGGGAAAACCCTGTCCCCAGGGAATGTCCTTGAGCAACTGAGCGAGCTCGAGGCTGCAATCCGCGCCGGCAAGCTCGCCGTCCGTCTCGATCACGCGCTCGAGGTCGGCCGGGGTGAGCAGCGCACGCGCCGCTTCCTCGAAGGCATCGCGGAACCGTGTGAGCTCGGCCTCGCGCAACGTGAGCCCAGCCGCCGCCGCATGGCCGCCGAACCGATCGATAAGGCCCGGACACCTGACCGCGATGCGCTCGAGCGCATCGCGCAGATGCAGTGCCTCGATCGAACGCCCCGAGCCGCGCAGCTCGCCGGTGCCGGTGCGCGCGAACGCGATTGTCGGTCGATGAAAGCGATCCTTCATCCGTCCCGCGAGGATGCCGATGACGCCCTGGTGCCAAGCGGGATTGAAGAGGCTCAGGGTGTAGCTCTCGCTGTACTCCATGGCCTCGACGGCCGCCAGCGCCTCGTCCTGCATGCCCAGCTCGATCGCACGCCGCTCATGGTTCAGCCGGTCGAGCTCGCCCGCGATCTGCAGCGCGCGCGCCGGATCCTCCGTGATCAGGCACTCGACACCTAGCGCCATGTCGGTGAGCCGCCCCGCTGCGTTGAGCCTGGGCGCGACCGCAAACGCCAAGTCACGGGTGCCCGCCCGGCGCGCATCGCGGCTTGCGACCCGAAAGAGCGCATCGAGACCGGGCTGGATCCGGCCGGCGCGGATGCGCTGCAGGCCCTGTTCTACCAGCACCCTGTTATTGCGGTCGAGCGGCACGACGTCGGCGACGGTGCCCAGCGCGACCAATGGCAGGAGTTCGGCGAGGTTGGGATGGCCGCTTCCGTGCCGGGCGCGCAGTTCCGCGCGCAGGGCCACCATCAGGTAGAACATGACGCCGACGCCGGCCAGGTGCTTGCTCGGAAAGGCGCAGCCTCCCTGGTTGGGATTGATGATGCAGGCGGCAGCGGGAAGCTGCGGTCCGGGCAGATGATGATCGGTGATGAGCACGTTCATCCCGAGCCGGTTGCACTCGGCCACGCCCTCGATGCTGGAAATGCCGTTGTCCACGGTGACGAGGAGCCCCGGCTGGAAGCGCTCGTGCGCGAGACGCGCAATTTCCGGGGTGAGGCCGTATCCGTACTCGAAACGGTTGGGCACGAGATAGTCAACGCGCGCGCCGAAGCTCCTCAACGCTCGAACGCCGACGGCGCAGGCTGTCGCACCATCGGCGTCGTAGTCGCCGACGATGAGCAACCGCTGCCCGGCAGAGATGGCATCGGCGAGGAGGCCGGCCATCCGCGTGAGATTGAGCATCGTTCCGGGTGGCGCAAGTTCCCCCAGGTCCGACGACAGTTCCCGCGCGGAAGCTACGCCGCGCGCCGCGTAGATCCGGGCGAGAACGGGATGCAGGCCTTCCCTCGCAAGGCGCTCGGTCAGTGCGGGCGGCGCATGGCGCGCAACGATCGCAGGCATCGTGTCAGGCGAGGTACTCGGAGAAGCGCCTGCGGCGGCGCCAGAACTTCAGGCGATCCCCGCGCGTGAAGGCAGTGCTCCATCCTCCAGGC
>DASPGR010000006.1:0-3068 GCA_035620515.1 Burkholderiales bacterium | reverse complement strand
GCGCTCCGCGGCGGCGAAATTCGGCGCGGGCTTCTGGGGTCCCGGCGCGGGCATCATTCACCAGGTCGTGCTGGAAAACTACGCCTTCCCCGGCACGCTCATCATCGGCACCGACTCGCACACGCCCAATGCCGGCGGGCTCGGCGCCTGCGCCGTCGGCGTCGGCGGCGCGGACGCGGTGGAAACCATCGCCGGGCTGCCGTGGGAGGTGCTGTATCCGAAGCATATCGCCGTCTACCTGACCGGGAAGTTGAACGGCTGGACGGCGCCGAAGGACGTGATCCTGTACGTTGCGGGCGCGCTCACCGTTTCGGGCGGTACCAATGCGATCGTCGAATACATCGGCCCCGGCGCGCGCACCATCAGCGCGACCGGCAAGGCCACGATCACCAACATGGGCGCGGAGCTCGGCGCCACCACCTCGATGTTCCCCGCCGACGAGCACATGGCCAAGTACCTGCGCGCGACCGGCCGCGCCGGGCTTGTGCCGCTGATGGAAAAGAACATGGACTTGCTCCAGCCGGACCCGGAAGTCGAAGCCAACCCCGAGAAATACTACGACCGGGTAGTGCGGCTCGACCTCTCGAAGCTGGAGCCGCACGTGGTGGGACCGCACTCCCCGGACCGCGCGCGCCCGGTCTCCAGGCTCGCCGCGGAGGTGCGCGATCCCGGCAACAAGTTCATCGAAAAGATCTCGAGCGCGCTCATCGGCAGCTGCACCAATTCGAGCTACGAGGACATGAGCCGCGCGGCGGACGTCGCCGAGCAGGCGAAGGCGCACGGCCTCAAGTCAGCCGTTCCCTTCCTGGTAACCCCTGGCTCGGAGCAGGTCCGCGCCACCATCGAGCGCGACGGCCAGATGCAGTCGCTGAAGGACATCAACGGCGCCGTGCTCGCGAACGCCTGCGGTCCCTGCATCGGGCAATGGCGCCGCGCCAAGGAAGTGGCGACGGTGCCCAATACCATCGTCACTTCCTACAACCGCAACTTTCCGGCGCGCAACGACGGCTCGGCAAGCACCATGAACTTCATCGCCAGCCCCGAGATCGTCACCGCGATGGCGCTGGCCGGGAAGCTCTCGTTCAACCCGCTCAGCGATACGTTGACCGGCGCGGACGGCCGGCCGTTCAAGCTGAATCCTCCGAAAACCGCGCCCGAAGTGCCGGCGAAGAACTTCGACCGGGGGCACGCGGACTACGTTGCGCCTCCCGCCGACGGCAGCCGGGTCAAGTTGAGCGTCGATCCCAAGAGCCAGCGGCTGCAGTTGATGCAGCCGTGGCCGGCGTGGGACGGAAAGGACTTTCTGGACATGCCGGTGCTGCTGAAGACCAAGGGCAAGACGACGACCGACCACATTTCTCCGGCCGGCCCGTGGCTGCGCTTCCGCGGGCATCTCGACAAGTTCAGCGATAACCTGTGCATGGGCGCGGTCAACGCCTACACCGGAGAAGCCGGCAAGGTGAAGAACGTGCTTACGGGCGCAGCCGGGGAAATGGTCTCCAGGGTCGCGCGCGACTACCAGGCGAGGGGCGTCAAGTGGGTCATCGTTGGCGACTCCAACTACGGCGAGGGCAGCAGCCGCGAGCACGCCGCGCTGTCACCGCGCCTGCTCGGTGGCGCCGCAGTGATCGTGCGCAGCTTCGCGCGCATCCACGAGTCCAACCTCAAGAAACAGGGGTTGCTCGCGCTCACGTTCCAGAATCCGGCGGACTATGACCGCATCCGCGAGGACGATCGCTTGAGCCTCGTTGGATTGAAGGATATGGCCCCCGGCAAGCCCGTGGAGTGCCGGGTGAAGCACGCGGACGGCACCAGCGAGACGCTGCGCTTGAATCACACTTTCAGCGGGCCCCAGCTCGAATGGTTCCGCAAGGGCTCCGCCCTCAACCTGTTCCACGCGAAAGCAGCGCAGCCGCGGAAGGCGAAGAAGGCCGCGAAGAAGAAAAGCGCAGCTCGCCGAAAAGGGCGAGCCAAGTCCGCCCGGCGACGCGGCCGCTGAGGCCCTATTTCTTGCGCCCGTTCTTGCCGAGCGCGGCCCGGGTCAGGGTGCGGTAGAGGCGTGGGTTCGCCCGCTTGAGGTAGGAGACGACCTCGAAGTCCTTGCCCCGGGCCTTGGCGAGCTCGATGCCCTCGATGTGCACCAGCCGCAGCAACTCTCGCACCGGCCGCGGCATGCTGCGGCCGGTCTCGTAGCGCGAGCCGCCGCTCTGGGTCACGCCGACCCGCGACCAGAATTCCTGCTGGTTGAGGCGCAGCCGGCGCCGGATGCCGCGGGGATTAGTGATGCGTTCAAACGGTTTCATGTTTAGCGCATGGCAGGTCGTGATGGATACGGCATTGACCGCCGGGCGGCCGATAGGTTCACGCGAGCCGCCACCGCACGCCATGACGCGGGCATCGTCGTCGCAGCCGCTCCCCGTCTCGTTTTCCCCCGCAAAATCAACTAAAATACGCGACTTTTTCAAGTCGTTGCGGAAATGTCGCTGATCGTCCAGAAGTACGGCGGCACTTCGGTGGGCTCGCCCGAGCGCGTCAAGAACGTCGCCCGCCGCGTCGCGCGCTGGAAGGCCAAAGGGCACCAGCTGGTGGTGGTCGTCTCCGCGATGGCGGGGGAGACCAATCGCCTGATCGCGCTCGCCCGCGAGGTCCAGCCGCATCCCGACCCGCGCGAGCTCGACGTGATGGTGTCCACCGGCGAGCAGGTGACGATCGCGCTGCTTGCCATGGCGCTCATGGACCTGGGGATCAAAGCTCGCAGCTATACCGGCGCGCAGGTGCAGATCCTTACCGACAACGCCCATACCCGGGCGCGCATCGTGAGCATCGACGAGAGCCGCATCCGTAAGGACCTCGCCGATGGCTGTGTAGTGGTGGTGGCCGGCTTCCAGGGCGTGAACGAGAAGGGCGACATCACCACGCTCGGACGCGGGGGTTCGGACACGACCGGCGTTGCGCTCGCCGCGGCGCTCAAGGCCGACGAGTGCCAGATCTACACCGACGTGGACGGGGTCTACACCACCGATCCGCGCATCGTACCGGAGGCGCGACGGCTGAAGACCATCACCTTC
>DASPGR010000005.1:0-4932 GCA_035620515.1 Burkholderiales bacterium | reverse complement strand
ACCCGGCTCACCGCGGACGACCTGTCCTATATCGTCGCGCACAGCGGCGCCCAGATCCTCATTTACGACTACGAGTTCGAGGGCGTTGCGCGCGACATCGCGTCACAGGTCGGCGGCGACCTGAGGTTGGTACGTGCTGGGCGACACGACGACCAGTACGATCACCTTTTAAACAATTCGACGCCCTGGCACCGTCTGACCGACGACGAGCGCGGGCTCCTCTCGATCAACTACACGAGCGGCACCACCGGCAAGCCCAAGGGCGTCATGTATCACCATCGGGGAGCCTATCTCCAGGCATTGGCCATGGCGTTCGAGACGCGGCTCGATCCCGACAGCACGTTCCTGTGGACGCTGCCCATGTTTCACTGCAACGGCTGGTGCTTTCCGTGGGGCGTCACCGCCGCGGGTGCAGTTCATTTGTGCCTGCGCAAATTCGACCCGGCCATGGCATGGAAGCACCTCCATGAATCGAACGTGACGCATTTCAATGGAGCGCCGACGGTGCTCGTTACCATGGCGTGGCATCCGGACGCGCGGCCGCCCGGCCGCCCGGTGCGAGTCGCGACGGGCGGGGCACCCCCTTCTCCGGCGATCCTGCAGCGAATGACCGAGCTCGGCATGAACGTGACGCACCTCTACGGCCTCACCGAAACGTTCGGACCGGCGGTGATTTGCGAATGGCGCGGCGAATGGAACGGCCTGACGGTCGAAGAGCAGGCGCTGATCAAGGCGCGCCAGGGCGTAGGCAACGTGATCTCACAGGAGCTGCGGGTGGTCAACAAACGCGGAAAGGATGTCCTGCCGGACGGCAAAACGCTCGGCGAGATCGCGCTGCGCGGCAATAACGTCATGCTGGGTTACTACCAGGACGAGATCGCGACGCGCAAGGCGATTCCCGACGGATGGTTCCGCACGGGCGATCTCGGGGTGATGCATCCGGATGGCTACATAGAGCTCAAGGACAGGGTCAAGGACATCATCGTGTCGGGCGGCGAGAACATCGCATCGATCGAGGTCGAGCGCGTCCTGTGCGCGCATCCTTCGGTGATGGAGGCCGCGGTGGTGGCCGCCCCGGACCCGAAATGGGGTGAGGTGCCCGTTGCCTTCGTGGCCCTGAAGGCGGAGTCGCCCGCGACGGAGCAGGAGCTGATCGCCTGGGTGCGCGGACGTATGGCGCATTTCAAGGCACCCAAGCGGATCGTGTTCGGCGAAGTTCCCAAGAATGCAACGGGAAAGACCCAGAAGTTCATCCTGCGCGCGCGTGCAAAGGACCTGCTGAGCGAAGCGTAACCGGGATCAGGCGGGGTTCTCGCCCTTGATCTGCACGCGATGCATCATGCGCCGTGCGCCGGGATCGAACGCGTCGCGCCGGTGGATCACGCAGCGGTTGTCCCAGATGAGCGTGTCGCCGACGCTCCACTCGTGAGCCCACACAGACTCCGGGCGCGAGGCATGGGCCCACAGCTGATCGAGCAGTGCCTCGCTCTCCTCGAGCGGCAGGCCGATGATGTAGCCGTTGCGCCGCCGGCCGAGGTAAAGCGCACGGCGGCCCGTTGCGGGGTGTGTTCTGAAGATCGGGTGGCGCGCGCCCGGCGCCTCACGCGGGTCCGTGACCTCCCGGAATCCCTTGCGCAGCTGCCCCGCACTGTTATAGGTCTCGTCATGAACCAGCATTCTGCCCTCGAGCATTTGCTTCAGGCCCACGGGCAGCGTGTCGTAGGCGAGGTACTGGTTCGCGAAGTAGGTATTTCCGCCCGAGGGCGGTATCTCCAGCGCGTGAAGGATGGCAATCGAGGTCGGACGCGGGCGGTACGACATGTCGGTATGCCAGATCGCCTCGCCCGCCCCGAGATTGCCCTTGGGCACGCCATTTTCAACGATATTGGAGATGACGAGGATCTCGGGATGCTCGTCGATGTAGTGCTTGCCGATGATGCTCATCCCTGGCGGCTCGAGCTCGCCGAAGCGCCTGCCCAGCACGATGAGTTCGGCATCGGCAAGCGGCTGGCCGCGGATCACCACCACGAGATGCTTGAAGAGCGCCTGTTCCAGTGCGTCGAACGAACTCTCGCTCATCTGGCGAAGATCGATTCCGCGAATCTCCGCGCCTAACGCCTCGCCAGATGGAATCACCAGGATCGCCGGTTGCGGCTTGGCTAAGCCGTGGGTTTCCGCGTGCATGCTTGCACCTCCGGCCGCTCTCTCAACGCCTGCGGCCTGGCATCATTCTACTGCTCCTGCGGGATTTCGTGCCCGGCTCTCTCGTGGCGTGTTGATTCCGGGAAATAAAAACCCCGCCGAAGCGGGGTCCAGGATTTGCGGCTGCGTGTAGAGCGGTCGAAGGACGTTCAGCGTGGCGCGTTTATCGAGCTTGCCCCGTCGCTCAACCTGCTTCGGCGCAGCCCCAGCGCGTGGGCAAGCTGGTCGAGGCTCGACGAGGGCTTCCGGACGATCCGGATCTGCTGCGCGGCGATGTAGGAGCGCTCTCTCATCGTCTGCCAGGAAACGTCCCTTGTGAGCGTATCGTAAATGCCGCGCTGCATGATTCCGCAGCGTTGGCATCTACGGTATGGAACAAACGACCTGACAAAGCTCTTTTCCCACGACGTTACCCACTTGTGCGCGAACAGACAGCCCATGATCAATTTCCCCTGGCTTGGTTGACTAAGTCGTTAATAGCCGCAAAGCGGTCTCGCTAGAACTCGTCTCCGGTACCTCCCTTCGGGATCCCCCGATACGCAACGGCATGTGGCAGGTGAGGAAGAGGCCCGTAAAACTCATTGGAGCCGCCATTCCTTTTAGCCAGAACACGCCGACCTGCCAGTTGCTAAAGGTCTCGGGGAAATTCATGAAAGCCGAACAGAGCAGGAGCTGAAAAATTCACCCCCGGAAATATCCATCAAACCGGCATTCTTGCGAACGGGAAGAGCATCCTTTTTCGCGTAGTGCATTTCTACTTCCGCGTGCACTTTGTCACAACGCCACCCGCTAGCGGCCATCCAGCAGACCCAGAACGTTGTCCAATGCCCGTCGACACGCATCGGCTTCCGTCGCGCTGATGATGGGAATGGGCAGGACGACGCCAAGCCAGGAGAAGGAACCGGACTCCGAAACCTCGACATCCCCGACGAGCTCCTTGCGCGCGAGATCCACCAGGGTGACACGCATTTTGGTGAGCCGGGCGCCGGTCGTAAAACCAAAGCAGCCCATCGCGCCGGGACCGCCGCCGCAGCTGAGCGACCCGTTCATGGGCCCGTTTTCGGTATGACCGCCGATAAAGAGAACGTACGTCGCCCCAATCTGCACAGCGTTATCCGAAATTGCAGGCTCTGAAAGTCGTTTCGCCCAGGCCTCAGGTGTCGCCGGTTGCTGCACAGAGGGTTCGAACCAGGGAAAGAGAGCATCGCGAAAGCGCTCGGACTCGATGAACCGCAGGGTTGGCGCACCCTCGCGCAGCCCGTCCTCCATGCACGACATCCAGCCATCGTCTCCTGAAACTCTTGGCACTAATGCAATTCCAGGATTGCGAACGCGACCACCGCCGTAGCTTTGCTTGCCCGGTAATGCGTCACGCGCAGCGAGGTGCGCGGTCAACTCCGGGCGCTCCCGCAGGCCGATCAGCAGCTGTGCCGCCGCACCGCGCAGAACCAGCGCCGAGAAACTATCGTGACTGGCAAACCATGAGACATCGGCATTGGCATTGATCATCCACGTTCCCTGGCGCACGCCGGCAGGCGTATAGAAGGTAATCTCGTAGGTAATGTATCCGTCAAGCGTGCTGAGGCCCGCCACGCGCGGCACGAGCACGAGCGCGACATCGGGCTCCTCTCCGCTGGCGGGCGGCCACGCTGGAATCTGGATGACTTTCTCAAAAGTCGCCGCGAGTGCGCCGTCGAACAATGCTGCGCTGGCGCCGCCCGGCTCGTGCATGTACCAAATAGGCTGGGTCTTCTCCTCGTGCTTTGCGCGGAGAAAGCTCGCGGGATAGTGCACGCCAACGGTGAGAGGCAGCCGTGCGACCCGCGGCGGCGGGAGCTGAGGCAACGTCCATGCCGGCAACTCCGTCGGTTGCGAGGCGCAGCCTGCTAGGAGAAGGAGCGCCGACGCGATCGTCGCAACAAGACCGCTGCGCGAGATTGACGTGACCCGGTTCGGGCACGAGGCCTGCCCGTAACTCCCGTCTGTCCGGGTCGATATTGAATCGCTCACACGCGTACGATAAGCAAGTGATCCGTTGATCGGAAGTGTCAAATTCAGCCGAAACCGACTCTTGCGGGCTTCCGGTTGTCTTCCCCTGCATGCGCGCGGCGTGTATCGCGAAGCCGATATTCTATTAAAATCTTAGGCTAGACAGAGACTTGTGTTGATCGGGCAGGAAAATGGAACCTCGCCTGGCGGCGGTCCAGAAAGTCGACTAGGGACGTGTCGGCCCCGATTTTTCTTTTCTAACTTCTCGCGCCGAGGCGGGTCTAGCGCGATGGCTCAATCGGTTTTCGGAGGGGCGGCACAGACCTGCTCGTAGCGGTATCGCTGCTTCAAGAGGCCGTTGTATTCGAAGATATCGAGAGTCTTTTCATACGCCGCGCGCGTGATCTCCACGTGCGGTGTCCAGCAGCCAAGCTGCTGATAGGTGGCGATGCAATCGGCGAGAACCTTCTCGCCAGTATCGGGAAAGTAGGTTTTCTGCGCCCTTGCAATCTGCGCGGCCGGCGTCTGGTTCATGTAAATACGCGTCTTCTTGTAGGCGCGCATGAACCGTCTCGCCATGTCGGTCTTCAGCCAATCGCGGGTCGCGGCAAGGCTCGAAAAGCCGCAAGGTCCGATCTGCTTGCCGACCTGGGCCACCACATGTCCGATGCCATCCGCCTGAAGCTGCTGCGGAAAAGGGCCCTGCTGATGAACATACTGCCCCTGCCCGCCGCGAAACGC
>DASPGR010000004.1:0-4691 GCA_035620515.1 Burkholderiales bacterium | reverse complement strand
CAGGTCTTAAGCCGTGCCCATGCTGCCGCGGCGCAGACCGCCGGGCTGCTGCCGGAGAAGGTGAAGGTGCACAATCATCTGCTGGGCGGCGGCTTCGGGCGGCGGCTCGAGATCGACGGAGTCGTGCGTGCGGTCCAGATCGCCAAGCACGTCGACGGCCCGGTGAAAGTCATCTGGACCCGCGAGGAAGATATCCAGCACGACCTGTACCGGCCGTACTTCGTTGACCGGATGGCCGCCGGTCTCGATGAGACCGGGATGCCGATCGCCTGGCATCACCGCTTCGCGGGCTCCTCGATCCTCGCGAGATATTTACCTCCGGCTTTCAAGAACGGTCTCGACCCGGACACGACCGACGGCGCGATCGATCTGAGCTATGCCCTCCCGAACATGAGCGTCGAATACGTGCGGGTGGAGCCTCCGGGCATTCCCACCGCTTTCTGGCGAAGCGTCGGGCCGTCGCACAATGTCTTCGTGGTCGAGAGCTTCATGGACGAGCTCGCGGCCGCGGCGAAACAAGATCCGGTCGCCTATCGCCGGGCACTTCTCGATAAAGCGCCCCGCGCCAAAGCCGTTCTCGATCTCGCCGCGGAGAAGGCTGGCTGGGGGCAGCCCCTGCCTCAGGGGGCGGGTCGCGGCGTATCCCTCCAGTCCGTCTTCGGGACCTACATGGCCCAGGTAGCTGAAGTTGAGGTCTCGAAGGATGGCGAGGTTCGCGTCCGGCGGGTCGTCTGCGCGGTCGATTGCGGCACCGTCGTCAATCCGGATACCGTCGAGGCCCAGACCCAGGGCGCGATCATCTTCGGCATCACGGCGGCGCTCTATGGCGAGATCACGCTGAAGGGCGGCCGGGTCGAGCAGGGCAACTTCGATACCTATCAGCTCCTCCGCATCAACGAGGCGCCGGTCATCGAGGTTCACATCGCCCAGAGTTCCGAGCCGCCGGGCGGGATGGGCGAGCCCGGCACCTCGGGCATCGTACCGGCGGTCGCAAATGCGATCTTCGCGGCGACCGGCAAGCGCTTGCGCAAGATGCCGATCGATGCGGCCCAGCTGAAATCAGCCTAGGAAGCGGCGCACAGGCCCAGCGCATCCATGAATTGGGCAGTCGAGAAAAAACGCGACGGAGGACTTGTGATGACAAGCAAGCTTGAACGTGCCGTGCTTGCCGGCGGTTGCTTCTGGGGCATGCAGGACCTGATCCGCAAGCTGTCCGGCGTAGTCAGCACACGTGTCGGATACACGGGCGGCGATGTGCCGAACGCGACCTATCGCAACCATGGATCTGACGCCGAGGCCATCGAGATCGAGTTCGACCCGAAGCGCATCAGCTATCGCGACCTTCTGGAGTTTTTCTTCCAGATTCACGATCCGACCACGTTGAATCGCCAAGGTAACGATGTCGGAACTTCGTACCGCTCGGAGATTTTCTATGTCTCCGAGGCGCAGCGTGACGAGGCACTCCGGACAATCGACGATGTCAACGCCTCCGGCCTGTGGCCAGGCCGCGTTGTGACGAAGGTCTCGCCCGCCGGCGAATTCTGGGAGGCCGAGCCGGAGCACCAGGACTATCTCGAGCGCTACCCGCTCGGCTATACCTGCCACTTCCCACGCCCGGACTGGAAAGTGCCCCGGCGCGCCGGTGCGGCCGCCTGAGACCGCACCGCGAAACCTCGGCGCCACCAAAACGGGCGATTTCGCTCACCTGCCGGCCGATAACAAGGCCGAGCGCAGTCGTCGGGTCGAACAGGGGCTCGGCGCAGACCGGATGGATGCAACGCGAGGTGACCGCCCCGCTCAAAGCGTAGAACTGCAGAGAATGAAGCTATGAGCACACGACAACCGATTCTGGTCACAGGCGCTGCGGGACAGGTTGGCGGCATCGGGGGCCTTGTCGTCAGCATCTTGCTCGGGCGACAGGTTTCGGTTCGGGCTTTCGTTCGGCGTGACGATGACCGCGCTGACGCCCTGCGCCGGGCCGGGGCGGAAATCTTTGTGGGTGATCTTACACGGACCGAAGACATTGCACGCGCGCTGGACACCTGCCGGCGTGTCTATTTCGGCATGAGCGTCTCGTCCAGCTATCTCGAGGCAGCGGTCGGCATGGGCGCGGCGGCGCGCGAGAAGGGTGACGTCGAGGTGCTCGTCAACATCTCACAAATGACCGTGTCTCAGATGAGCCTGCGGAAAATGACCGACTCGCGGCAACAACGTCAGCATTGGCTTGCTGAGCAGGCCTTGAACTGGTCGGGTTTGCCCGTGGTCCATGTTCGGCCGACAGTGTTTCAGGAGAACTTCTTCTTCCTAGCCTGGGCCGCCGAGCAGATCGCTCGCGACGGGACCATTCGGCTACCCTTCGGTTCGGGGCGTACATCTCCGGTCGCCACAAAGGATGTTGCGGAGGTAGTCGCCTCTGTCCTGCTTGATCCGTTGCAGCACGTCGGCAAGATCTATGAGCTGACAGGACCGCGGTCGCAGGATCTGTACGCGCTGGCCGGGGAGTACAGCGCAGCGCTCGGGCGCTCCGTCACCTACGTCGACGTGCCTCTCGATGAGTGGCGCGACCAAGAGCTACGCAGTCGCCGACTGCCCGAGCACGTGGTTGACCATCTACTGACGATGGCGCATCTACACGCCGCAAACAGATACGACCGGTTGTCTCCCCATGTCGAAGCAATCCTTGGCAGACCGCCACGATCACTCGAGTCGATGGTGCAAGAGAATCGTGAGATGTTCAGCGCCGGCTGGCGGCCTTAACAAGCCTATGGGACCGCATTCGAGCTGCAGAAGCGAATGACTGCGTTCCTCATATGCTGCAGGTCCTGAATGCCGCGAAGGCGAAGCTTCAGATCTTCTATGCATTGCATCATCGATACCGTTCCAGCGACTACGAGACCTGGAAGTAGATTGCGCCCATTCAGACCGCAGCGTGAGTGCGAAAGAGCTTTGAATCAAGGCACCCAAACCTGAGGAGCTAGACATGAGCAGTACTCAAGTGCGTAGCGAAACTGCAATCGAGACCCCGACGGCGCGGACCGACATGAAGCTCGAGGTGGTCGTCATCCCTGTCTCGGACGTCGATCGCGCCAAGAGCTTCTACGGCAACCTGGGTTGGAGGCTCGACGCCGACTTCGCCGCCGGTGACGACTGGCGCGTGATCCAGTTCACGCCGCCCGGCTCCGGGTGCTCGGTCATTTTCGGCAAGAACGTGACCGCGGCGGCTCCTGGCTCCGCCCAGGGACTGTACCTCGTCGTCTCCGACATCAAGGACGCCCGCGAGGAGCTGCTCCGTCGCGGCGTCGGGATCAGCGAGGTGTTCCACGGCGCCGACGACGTGCACGCTGGCGCGGACGAGCCCTACCTGTTCGGGCGGCTCCGGGTTAGTGGTCCGGATCCCGACCATCGCAGCTACCGCTCGTACGCCTCGTTCAGCGACCCGGACGGCAACGGCTGGCTGCTCCAGGAAGTTACCGTGCGATTGCCCGGACGCGTGGACGCGGACGCCACGACCTTCACCTCGTCGACCGACCTCGCGACCGCGCTCCGACGGGCGGCGACCGCACACGGCGAGCACGAGAAGCGCACCGGTCAGCGAGACGAGGACTGGCCGGACTGGTACGCCGAGTACATCGTCCGGGAGCAGGCCGGCAAGGAGCTGCCGTCATAAACAGCGCGGCTACGACGTCATCGTCATTGGCGGCGGCTCGCCGGGCGAGCACCAGAGGGGGGTCTGCGCGTCGCACTCGTCGAGCAAGAGCCGGTCGGTGGCGAGTGCTCCTACTGCGCGTGCATCCTGTCCAAGACGCTGCCGCGCCCGGGGGAGGCCGCGCGCGGCGCGAACGACGCGGCGACGACAGCGCAGGTCGACACGAGGCGGCCCTTGCCTGGCGACGACATGGTTGGAACTATCCCTTAGTCGAGCAACGAGGGCGAGGGTATGGCGAACTTGCTGTCCATGATCGGCTATATTGGGACTGCGCTTGTCGTCGGCGCCTACGCCCCTCAGATCTCGCACCTCTGGACTGAGCAATGCTCCGCCGGAATCAGCGAGCGCGCGTATGCGCTATGGGCCTTGGCCGCAGCGGTCTTTCTCGGCCATTCGTTCATGATCGGCGATGCCGTGTTCATGATCACACAGCTCGTGAACCTGGTCGCCATGGCGATCATCCTGGTCCTCGCGCGACGGTTCCGGAACCAGATCTGCGCCGTGCATGCGCGCCAGCTTCACGTACGAGAGTAGTTCCGTCGGAGGCTATGCCCTTAAATGAGCAACCAAGACACTCACATTGAGCGTAAAAAGGAGGCGGACGGAGCCACCCGTATTGAAATCGCGGGTTCCGGGTCCGCCTGATGCGAAGCCCGCGGAGGCAGCGCTCATGACGACGACGACCAGAGGCTTCACGGGCCGGCGCCGTGCTCGGCCCGAAGGAAATCGGGTTCCGCCCGGCCAGTTCGTGACCGACGACTTTCCGGTGCTGAGCGCCGGCCCGACGCCGCGTACGCCACTCGAGAAGTGGACCCTGGCGCTGCAGGACGGGGGATCGCTCGCTGGCCGGTGGACCTGGGAGGAGTTCCAGTCCCTGCCGCAGACCGAGATCACCGTCGACATCCATTGCGTCACCAAGTGGAGCAAGCTTGGGACGAGATGGCAGGGCGTCACGATCGATCACCTGATCGAGGCGGCGGGACTC
>DASPGR010000003.1:0-13124 GCA_035620515.1 Burkholderiales bacterium | reverse complement strand
CGCCGGGATAGGCTGCTCGAGCATGGATCCCCCGGTGACTCGCAGCGCCGCGGACGCGGTGGTCCCATCGGCCGACCACGGGGGATTGCGCTTCGACCGACGTGAGTGGGCGGGCGCCTTCGGCGATCTGGGAACACTCGTTCCGTTCCTCCTCGCGTACGTCACCATTGTAGGGGTCGAGCCGGCGGGCATGTTGCTCGCGTTCGGGGTCGCGCTGGTTGCGGCGGGGGCCATATTCCGCACGCCTTTTCCGGTGCAGCCGATGAAAGCCATCGGCGCCATCGCAGCAACCGGTGCCGTCCACTCGGCCGTCATCACGCCCCAAGCGGTCGCCATTGCGACGCTCGCAACGGGGCTGATCTGGCTTGCGTTGGGATTGAGCGGCACCGCGGAACGCGCGGTTCGATGGGTGGGACGCCCGATCGTCATCGGCATCACACTGGGCCTCGGTCTCGCCTTTATGCTCGAGGGCACCCGCATGATGGCGAGCGGTCTCTGGATCGCCACACCGCTTCTGCTCGCGACCATCCTGCTGCTGGGCAGCCGCGCGCTTCTCGCCATGATCCTGATTCTCGCAGTGGGAGCGGCCTGGGCCGTGTTCGGCGATCCGGCCGTCGCCCGCGCGCTGGCCCGGGTGGAGCCGGGCCTGGCACTGCCTGCCTGGCCGTTTCAGGGCCTCACCTGGGAAATGGTGTTTGCCGGGGTTGTGCTGCTTGCGTTGCCGCAACTGCCGCTCACGCTGGGAAACGCCATCATCGCGCCGGTCGAGTTCAACAACAGGCACTTCCCGGAGCGAGCGGTTAACGAGCGCCGGGTGACCGTCTCAACCGGCATCATGAACACGCTTGGGAGCCTGATCGGCGCGGTGCCGATGTGCCACGGCGCGGGGGGAATGGCGGCGCAGTACAGCTTTGGCGCGCGGACCGGCGGCGCGCCGGTCATCCTGGGCGTTGTGCTCATCCTTGTTGCGCTCGTGTTCAGCGAGTCGGTCGGCACGTTCTTAAGGCTCTTTCCGCAGCCGGCCCTCGGCGTGATGCTGTTTCTCGCGGGGCTGCAGCTGGCGCTCGGATCCTGCGACTTCTCCCGCGACAAGGGGGAGCGCTTCGTGACGCTGGGCACCGCCGCCTTGTGCATGTGGAACGTCGGCGCGGCGTTCGTGTTCGGCATCGTGGTGCTGGCGGTCGTGCGGCGCGGCTGGCTGCGGCTGTAAGCTCATAAGCCCAAACAGCCGTTGATCACGCGATGAAACGCCGGAGGTTCCTCGCCGCGGCTGCGGCGGCCACGTGCCTGCCTTACCTGGGCCGCGCGCAGACGGGCCGCGCCGTGACCGACGCGACAGGCCGCCGCATCGAGCTGCCCGAGCGCGTCGAGCGCATCTACGCCGCCGGACCGCCTGCGAGCATACTCGTTTTCGCCGTCGCCCCCGACAAGCTGATCGGATGGACCTCCGCGTGGCGCGACGCGGAACGCCCATTCATCGCGAAAAAGTATGCCGATCTGCCGGCGCTCGGCCGCCTTACCGGCCGCGGCAACACGGCGAATGTCGAGGTGGTGCTGCGCGCGAAACCCGATGTCATCATCGACTACGGGACCGTCAGCCCAACGATCGTCTCGCTTGCCGAGCGCGTGCAGCAGCAGACCGGAATCCCCTATCTGCTGCTCGACGGCGATTTCGGCAAGATGGCGGATGCTGCAACCCGGATCGGGACAATCGCCGGCGTTGAGCAGCAGGCGGACGAATGGGCGCGTTATATCCGGGAGACGCTCGCATTCATCAACCAGCGGCTCGCCACGGTGCCGCCGGAGCGCCGCCCGCGCGTCTACTATGGACGGGGCCCGTTGGGGCTCACCACCGGACGAAAGGGCTCGATCAACGTCGAGAGCATCGAGCAGCTGGGCGCGATCAATGTGGCCGCGGTGATGGGGCGGGGCGGCCTGGTCCAGGTCTCGGTCGAGCAGGTGCTGCTCTGGAATCCTGATGTCGTCATTACCATCGACGCCAACTTCTACGCGACGGCCCGGGTTCATCCCTTGTGGCGCGCGCTTCCGGCGGTCGAGGCAGGCCGCATCTATCTGGCTCCAAACGTGCCTTTCGGCTGGATCGACTTTCCGCCGTCGGTGAATCGCCTGATCGGGCTGCGCTGGCTCGCCCGCGTGCTGTATCCTCAGGTTTTTCCCGAAGACCTGAGGCCCGTCGTGCGCGAGTTCTATACGCGCTGCTATCACCAGGCGCCGACCGAGGCGCAACTCGACGAGCTGCTGCGCCACACGCCCTGATATGCGATCCCGCGTAGCGCTGGCGCTTGCCGGGGCGTGCGCGGCGATCGCAGTGATGGCGATCGTCGCCTTCTCGGTGGGGCGCTTCCCCATCTCGATGGGTGATTTCCTGAGCGTCCTTTGGGCCGGGGTGACGGGCGGACAGCACGGGCTTGATCCGACCGTTGAAACCGTCATCTACCAGATCCGCGGACCGCGGGTCGCGGCAGCATTGCTGATCGGGGCGGCGCTGGCGGGAGCGGGCGCTGCGTACCAGAACATGTTCCGCAACCCGCTCGTCTCTCCTGACATTCTAGGCGTGTCGGCGGGTGCTGCGATGGGGGCCGTCCTCGGAATATTTCTCTCGCTCAACGTGATCGCGATCCAGTCGCTTGCGTTCGGGTTCGGGCTGGTTGCCGTCGGGCTCGTGTACGTCACGGCCAACGCGGTGCGCGGTCACGACCCGCTGCTCGTGCTGGTGCTCGCCGGAGTGGTGATCGGCGCGCTGCTCGGGGCCTGCGTTGCCCTCATGAAGTATCTCGCCGATCCTTACAACCAGCTGCCGGCGATCACGTTTTGGCTTCTGGGGAGCCTCGCTTCTTCGGCGCCGCAGGATGTCTGGTCGACCCTTCCCCTGATTCTGATCGGGCTCGTACCGCTCTGGCTCCTGCGCTGGCGGGTCAACCTGCTCTCGCTCGACGATGAGGAGGCGCGCGCGCTCGGTGTCGAGACCGGCAAGGTCCGCATCACGGTGATCGTCGCGGCAACGCTGATGACGGCGGCCGCTGTCTCGATCTCCGGGATCATCGGCTGGATCGGTCTTGTGATTCCCCATTTCGCGCGAATGCTGGTCGGCCCGGACTTCAGCCGCCTCCTGCCGACATCGATCCTGCTGGGCGCCGCGTTCCTGCTGGGCGTGGACACGCTGGCGCGCACCGTCGCGCAGATCGAGATCCCGCTCGGGGTGTTGACCGCGTTCGTCGGCACGCCGCTCTTCCTGTGGCAGCTCGCGACAGCGCGGCGCGGCTGGCAGTGAAGCCGGGTATCGCATGAAGCTCGAAGCGCGGCATCTCGATTTCGGCTATCGCGGGCGAGGCGTTGGCCACGACGTATCCTTAGCGCTCGATTCGGGAGAGGTGCTGTGCCTGCTGGGACCGAACGGGAGTGGCAAGACCACTCTCTTCAAGACCCTGCTCGGGCTGCTGCCGGCGCAAGGCGGGCAGGTACTCGTGGACGGCACCGACCTCCGGCACAGGCGCCGGGACGAGGTCGCGCGCGACATCAGCTACGTGCCGCAGGCGCACGCGGCGTTCTTTCCCTTCACCGTGCGCGAGGTGGTCCTGATGGGGCGCACCGCGCACCTGGGCGTATTCTCCTCGCCGTCGCGGCGCGATCGCGATGTCGCGCAGGCAGCGATCGAGCGCATGCGACTCGGACCGCTGGCGGAGTCGATCTATACCCGGATCTCGGGTGGCGAACGCCAGCTGACATTGATCGCGCGAGCTCTCGCCCAGGACGCGCGCATCATCGTCATGGATGAGCCCACGGCCAACCTGGACTTTGGCAACCAGGTACGCGTGCTGGAGCACATCCAGGCACTCGCCGAAGGCGGAATGGGCGTGTTGCTGTCGACCCACGATCCCGACCAGGCGTTCCTGTGCGCGAGCCGCGTGGCGCTCCTGCACGAAGGCCGCCTGGCACGCCTCGGCGGCCCCGGGGAGACGATCACCGTGGAAAGCCTCAAGCAGATTTATGGCGTGGATGTCGCCGTCGTGAGCGTTCCGGTGGATTCCGGCGAGCAAAGGCGGGTATGCCTACCGCTCGTGAAGGGGGCGCGGGGGCCGCACTGATCAAGCCGGACGGGGAAGGGCCTCGAGGGACAGGCGTTGGTTACAATGCCTTTATGGCGCGTTATCCCGGATTGACGCTGCGCGTGCTGGCCTCGGGGCCGCCGGCGATGGGCCCCGGCAAGGCCGCGCTCATCAGCCACATCGAGCGCACGGGGTCGATCTCGGGTGCCGCCCGCGCGATGGGTATGTCCTATCGCCGCGCCTGGCAGCTCGTGGAAGCGTTGAATGACAGCTTCGACGAGCCGGTCGTCGTCACTGCGATCGGGGGAAGGCGGGGTGGGGGCGCGCAGGTGACCGCCTTCGGGCTCGAGCTGGTGAAGATCTACCGGCGCATGGAGGACCGCGCGTCCGCGGCCATCACGGCTGACTTGAGGTGGTTTGCACGCCGGCAGCGCAAGCCGGCGCGTTCAGGAACATCAACCCGATAGCAGGCCCGACTTTCTCGCCGGTTGCGCAGGGTTCGGGGCGGCGCTATATTCAACTGGATATAACGAAACCACGAACACCAACGGGATAGCAATGTGCGGAGCTGGTGACGCCCGGCCTTCCATGACTCCCGGCCCATTCAGACGGCTTGGATTGGTGGCGGCCATCATCATATTGTCCGCTCCGTCGGTTGCCGCGAGCGCCCAGACCGTGACTGTGTTCGCCGCAGCGAGCCTCAAGAACGCCCTGGACGACGCAGGGCGAGCTTATGCGGGGAGAAGCGGGATCAAGGTGATCGGCTCCTTCGCGTCGAGCTCGGCCCTCGCCAGGCAGATCGAGAGGGGCGCGCCGGCCGACCTTTACCTCTCCGCGAACGTGACGTGGATGGATTACCTTCAACAGCGCAAAGCGATCGAGGCCGGGACACGGGTGAACCTTGTGCGGAACCGCCTGGTGCTGATCGCGCCCGGGTCAAGCCGGGTCTCCGTTCGAATCCAGAAGGGCTTCCCGATCGACAAGCTCCTCGGCGACGGGCGGCTCGCGATGGGAGACCCCGATCACGTTCCGGCGGGAATCTACGGCAAGGCCGCGCTCGTGGCGCTCGGCGTCTGGCAATCGGTCGAGTCAAGAGTGGCCCGCGCAGACAATGTGCGGGCGGCGCTTGCGCTTGTCGCGCGGGGCGAGGCGCCGCTCGGGATCGTCTACGCGACGGATGCCAGAGCCGACCCGAGCGTCAAGGTGCTGGGTGAGTTTCCCGAAGGGAGCTACCCCGATATCGTATATCCTGCGGCGGTGACAGCGTGGGCGGCCAACCGCATCGAAGCCGGGAGGTTTCTCGGTTTCCTCCGATCACGGGAGGCGGCTGCCATCTTCGAGCGCCACGGATTTGTTGTCCTCAATTGACTGATGTGGCTCACCCCGGAAGAGCTGGTGGCGATCAAGCTGAGCTTCAGGGTCGCGTTGTGGAGCGTGCTCGTGAGCTTGCCTCTCGCCGTCGCCGTTTCCATGGTCCTGGCGCGGGCGACCTTTCCGGGTAAAACGCTGCTCGACGCAATCGTTCACCTGCCGCTCGTCCTTCCACCCGTCGTCGTCGGTTACGTCCTGCTGGTGCTGATGGGACGCCAGGGCGCGATCGGCGCATTCCTGCACGATGTTTTCGGAATCACATTCGCCTTTCGTTGGACCGGCGCCGCCCTCGCCGCAGCGGTCATGGGCTTTCCCCTGATGGTGCGCGCCATCAGGCTGTCGCTCGAAGCAATCGATCGGCGGCTCGAAGCAGCAGCCTCGACGCTCGGTGCGCCGCCTGCGGGGGTGTTCTGCACGGTCACGCTCCCGCTCATGCTTCCAGGCATCGTCACCGGGGCATTGCTGTCGTTCGCGCGGAGTCTCGGTGAGTTCGGAGCGACGATCACCTTCGTTTCGAATATACCGGGCGAGACGCGGACGCTGCCCATAGCGATTTACTCGTACACGCAGGTGCCCGGCGGTGACCTCCAGGCGCTGCGGCTGAGCATCATCGCCGTCGTGTTCTCGCTGGTGGTGCTTTACATATCCGAGGTGCTCGTGCGGCGCGCCAACCGGCGGGTGATGGGCAAAGATGCTTGAGATCGATGTCGAGAAACAGCTGGGCGCCTTTCGCCTCCGGGTGCAGGCAGCGGCGGACGGCCGGGTCGTGGCTCTTTTCGGCCGATCGGGATCCGGCAAGACGACGCTCGCGAATGTTATTGCGGGGCTGGTGCGGCCCGACCGCGGGCGGGTGGTGCTCGACGGCCGCGTTCTTCACGACAGCGAGCGTGGCATCGATGTCCCCGCGCACAGGCGGCGTGTCGGCTACGTCTTCCAGGAAGGGCGGTTGTTTCCGCACCTGACGGTGCGCAACAACCTGCTCTACGGCCTGCGGCGCACGATGACAGCGGATCGCACCGTGGACCTCAAGCATGTGGTGGATTTGCTGGGAATCGACCACGTTCTCGATCGCCGTCCGGGCGACCTTTCGGGGGGAGAGAAGCAACGCGTGGCGATCGGGCGCGCGCTGCTGACGAGCCCGCGCATCCTCCTGATGGATGAGCCGCTCGCCTCGCTCGACGTGCATCGCCGGAACGAGGTCCTGCAGCACATCGAGCTCCTGCGCGACGAGTTCCGCATCCCCATCATTTACGTGAGCCATGTGGTCGAGGAAGTCGTGCGGCTCGCCGATGCGGTTGTGCTGATGGGGTCGGGCAGGGCCGTCGCAGTGGGCGGGGTCGAGGAAATCATGGGGCGTCCGGACCTGCGTGCTGCGGCAGGGACTTTCGAGGCCGGCGCCGTGGTTGATGCAAAGGTCGTCGGACAGGACGTGCAGTACGACCTCGCGACGCTGGCGTTCGACGGCGGCGTGCTGACCGTCACCAACCTCGACGCCCTGATCGGGGAGCCGGTGCGGGTACGCATCCGCGCGCGGGACGTCTCGCTTGCGCTCGATTCGCCCAGTCGAATCAGCATTCAGAACGTGCTGCGCGGCAACGTGGCGGATATAACTACAGCCCGCGACGGAATTGTCGATGTGTCGGTTGAGGTGGGCGGGGTGACGTTGCGGTCGCGCATCACCCAGCGTGCTGCGGAGCAGCTTGCGTTGAGGCCCGGACTCGAAGTCTATGCGATGGTCAAGGCGGTGTCGCTCGACCGTCTCGGCGCCAAATGAATACTGCGTGATGAGTGATGGGTGACGTGTGATGTGTAATGCATCGTTGATAGAATTCACAACGCTGATTTTGCTTTCTGTTCACGTTTCGCACGTCACGGGTCACGCACCATGAAAATTTTCGGCTTCGCGGGCTGGTCAGGCAGCGGTAAGACGACGCTGATCGAAAAGCTGATCCCGCTCTTCGTCGCGCGCGGCCTCAAGGTATCGCTCATCAAGCACGCGCACCACACGTTCGATGTCGACCAGCCGGGCAAGGATTCGTACCGTCACCGGCACGCGGGATGCCAGGAAGTTCTGGTGAGTTCGTCGCGGCGCTGGGCGCTGGTCCACGAGCTGCGCGGGTCGCCGGAGCCGGGATTTGCTGAGCTGATTGAGCGCGTCTCCCCGTGCGATCTTCTGCTGGTGGAGGGATTCAAGCGCGAGAAAGTGCCCAAGCTCGAGGTCTACCGGGCCTCCGTCGGGGAGGCCATGCTGCATCCCCAGGACTCCAGCATCGTCGCAATCGCGAGTGACACGCGCCTCGATGTCCGGTTGCCGCTTTTCGACTTGAACGACGTGCCGGCCATCGCCGCGTTTGTACTGAAACACGTTGGGTTGGGCGGAAAGACCGCTTAGGGTTGGATTTTCGGCAGGGAAGTAGGATAATTAACGCAATGATTACAGTGCTTTATTTCGCGAGACTGCGCGAGACCCTGGGCACCGGCTCGGAACGCCTCGCCTTGCCTCCCGGGGTACACGACCTCGAGGGGTTGCGTGCGTTGCTGGTCGCGCGGGGAGGCGCGTGGGAAGAGGCACTCGCCCCCAGCAAGCCGGTACGCGCAGCGGTCAACCAGGTGATGACTATCGGTGATATGCCGCTATCCGACGGCGACGAGGTTGCGTTTTTTCCCCCCGTCACCGGCGGCTGACGCGGTCGGGCAGCGATGACAGTCAGAATCCAGCCCGATGATTTTGATGTCAGCGCGGAGATCGCGGCGCTGCGCCGCGGCAATCCCAGGATCGGCGCAGTGGCGAGCTTCGTCGGGATCGTGCGCGACGTGAACGAGGGCGATGCCGTTGCCGGGTTGACGCTCGAGCATTACCCCGGCATGACGGAGAAAGCCATCGGGGAAATCGTGGAGCAGGCGCGGGCCCGGTGGAACGTGATCGAGGCGCTCGTCATACACCGGGTGGGCGCCCTGAAACCGCTCGACCAGATCGTGCTCGTGGTCGTGGCGAGCGGGCACCGCGGCGACGCGTTTGCAGCTTGCGAGTTCATCATGGACTACTTGAAGACCCGCGCGCCGTTCTGGAAGAAGGAAAGCACGGAGAAGGGCGCGCGCTGGGTCGAGGCGCGCACCGACGACGAGATCGCGGCCGAACGCTGGCGTCTCAAGGGCTGAGCGGGCGTGAGCTGGGGGGGATTTCTCGCAGTCGGAGCGGGGGCGGTGCTGGGCGCTTGGGCGCGCTGGGGCTTGGGCGTCCTGCTCAACCCCGTCTTTCCAACGCTACCGCTGGGAACGCTCGCGGCAAACCTGACGGGCGGGCTGCTCATCGGCGTGACGATGGGGATGCTCTCCCACTTTGAATCGTTGCCGCCCGAGATCCGGTTGCTGGTCACGACCGGGTTTCTCGGGGCGCTCACCACCTACTCGACGTTTTCCGCGGAGACGGTGTCGCTCATCGCGCGGCAGCAATGGGGCTGGGCCGCGACGCTTGTCTTCGCGCACCTCGCGGGATCCCTGTTGATGACATTTGCGGGCATCGGCATGGCCCGGCTTTTCCTGAGGTGAGTCATGAAGGGAACCTATTTGCGCTTCTACACGCACGAGAACCATCGTCACGGGCGGGTGCTGCTGTACGAGTGGCTGCTCGAGACGGCGAAGAAGCTGGGCGTGCACGGCGGGTCGGCATTTCGCGCGATCGCGGGCTTCGGCCGGCATGGCGTCATTCACGAGCAGCACTTCTTCGAGCTGGCAGGCGAGCTGACCGTCGAAGTGGAGTTCCTGTTGCCTCGTGAGCAGGCGGAGAAGCTGCTGGATATCGTGCGCAAGGAGCGGGTGCGCGTTGTCTACTCGATGAGCGAGGCGGAGATCGGCGAGACCAACGGAAACACATGAAAGCCGTACCTGTGAGCCGCAGTCACAGGCCCACTCAGCTCACGAACCGCTGTCCATCCGGCCAAGGCACTCGTCACTGATCACCCATCACCCAACACTCATCACGCCTCATTGCTTCGTTAAGCAGGCGGCGGGCGGGGTCGATCAGCTCGCCGGCGGCGAGGCCCAGTGGCCCGTGTCCGTTGTGCACGAGGTCGTCGGCTGCAGCCCCGTGAAGATAAACCCCGGCGAGTAGCGCGCTCTTCGCGTCTGCGCCCTGGCTGAGCAGGGCGGCAATGATGCCGGTCAGGACGTCTCCCATGCCCGCGCTCGCCATGCCGGGATTCCCGGAGGTATTGATGTGCCAGGTTGCGTCAGGCAAGGCGCAAATGCTGCCGGCGCCCTTGAGAACGACGTGGGCATTGAAGCGCGAGGCAAGAGCAAGCGCGGCCGCGATCCGATCGGCTTGCACTTCGCGAGTCGTGGTGCCGAGCAGCCGGGCGGCCTCAGCCGGATGAGGCGTCAGGAGCGTTGCGGCCTTGCGTTCCTTCGCCCGGCCGGAAAGCTTCGGATCTGCGCCGATGAGATTGAGCGCATCGGCGTCGAGCACCAGGGGAAGCTTCGACGCCACGGCGATGTCCAGATAGAACGCGGCGTCCGGCGCCTGGCCAAGTCCGGGGCCCACCGCGAGGACATCGAGATGGCCGAGCTTCAGTGCGGCATCGGCTGTACGCAGCATCAATTCCGGCTGCTCGGGATCGACGAGAGGCGCATCGCGGGCGATCAATCCAAGGTAGACGCGCCCCGAGCCGAGCTTGAGAGCCGCGCGGCCGGCCAGAAGCGCTGCGCCAACCATGCCGTGATCGCCTCCGATCACCGCGATGCTGCCGTAATCGCCTTTGTGGGAATTGCGCCGGCGCAGCTTGAGGACCGTTTTGAGGACGTCGTGGCCGATCAGGAACCCGTTCGAGGGCTTGAGGGAGCGGGAATCGAGATCGAGCGTGCAAAGGTGAAGCTTGCCGGAATGATCGGGGCCATCGAGCGTCAGCAGCCCGGGCTTGAGAGCAATGAAGGTCGCGGTATGCTCGGCACTGACCGCGGCGCCGAGCACGCGCCCGGTGTCCGAATGCAGTCCGCTGGGCACGTCGAGCGCCAGCACGGGAGCATCGGCGGCGTTGATGTACCCGATCCACTCCGCATAGCGCCCGGTTACCTCGCGCTCGAGGCCGATCCCGAAGATCCCGTCGACAACGAGGCCCCAGTTGCCCATCGCGGGAAGTTCGGAACGAATTTCACCACCGGCGGCGCGCCAGGCCCGCAGGGCTTCGCTCGCATCGCCGGACAATCTGCTCTCATCCCCGGCAAAGGCCACCTCGACCTTGAACCACCACTCTTTCAGGTGCCGGGCGACGACAAAGGCATCACCGCCGTTGTTGCCGGGACCTGCAACGACCAGGACGGGCTTGCCGTTTCCGCCGGCCACTTCCCGTGCAAGGTGTGCGGCGGCAAGACCCGCGCGCTCCATGAGTGGTGGAGGACTCATTGCAGCGGCCGCCGCCGATTCGATTGCCCGCACCTCCGACGTCGCGTAGACGGGCGCGCCGTGCTTGACGTAGCTCTTCATAAGTCCCCGTAGTGTAACGTGAATTCCCGCGCGGGCGCTGCGGCAGTACGGGGATTCGGGTAAGATACGCCTTTAGCGAGACCGCATCGGCTCATGTCGCAGATCCTGAGGCTCAGAGGACGCAGCACCCTCTCTGCCTTCCGCCTTCGCAAGCTCATCACTTCCTGCACTACCGCGATTCCCGGCGTTTCCCGCATTCACGCCGAGTTCTGGCATTTCGTCCAGGTCGCGCGCGGTCTTTCACCCGATGAGGCGAAGCGCCTCGAACACATCCTGAGCTACGGTCCAGCCGGAGGGGCCGGCGATGGACGCGGCGAGCTGATGCTTGTCGTGCCGCGCATCGGCACGATATCGCCCTGGTCATCAAAGGCAACGGATATTGCGCGTCACTGCGGGCTCGATGCCGTGCAGCGCATCGAGCGGGGCGTGGCGTACTTCATCTCGAGGCGTGATGGCCTTGCTGTTCCTGCGACCGATCGCGCGGCATTGGCGCCGCTGATTCATGACCGGATGACCGAGACGGTCCTCGGCTCCCTCGAGGATGCCGACCGGTTGTTCAACCACTTCGAGCCGCAGCCGCTCGCGACGGTGGACATCATGAAAGGCGGCATCTCCGCCCTCCAGCGGGCCAACCGGGATATGGGGCTTGCGCTCTCGGACGACGAGATTGCCTACCTCGGCAAAGAGTTTCGCCGCATGGGCCGCAATCCGACGGACGTGGAACTGATGATGTTCGCGCAGGCCAATTCCGAGCATTGCCGCCACAAGATCTTCAATGCTTCATGGGTGATCGACGGCCGTCCGCAGGAACACTCGCTCTTCGGCATGATCCGCACGACCCATGAGAAGCACCCGCGCGGAACCGTCGTCGCTTACTCCGATAACGCCGCGGTGATGGAAGGCGCCCGCATCGCGCGCTTCTATCCGGGGGAGGATGGGGCATACCGCTACGCCCAGGAGCTCACGCATACGGTGATGAAGGTCGAGACGCACAATCATCCGACCGCGATCTCGCCGTTTCCGGGCGCCGCCACGGGAGCAGGCGGGGAGATTCGCGATGAGGGCGCCACCGGCCGGGGCGCCAAGCCCAAGGCGGGCCTCACCGGCTTCAGCGTGTCCAATCTCTATATCCCGGATTTCATCCAGCCGTGGGAGCGGGATGGCATCGGGCGGCCGGGGCGAATTGCGTCGGCGTTGCAGATCATGCTCGAGGGCCCGATCGGGGGTGCTTCCTTCAACAACGAATTCGGCCGGCCGAATCTCGCCGGCTATTTCAGGACGTTCGAGCAGCCTGTGGCAGGCGCGGTGCGTGGTTACCACAAGCCGATCATGATCGCCGGCGGCGTCGGGAACCTGGCTGCTGAACAAGCCAGGAAGCAGCCCTTTTCCGCGGGCACTCTGCTGGTTCAGCTCGGCGGACCGGGCATGCTGATCGGCCTCGGCGGCGGGGCGGCCTCGAGCATGGATACGGGCGCCAACCTGGAGGATCTCGACTTTGATTCGGTCCAGCGCGGCAACGCCGAGATCGAGCGCCGGGCGCAGGAGGTTATCGACCGCTGCTGGGCACTTGGCGCGGCGAACCCGATCCTTTCGATCCACGACGTCGGCGCTGGTGGTCTTTCCAACGCCGTACCCGAGCTCGTGCATTCAGCCGGGCGGGGTGGGGCCCTCGAATTGCGCCGCATCCCGAACGAGGAGCCGGGCATGTCGCCGCTCCAGATCTGGTGCAACGAGGCCCAGGAGCGCTACGTGCTGGCGATCGCCCCTCACGATCTCGGACGTTTCCGGGCGATCTGCGAGCGCGAGCGCTGTCCCTTTGCGGTGTTGGGCAGCGCGACGGCCGACGGCCGCCTAAAGGTGTCTGACACCTTTTTCGGAAACAACGCGGTCGATATGGATCTCGGGGTCGTGCTCGGGAATCCGCCGAAGTTGACGCGCAACGTGGTGCACGAGCCGCGCGAGCTTCCGCCGTTCGAGTGCGCCGGGATCGCGCTGCGCGAGGCCGCCTATCGCGTGCTGCGTCTTCCGTCGGTCGCGGACAAGACCTTTCTCATCACGATCGGCGATCGGACCGTGGGGGGCCTTACCGCGCGCGACCAGATGGTGGGCCCGTGGCAGGTGCCGGTTGCTGATGTCGCCGTGACATTGCTCGGATTCGACACCTATTGCGGCGAGGCCTTTGCCATGGGCGAGCGCACGCCGCTCGC
>DASPGR010000002.1:0-8525 GCA_035620515.1 Burkholderiales bacterium | reverse complement strand
GGCGGTGCGCTTTTTCTTCCTGGTCTTGATGTTCCCCTCCGTTTGGTTCGGTTCTCGATTCCAGCGGCCGAGTCAACCATACCCCCGCAGGGGACGTCAACGCCATGTGGATGGCGAAGGGCGAATGGCGGATGGCGACTGGGAAATGACCGGTGACCGGAGAGGCGAAAAGCAGGCGGCGGAAACGGGCATCAATGGCCGTGCTTCATGTCACCGTGGATGCCGGCGCGGACATCGCGTACCCGGGCATTGACCTCAACCCGCTCGCGCTTCTTGTCCGGTCCCTCGAATACCAGCGTGATCGGGACCGTTTCGCCGTCGCGCAGGGGCCGCGCGAGATTCATGAGCATCAGGTGATAGCCGCCCGGCTTGAACTCGACCGTCTTCCCGGCCGGCAGATCGACTTTCGGGACGGCGCGCATTTTCATGACGCCGGCCTCCATGGACATCTCGTGGATCTCGGCCCGCGCTGTCAAAGGTGTGCTCACCTCGACCAGCGCCGACGGTTTCGCGCTCTTGAGCTTCATGTAGCCGCCGGCCACCGTCTGCCCCGGGGCGGTTGCCCGTATCCACGGCTCGTCTACCGTGACCTGGGCGTGGGCCCAACCCGAGATGCAGATTCCGACGACCAGGCCGGCAAATTCTCTTTGCGTCATGCTGTCTCGATCCGAGGCAAACCGTGATTAAAGCATAGTCCCGGGCCTTGCTCACTGCACGGTCGGCTGCGCGATGATCCAGAGGCTGATCATCGTGTATGCCACCATGAGCGCCAGCATGGGAAGCTCGCTGCGGAGTGATCGCCTCCCGTCGCTGAAAAGTCGCAGCGCCGTCCGATGCGCGAGGTAGACCGCAATCATGTGTCCGGTGACGATGGCGATGACTCCGGTATACCAGGCGAACTTTGCGCCAATCAGCCCGATATCGGCCTTGTATGACGCCGTGCCGAAGAGATCCCAGCCGAAGCCGAAAGGATCGGAAAGGTTGGGAATGATGAATTGCCCTGTCAGCAGCAGGTACACCACGTAGTGGGCCAGGTGATAGGCGATGGCGATGGGAAGCAGTGTCAGCACGAAATATCCGGCGATCGTGCCCGTCGTCGCTCCTGCGCCCACCGCGCTCGTCAACCGGCAGCAAAGCAGGAATGCGGCGGCGAAGGCGAACGGGAAGAGCAGCAGCACCGGCGTCTCCAGCAGGTAGAACTTGAGCTTCAGCGTCATCCACGGCGCCTCCCACAGCGGTGCGAGCAGCGGCAGCGCCTGCAGATATTCATGGATGGCAATCCAGGTCGGGGTCGTGAGGAAGCCGTCGAACGTGACCGTGGCAAGGAGCGTCAGCACCATCGCTGCCATCGACGCCGACACCGGCTGTTGCGTGAGCAGCCCGGCTCCCGGCACGCGCAGCACGATCGCGCGGCGGGCGGGCGGCGCTGCTTCAAAGCACGCCGCGCAACCGGTGACGACGCCTGCGTTCGTCTCCCGGCCGTGCTCGCATCGGAGCCCGCCATGGCCCGTGACGCCGAGCGCGAGCGGGGCAAAGCGCGCAAACGTGGAGAACACGACGGCGAAGGCTTCTCCATGCGCAAGCCAGGTCCGGCGCCCGAAAACGACCATCGCGGCCCAGGTGAAGAGGGAGTAGCGGACGATAACGGAGGCCAGCTTCCGGGGATCCTCGCCCTCGCCCCACGTGAGCTCGAGCCAGGCGAATGCCAGGAAGAGAATGAGCGCAGGCCACAACCCGAGCCTTCTCGGGTACGGCAGGTCAAGGGACAGCCTGGCATTGCGATTGACTGCGCGCGCGAGCTTCTCGGCCCAGGCAAAAATGATGTTCCACGGGTTGACCAGCGCCCAGACATCGCCGATGAACGTGTTGATGAACATCATGCCGACCCACCAGATCACCCAGACAAACGTGGTCGAGATGTTCTTGTAGGGGTCGATGTCGCCGAAGAGGCCTGCGGCCACGACCAGCACGAAGAAGCCTGCTGCGATGGCCTGCAGGACACCTGCAACCCAACGGTTGGAAACGATCCGGCCGGCTCGCGGCAGGACCCTCTGCGGCGGCGCCGTCCGGGAGGTTGACGTGCGCGACCATGACCACAGCGCCAATGCGAGAAAAGTGAGTACGACCGTGGCGCCGGCGCCGGCGAGGTAGAAGCCGAGCGGGGCCGGCAAGTCGTAGCGAACGGCGAAGCCGTGAGCCAGCGCGCTCGCCGGCACAAGAAGCGGCACGGCGAACCATCCGGCGGCAATGCTCCGACGACCTTGCGGCATGCGGGTGCGGGTCAGTCGGGATAGACTTCGAGGTAGTAGAGCGGCTTGTGACTGTGGCCGCCTGATGATTTCTTCTCCCCGTGAATCTCGACGGGAAAGCGACCGGTCGCGTGGGCGCGGAGCTTCATCGTAGCCGGCGTCCCCGGGACGACGTGGGTCGTCACGTCGTAGCCATGAAGGTGAAGCTCGAGCGGCTTGTCGCTCACCCAGCGCAGCTCCACGGTATCGCCCCGGGTCACCCGAACCGAGTTCTTGCCGACGACTTTGCCGTTCCTCACCTCGATGTCCACAGTTCGCGTACCCGCGCCGTAGCCTGGTGCCGCCAGGAACAGACCTCCGGCCAGCGCCAAAACGGCGAGAATCGTGAGCCGCCCGCGCGCGTAAGAGCGCACGCGGGCCAGCGCTTCGTTCCTCTGCGCCGCATTGGGTCCATGCATCGCCTTGTCAGACATCGGTCGCCCTGCAATCCGACAAACAGCGTGCCTGCCCCCGCTATTCCCCGCCGCGGAGCGCGCGCAGCACGTTCTTCCCCGGGTGGCCGTCGACCGGCAGACCGCTTTCTCCCTGGAACGCCTCGATCGCCGCGCGCGTGCGCGAACCGATGACGCCATCGGGCTTGCCGACGTCGTAGCCCTTCTGATTGAGCAGGCGCTGAAGCTCGCGCCGCTCGGCGCGCGAGAGCCCCGGGTCATCCGTGGGCCACGGCGTGCTGAAGGGACCCGCCCCGCGCAACCGGTCGGAGAGATGCGCGATCGAAAGCGCGTACGACTCGGACGGGTTGTAGGAATGGATCGCATTGAAATTGCGGAACACGAGAAACGCGGGACCCTCCCGCCCGGAAGGCAGAAAGAGCGCAGCGGGGTCGTTGCCTGTGAGCGCACTGCCGTCGATGCGGCGGATGCCCTGCCGGCTCCAGAACTCGAGCGTGCGCCGCGTGCGGCGCCCTGACGGACCCTGGTAGTTGTCCGGGAGGCGCACCTCGTAGCCCCAGGGCGCGCCGCTTGTCCACCCCGCATCGACAAGATAGTTCGCGGCCGATCCGAGCGCGTCGGGCACGGAGTCGACGATGTTGCGCCGGCCGTCGCCGTCGACGTCGACTGCAAGCCGCTGGAAAGTGGTCGGCATGAACTGCGTCTGGCCGAACGCCCCGGCCCAGGAGCCCGCCATGGACTCGGGCGGCATCTCTCCATCCTGGAGTATGCGCAGGGCCGCGATCAGCTGGCCGCGGAAAAAATCCTGCCGGTGGCCGAAGCACGAAGTCGTCGCGAGCGATCTCACCAGCGGGCGGCGGCCCATCACCTTTCCGTAATTCGTCTCGACGCCCCAGAGCGCCACGATGACGTGCCGGTCGACGCCGAACTGGCGCTCGATCTCCTCGAGCAACTCGGCCCATTGAACGAGCTTCTCCTTGCCGTCGTTGATGCGCTCCTCGTCCACGAAACCGGCGACGTAGTCCCATACCGGAACCGTGAACTCGGGCTGGTACTCCATGGCCTTCAGCACGCTCCGGTCGGGCTCCACCCCGCGCATGACCGCGTCGAAGAGCTGCGCGCTGATGCCTTGCGCGGCCGCATCGCCACGCAGCTTGCCGAGGCAAGCACTGAACTCGGCCGCTGCGTTTGGTGGAGGCAGCAGTAACGCCGAAAGGCAGAGGGCGGCGGGCAAAAAGCGGAACGCTTGATTCATCATCCGGGAAAGTAAATCATGCAGGTAACGAATGATAGTGATGAAAAGGGGCGGTGTACAACCTGGTTTTCATCACCCATTACCCATCACGCCGTCAGACTGTGGCCACGGGCGTGACAGGAGAGCCCGCCGCCCCGGGCAGCCGCAGCGGCGGCGCGGTGAGAAGAAAACGGCTGCGCCCGTTCTGCCGCAGCCAGCCCGCGAGCTCGGTGAGATACCACAGTTCGCCCAGGTGGATGCCGAGCTTGAACAGGCAGTGCTCGTGCAGCGGCAGCCCGGGGCCGCGATGGGGCAGCCGTGGATCGGCGCCGAGCGTCGAGGAGCGCTCGACCGCGAGGTTGTCCGCAGCGATCGCCGCGACGCCGGTGTCGGCGATCCATTCGAGCAGCCGCTTGTCGTAGCCGTCGAGCACCGCGCACTTTGTCCTGATGGAGTTGTCGAGCTTGCCGTCAGCGTCGCGGATGAGCTGCCCAAGGCCGGTGTGTATGCAAAGGATGTCGCCCTTTTCCACGGTGACGGAGTCGGCCTTCAGGATGCGTTCGAGCAGCTCCCAGGTGATCGCAACGCGCTCATCTCCGAAATGATGGCGCAGATCGAGCATGACGCCGCGCCCCTGCACTCCGGTCTCCGCCATCGTCGCGACCGAGAGATTGATTGCGCCGAGCGCGCCCTGCGTGCCGCGGCCGTCGCGGTCGACAATCTGGAATCCGTTGTAGAACACCTTCTCGCCCTTGCCGTCGCCATCGGCGTCGAAGAGCGAGCCTTTGTGGGCGAATCCGTCCCAGTGCGTCGAGTACTGGGTGTAGAGCATGACGGCCTCGTCCGACCCGACGTCCGTGTAGCGCGGATCGGCTTCTTCCATCGCCAGGTTGAAGTAGACGAGCTCGCCCCGCATGACGGGATGGAACACAGGCGGCTTGCGGAAGGCATTGAGCACGCTGCCGCCCGGGCGGTCGAGCGGATGGCTGAGACAGAACGCGCGGCCGGTCTTGACCTCCTTCAGCGCCTGCAGCCGGCGCGCGTCGGTCAGGAGGTTCATCCGGCCGCGCTGGTCGTCGTCTCCGAACTCGCCCCAGCTCGAGCCCTCCGGGCGTTTCTTCCAGCGCTTCGTCATGAGATGTTCTCCAGGAATTCAGGCGGCTCGCTGCGCGATGCCGCGCAAAATATGAGCGGCAATCTTAACTTAACCGCAGGCAGGACTGAATCAAGTCAGGGCCTCGTCCCGACCGAACCGCCGCGAAGCATCGCAGGCCGCGCCCATCGGCAAACTCATGCATATTTTCGGGAGGGACGCCGCACAGGATAATGGCCGTTCTCCAATGCGCCGGGAGCAAGGATCATGGCTGTCACTCCGCTCTACGCCGGTCTGCTCGCGCTCTGGTTCGTGGTTCTCGGAGTGAGGGTCGTCGACCAGCGCCGCCAGCACAAGGTCGGTTTCGGCGACGGCGGCAAGCCGCCGCTGCAGCGGGCGATCCGCGGGCACGCGAATTTCTCCGAATACGTTCCGCTCGCGCTGCTGTTGCTCGCCGTCCTGGAGCTCTCCCGCTTTCCGTCCTATGTGCTGCATGGCCTGGGTGCGACGCTGCTTGGCGCGCGGCTGCTCCACGGCTATGCACTCTCTTTCACGAAGCATTTTCCATTCGGCCGCGTGGTGGGCGCCGCGCTGACCTTCGCGGTGATCGTGGTTGCCGGCGCGCTCTGCGTCTACCAGGCGGCAATTCGCTAGGCCGGGCGGGTTCATCGATCCATTCCCGCCATCGCGCCGGTCCGAAGGAGATGGGGATAGAGGAGATGCAGCAGCAGGCCACGGCAGCCCAGGAACACAGCCACCGCGATCCACAGGCCATGATTCCCCAATAGCGGCATCAATGCGTAGAGCGTGGCGAGGAAGACCGCGAAGGAGATCATCACCGTGTTTCGCATGGCGCGCGTGCTGGTGGCCGCAAGATAGACGCCGTCGTAGGTGAAGGCCCAGACTGAAATCAGTGGCATCAGCGCCGGCCAGAAGAGGTAGGCGGCCGCCGCCGCGCGCACCTCGGGGATCCCGGTCAGGAGGCCAATGATGCCGTGGCCGGCGAGGCCGTAGAGGGCGGCATTGACCGCACCCACGATCCCGGACCACAGGAACACCACGCGCATGTCGCGCTGGAACGCGGCGCGATCGCCCCGGCCGACGGCCTCGCCCAGGATGGCCTCGGCGGCATGGGCAAAGGCGTCGAGCCCGTACGAGGTGAAGACCAGGAAATTCTGCAGCACCTGGTTTGCTGCGAGCGTCACGTCGCCCAGCTCTGCGCTCCTCGCCATGAAGAACGCGTACACCGAGACAATGAAGAGGGTACGCACAACGATATCGCTGTTGATGGACAGCATGCGCAGGAGCCGCGCCCGATCCAGCACCCGGGCCCGGCCGCCGGCACCCGGCAGGCGGCGCAACGCCCGCCGCACGCAGACCAGGCCGAACAGCAGGCCCGCGTATTCCGCGATCACCGAAGCCGCGGCGACACCCGCGACGCCCCAGCCGAAGCCGAAGACGAACAGGAAGTCGAGCCCGATGTTGAGCACGTTGGTGAAGATCTGCATGGCAAGCGGCAGCCGCACGTTGCGCAGCCCATAGAACCAGCCGATGACGGCGAAGGTGCCGAGAACCGCCGGCATGGCCCACACGCGGATCAGGAAGTAGTCGCGGGCGTAGCGCTCGACTTCCGCGCTCGCGTTGATCAGCCACAAAGCGATTGCGATGATCGGCCATTGCAGCGCGACGAGGACGGCCCCGATGGCGCCGGCCAGAAGCAGCGCGCGCGCGATCATCGCCCGCACTTCGACGTGGTCGCCCGCGCCGCGCGCCTGCGCCGTCGGGCCGGTGGTGCCCATGCGCAGGCAGTTGAAGAGATGGTAGATGAAATTGAAGAGCATCGCGCCGATGCCGACGGCGCCGATGTAGTAGGGCTCCGGCAGGTGGCCGACGACCGCGGTGTCCACGGCGCCCAAGAGCGGCACGGAGATGTTCGCCAGGATGATCGGGCCGGCCATGGCCCAGATCTGGCGATGAGTGCTCAACCGCGTATCGGGCGAAGGTTCCGGGCTGGCGGCGCTCAATGGAGATGAAGATCCGTTGCGGGCACCGGTGATTCTGCCTGAAGCTCGACGCAAGGGGGGCGAGCCAGCACTGAAAGGCGACGGTGTCCGGGAATGACGAATCCGGCAAGGCGCTCCGGCGCGGCGTAAACTGCGCCATGGCCCGCCCCATTACCGTATCTCTGGTTCTCGGAAGCGGTGGCGCCCGCGGCCTCGCCCACATCGGCGTGATCCAATGGCTGACCGAGAACGGCTACGTCATACGCTCGATCGCAGGCTCTTCCATGGGTGCGCTCGTGGGCGGCATCTATGCGACCGGCAAGCTCGAGGCGTATGCGGACTGGGTGTCGGCGCTCGAGCGAATCGACGTCGTGCGCCTGCTCGACCCGTCCTTTGGCCGCGCCGGCCTCTTCAAGGGCGAGCGCATCATCACCGTGCTGCGCGAGCTGATCGGCGATTGCCTGATCGACGATCTGCCCATGTCTTTCACTGCGGTCGCGACCGATCTCGCCACCGGCAAGGAAGTCTGGCTGCGCGAAGGCAAGCTCTTCGACGCCATCCGCGCCTCCATCTCGATCCCGCTGATTTTCACTCCTTTCGAATACGAGGGGCGGCGGCTGCTCGACGGCGGCATCGTCAACCCGATCCCGATCGCCCCCACGCTCAATGACACCACCGAGCTCACGATCGCGGTGAATCTGAGCGGCCGCGAGGAGGCGAGGGCGCCTTCGCCCGCGACTCCGCGCACCAGCGTGGCATCCGCGTATCGGCAGCGGATTGCCAGCTTCATCGAGGGCCTGGGCCTCGCGCGCACGCCCGATGCGCCCTCCGTCGGACTCGCCGAGATCATCCTCGCGTCGATGGAAACGATGCAGAACACCATCGCACGGCTGAAGCTTGCTGCCTATTCCCCGGACGTGACGATCGACATCCCCCGCAATGCATGCCAGTTCCACGAATTCTGGCGCGCGGAGGAACTGATCGCCCTCGGCCGCGAGAAGACGGCGCGTGCGCTCGGCGCGGCAGGACCGGACGAAGGATGAGGGCGGAGGGCGGCGGCGCAGCGGCTACTCGGCGCGCATGTTGCGTTCCCTGATCACGGTCGCGTAGCGCTTCAGATCGGATGCCAGTGTCTTCGCGGCCTCTTCGGGCGTGGTGCCGATGGCATCGATCCCGGCCCGCTCCATTTTCTGGACCATCTCGGGTGACTTGACCATCTTCAGGAAGTGCTCGTTCAGCTGGGCGATGATCGCGCGCGGCGTGCCCTTGGGCGCGGCAACGATGAACCACGCGACAAACTCGTAGCCCGGCAGCGCCTCGGCGATCGGAGGCACTCCAGGGAGCGCCCCCACAGGCTTCAAGCTCGTCACGCCAAGCGCCCGCAGGCGGCCGGTCTCCACGTAGCCGGTGGCGCCGGCCACGCCCGAGAACGCGACGCCGACTTCGCCGCTGATTGCCGCGACGAGGGCGGGTCCGCCGCCCTTGAACTGGACG
>DASPGR010000001.1:0-2960 GCA_035620515.1 Burkholderiales bacterium | reverse complement strand
CTTCCGGGCCTATCTTTCTGACGACCCGATCGGCGCCCATATCGGCGGCGCGCTCAAGAACGTGCTCGCCATTGCGAGCGGTGTAGCGATGGGCAAGAAGCTCGGGGAAAGCGCCTGCGCGACGCTGTTCGCGCGCGGGCTCGCCGAGATGGCGCGCCTCGGCGTGGCCATGGGCGCCCGCTGGGAGACGTTCATGGGGCTCTCCGGGGCCGGCGACCTGAGCCTGAGCTGCAACAGCGTGCGCTCGCGCAACACGTCGCTCGGAATCGCCCTCGGCGAGGGCCGGCGGCTCGAGGACGTCCTGCGCGAGCGCGTCACGGTCCAGGAAGGGGTGCACTCCGCGGAGGCCGTCGCGACACTGGCGGCGCGCCACAGTGTGGACATGCCGATCGCCGGGGCGGTGGACGAGGTTCTGAACCACGGGGCCAACCTCGATGCCGCCATCGCGCGTCTGCTGGCGCATCCCTACCGCCTCGACAGCGCCGTGGGTGTATAAAGCTCACCGGGGGAGTTTGATCTGGGTCAATTGCTGCAGTCCGGTGTCAGGCACGATGTGCAAAGCGGGGCGGGGGCGCCCCACCTTGGGAGGATCACATGACTGCATTGAGGAAAACGAGCGCGATCGCGTTGCTGGCGGCGCTTGCCACGGCTGCGCCGGTTGCGGCGCAGCCGATCGAGAACACGCTGGTATTGATCACGCCGGTTGCGAGGACGCTGACCGACCCGGCGCTGGCGGATTTCGCCAAGTACGCGAAGGAGAAGTGGAACATCACGGTCAAGACGAGTTCGCTCGCGGCCGGCACGCCGGTCGCTTACGGCCGTATCGTCGAATGGAAGGGGCGGCCCGATGCCGACATCTTCTGGGGCGGGGAGAGCGCGCTCTTCGACAAGCTCTCCGAGCAGAAGCTGCTCGCGAAGCTCGATCTGCCGAAAGCTGTGGTGGACGCGATTCCGCCGAGCATCGGCAAGCCAAAACCCATTCCGCTGAAGGACCCCAAGGGCTTCTGGGTCGGCACGGTGCTCGAGCCCTACGGGCTGGTGTATCACCCGAAACTCCTCGCCCGCCTCGGCGTGCCGGAGCCCAAGGACTGGGACGATCTGCTGCATCCCGGGCTGAAGGGCAACGTCGCGCAGTGCGCGCCGACGCGCTCCTCCAGCAGCCACGCGACCTACGAGGTGATCCTCCAGCGCGACGGCGATGCCAAGGGGTGGGAGTGGCTGAAACGCCTTGCCGGCAACACCGGCATCTTCACTGCGCGCAGCCGTGACGTGCCGTCGGTCGTGGCGCGGGGGGAGTTCGCGGCGGGGTTCGCGGTGCCGAGCTACATGGCGTTCGAGGACCGCCTCGCCGGCTACGAGATCAAGTTCGCGGCGCCGAAGACCGCCTGGATCACGCCGGAGCCGATCGCCGTCCTCGCGGGCGCCAAGCATCCCAAGGCGGCGCGCGCCTTCATCGAGTACATGCTCTCGGAGCGCGGGCAGCGGATGGCGATGGAGCGGGGTGTCTTCCCGATCACGCCCAAGTACCGCGTCGAGGGCAAGGCGGGGTCCCAGGCGGAAATGGCCGTCGAGTTCACCGGCGGCCTGCGCTCCTATTTCGACGTCGACGTCGTCAATATTTACGACGACGACATCGCCCAGAAGCGCTATCAGGAGGTCAACTCGCAGTTCCGCAAGGAGATCGAATCCGTCGCGGAGCAGCTGAAGAAGAAATAGGTCGCGAATTTGGAGCCCCTGACACTATGAAACGCCGGTGCGTTGCGAGCGAGGATCGTCACAGCGCGTCGCGCGTTTCATTGGGGGGCTCTTCATCGCCGGCCTGACGTCACGTGCGCATTTCGGTTGCGAATCTCACGAAGCGCTTCGGGCCGCTGGCGGTGGTCAGCGAGGTCAGTCTTTCGATCGAAGAGGGGGAGCTCTTCACCCTGCTTGGGCCCTCGGGGTGCGGCAAGACCACGCTGCTGAGGCTGGTGGCCGGTTTCTACGCCCCCGACGGGGGTGAGATCCGGTTCGACGGCCGCGTGGTCAACGCCGTGCCGGCGCACGAGCGCGGCATCGGCATGGTGTTCCAGAACTACGCCCTGTGGCCGCACATGACGGTATCTGAAAACGTCTCCTACGGGCTCAAGCTGCGCAAGGTTTCCTCGTCCGAGATCGCCGGGCGCGTCCACGACGTGCTCGAGAAGGTGAAGCTCGCCGGCCTCGGCGAGCGTTACCCGGGGCAGCTCTCGGGCGGACAGCAGCAACGCGTGGCGCTCGCCCGCGCGCTCGTGCTGAATCCCCAGATCCTGCTGCTCGACGAGCCGCTCTCGAACCTCGACGCCAAGATCCGCATCCAGGTGCGGGCCGAGATCCGCAAGCTCCAGAAGGAGCTCGGCATCACCACGATTTACGTGACCCATGACCAGGAGGAGGCGCTCACGCTGTCCGATCGAATCGCGGTCCTCAACCAGGGGAAGGTGTTCCAGATCGGGCCGCCCAAGGCGCTGTACGAGCGGCCCGCCAACCGCTTCGTCGCCGAATTCATCGGCATCAACAATCTCCTCGATGGAACGGTGCGGGCAATCGATGGCTCTCTTCGGAACGTGCGCGTTGATACCGAGGTGGGCGAGATCTCGGCGATCCACGACGAACGGCTGCGCGTGGGCGACCGCTGCGTCATCTGCATACGCCCCGAGAACGCCGCGGTGGACGGTGAGTCCGCCGGCGAACGCAATCACCTCAAGGGAAAGATCTCGTTTGCCGCGTACCTCGGCAACACGCTGCGCTACGACGTCGATCTCGGCAACGGCGTCACCTTCAAAGCCGATGTCGGCGATCCGTGGCACCACGAGCAGCTGCCGATGGGCAAGGCGGTCACCCTGAGCTGCCTGATTGCCAGCACGCTGGCGATCCCCGCGGATTGATCCGCATGGCCACTGCACAGAGCGTTGCCACCGCGGCCAGAGGACCACGCATCC